>JAKZUU010000033.1:0-61317 GCA_047516405.1 Candidatus Nitrosopumilus sp. | reverse complement strand
AAGCTGCGGGGTGTACTTGGGCAGGTACACCAAAATAACATCCCCGTCAGTGGACTCGATGTATTTGGACACCTTGGCAGCCTTGTGCGCAGAAAGGTTGTCAAGGAACATGACGAATTTTTTGTATATCTGCCGCATTTCATTGAGAAACTCTATGAAGGTGTCTGCGTTTACGCTCTCAACCACCTTTACGTGGACTGCGTCAGGGCCAACTGCTCCGATGATTCTTGTCTCCTTGGTGGAGAATCCGACGCCGACCTCGCACCCGTCGGCTTTGAACCGCCAGCCGTACCTGCCGCAGGCTCCCAACTGCACGCCTGCCTCGTCCTGTGCCAGCATTGTGTAATCCTCTGCTGACTTTTCACTGACCAGCTGTTTGCACTGCTGCATGAACTCCTCCTGCTCCATTTTGGAGGCGGACTTGTGCGGAACGGTTCTGGGCTTTACGTACGAGAATCCCATCCTACGCAGGAGCCTCCGTATTGTACGTGGCCTGCAATGTTTTTTCAGCTTTTTTGTGATGACCTCTGCGATCATGCGCAGAAGCCATGCCCCCTGCTCGAATCCGTGTTCGGTCGGTGGCTGGCGCAGTGTCTCCCTGACAATCTCGATCTCCTCTGGTCCCAGTATGCCACTTGCGCCCGGTGGCTTTCTGTCAGATATGTTGTCCAGCCCGCGCTCGTGCATCCTCCAAAGCCACTCCCGCACAGTAGAGTACGGCCGCATCAGCAGATCCCGTATCCTGCGTATGCTCGCGTTGATCTTCCTCTCGTAGCAGGCTCTCAGGATGTCCCTTGCCTTCCCCGATGGGCAGGCTGCAATCATCTCCAGAAGGATCTGTGCGTCTGTATCGGGCAGGAAGTCATTGCCCGTCGGCAGGGTACCGGGCCTGCTCCATCCACGTCCGTCTGAGGCCCTCATGTGTATTTGCTATAGGAGGATCGATCAAAACCTTTCGGTTTGGACGGACGTGATGCCGCAGGCGGCCAAAGTGAGCGGATCTTACTGGCCGGTACTACGCATCACGTTTTGTCACCGGGTACGGTATGTTTGAGCACGCCACTACCGAAAACACGCTGGCCGTGCTTGAGGAAGCCATAAAAAACCACGGCAAGCCTGCATCCATAATGACCGACCGCGGATCCCAGTTCTATGCCAACGCCTCGGAGGCAAAGAAGAAGGTGGCATCGGTCTTTGAGAAAAAACTGGTCGAGCTTGGAATAAAACAGATCTTAGCAGGCGTCAGACATCCACAGACCAACGGCAAGCTGGAGAGGCTGCACGGCAAGATTCAACGTAAGCTGCCAGAGTTTGAGGCAATCATGATGCGCAAGAGTGATCCCGTGGATCTGTTTATGGAATGGTACAACCACAGGAGACCGCACATGTCTCTTGGTGTAGACGGGGAGAATGAGACTCCGGCCCATGCGTTCATACGTAAGATGCCGTCTAGAGGAGAAACCGTAGTTGACAAGCAAACAGGGGAGGAATATCATGTCAAATAAGGTGGGAGGGGGAACTACTTTTCATATTCCACATATGCTAAATCAATTAGAGAGGCTTATTATACTTGATAAAATTATGAAAGTCGCTTGAAAATATGGATAGATATTCTTACGCCAAAACAGTTATTGTTTTTTGAGCCAATGGCAGAAAAATTAGGAAGAAAACACAAAATCTTGTGCACTACAAGAAGATATCGGGAGGTAGATCATTTAGTAAAAATTGGAAGAACAGCGGTGCAGGTTGTAGGAAAGCATGGCGGAATAAAAAACTCTGAAAAATTAAAGGCAAATATCAATAGAATGAAAGGTTTGCTGCCAATTATTGAAAAGTTCAAACCGGATGTAACAATTAGTTTTTGTTCAGCAGATGCTGCTAGAATTTCATATGGACTACAGATTAAGCATGTAGCATTTTGTGATTCACCTCATTCAGAAGCAGTGATGAAATTAACCATGCCTTTGATTCAGAAATTGTTAATTCCATGGATTATTCCAAAAAAAGAATTTACAAAATATGGAATATCCTCAAAAAATATTATTACATACAAGGCAATAGATGCCGCCTTTATAATATCCCAAAAAAAGAGAGCAGAATTCAAAACAGTTCCCAAAATTAATAAAAAAGGCAGGAAGAATATCCTGTTCAGGACGTATGAGTCAAGTGCATCATACGCAAAAAAGAGAGTCGATATTGTTAAGATAATTGAAAAGATCTCAGAGATTAAAGATGCCAACGTGATTGTGCTGGGAAGATATTCTGAAGAGATCAATCAACTAAAAAAGAATTTAGACGGCGGTGTCATTATACTGAAAGAATCTGTGGACAGTGAAGAGATTTTAGCGATGACTGATATTTTTGTAGGCTCAGGAGGTACAATGACTGCAGAGTCTGCCCTCAGAGGAATTCCAACAATATCATACAATGCAATTCCAAGTATTATAGAAGAATATCTAGTAAAGAAAAAATTAGTAGTAAGAGTCGATAACATCAATAAACTTGACGAATTAATTTTGGAAATTTTGAATAAAAAGTCAGATATAATCAAAAATCGCGCATTAAAAGAATTCAAAAGTATGGAGAGTCCATTAAAAAAACTTGAATTAGTTTTGAGTGCACTTGATGAATAACATTTTAATGGAAATCAAAACGTGAAAGTTTGAGCAGCCCGGTAGTGTAGCGGTCAAGCATGGAGGCCTTTGGAGCCTTTGACCCCAGTTCGAGTCTGGGCCGGGCTACTTTACAAAAAATTAAAATTTGTTCAATGGTTATGTTTGATGAATAGAGATTAAGTCAGAGTGTTGTGATTTGAACAATATTTCAGTATTGGATATTATTGATGGCTATAACACAGGCGCATGTATTTTAAGAAATGGAGAAATAGAATATGTGGCTTCTGAAGAAAGAATATCTAGCGATTTTGACTGTATGCCTCTGGAGCATATCCATCATCATATCGGATCCATAAGACGACAGAGTAAAAGCAGTACCCTGAAATATCCTGCATATAGATACCCTCCTATCTTGTTTGTAACATCTTGTATTCTGCCCTGTAGTTATTGCCTGCGATTGCTTCGGCGCGTGTGTCACAACTACCTTACGGAGACAGGTTCTAAACACGTCGCTGGGTAGGTTCACGGCACGGCAGATCTTATAAGTTGTATTACGTGTGTCTAGGTATTGTATGAACGTTTTTTGAAACTCTCATATCGTTTGTTAATCAATCTAGCATCTGGGATCTTTTTGAGGTACATATCGTTGATCTCCTTGATCATACTAAGAGTTTCATTGTGGATTAAATCTAGGTTTGGAATTACACAGTGACCTCCAATGAATCCAGGAAACATCTTTGGGCGATATTTTTGCATGTCATCTGCAAAAGACCACATTTCATCATAATTTACCTTGTGTTGTATTGCAATCATGTTACTTAACTGAGCATAGTTTACAAGCCATCCATAGTAAGAGGTATCAACGAGAATCTTAGCTAGTTCCAAGACTATGGGCTCGGACATAGCTTTTGTTTTGATGCCGCACTGTTTCATGATAGATAAATACAGTCGGGTGGCCCACAGTCTCTTCGGCGCATTTTTTTCTATCGCAAAATATTTTACGTACTTTTTCAGATCGGAGAGCATTCGCCTGTGTACGCCCCTAGTAGGACTACATATTACTGGTATGTCTACCTTCTCCTGTAATTTTTTTGTCGTGTATGGGCTTACCGTGCTGTGAATTATAACGCATTTTGGCAGAAATTTGCGATACAAAGACACCACTTGCGTTACAAATTGGTTGGAGAATGGAATGCAAATGTGAAGAAGTCTGGTATTCATACTGGAATGGAGTTCAAACTGTTTTACGTTCATCAGATTCTGGTTTGTGTCATAACCAACGACAACGCCGGATCTTGAGAATAACTTGAAGATAGGCATGCCGATCTCACCTAGGCCGGCAACTATATCTTTCTCATTTTTCATACATTACACAACATGAATAGCTTATTAATTTTTAATGGGTAATGATCTGTGATAGGTTGAGTTATCCAGAACACTTCGAATAGTTTTCGAACCAGCACTGATAGTTCAAAGAACTTTAACGCTTCAGAGAAACGCTCAAGAGTTGGATTCGTCAGAAGTCTTTGATCGTGATTTTTCGTAAGCAAATACGCCCACTACTCCAAAGACAAACATAACTAGAGTAATAATGGGTATTGAGTCAAAAATTCCTGCCATTGTTATACCTAGGAATAGACTATTAAAAATCTTAAGTATGGTGTTATTATTAGATGAGAATAAACCTAATTATCGATACTTTTCGTAATTATCAATAGTAAGAACCAATCTAATAAAATTTTACAAAATGGAATCTGACAATCTGTTAAGAGATGGAGGCACAAATTCTTAGATCTGTTTCAGGATGTTACTTGATAAAGAATGGCCAATAAACTGAATTTTGGAAATGTTGAGTATCAGAGATAAGATATAGTTGATGTGCCAAATGATGTTCAAAAATAAAATCATAATAATTAATCAACAAAATCTGCATTTAAGATAATCTCTTCAACATTATCAGACATATTGTAAATTAAATTTTCGATTTAGATTTTAGAGAATTTGTATTTTGTTCTGGCATGTGTGAGTTGCAGTATATTTTTGATAATTTACAAAATAACGCAGATCTTTACTGAAACATAGATGTATCAAACCATAATAATGACAGAATGGTGTTTCTGCCTAAAAAAATTAATTTAGAGGCAATCTTAAGATATCTCAAGAAACTAATTAAAAATTCAAAGATTGGAACAATAAGACAAGACATGATATTGGCACTGTTAATTAATTATGGTTTGATAATGGCGTTGTCCAAATCTTAGTTTTTCAGGCCTATTTGATGTCACTTTATCTGCACTTTATTGCTTTTGATTTCCTGCATATGTTGGAATTTTCCCATGGCAGGATATGATGCGGTACATCTTGTGCCAAAACGTTCTAGGATTGTACAGCATATGCTAGACACACAACACGTGTTTTTTGCATCGTTCCACTATGACAACAAGTTGTAGCAAACACACCTGAGGAGCAGCTGCAGTCTTTGTGTTGCCAGCTTCTTTGCGCGAACAACTGGCAGTAAACATGCACTTGAGCGATGAGAACACCGATTCCACTATGCTGCGTTGGTGGTACGTCTTTTCAAACTCTTCAGGATTCTTTTCTTGCCATCTGAGCATCTCCGCCCTTGGACCGAACCCCTTTACTACATGGTTCTTGCGGGTGCAGATCACAGGTCTCCTGCCAGTACTGCGGATCATCTTATAGTTCTCTTGTGCAACCACTCATAATCTGCCATTATAGTGGCCGCATGATGCAGACAGGATTTTGATGAATGGTTTTTAATCCATACATGTGTAGTGTTCCTTGATGTGCCTGTAGGTATGAGACATGTTGACGGTATGAATGGTAGTGAAACTCTCGGTCTGCAAGACATACCATATATGGAATCATTCGTATCTCACTGGGTGTGACAGGCGAATAGATCTCAAACAAGAGGGCAATGAGGGTCTTTATCCGTAACTTAGTTACGTGACCTTCGCCCCTTCTTCTTGCCTCATATTTTTTGTAGTATCCTGAATGAGGTTCCCATTTCTTGCCGTTGGCATTCTTGCTTTTGCAGTGTTTCGTGTCATTACTGTCTTTCTTGTTCTTGCTGTCTTTCGTGCTTTTATCACGTTTTTTACTCATCAAGCCAGCGCGAGATCCGTGATCTTTAAGCTTTTCGTTGATTTTGAATCAAAAGTTTGGACAACGCCTTTGATAATCATAGATAATTGACAGTATTAAGATCAAATAGTTTTGCAATCTTGGACTGGGAGATCATATTACACAAAAATCAATAGTTGAAGAATAAGGCATTTAAGAGATCAAGATGAAGGCTGGTAATCTTTGTTGACCTCGTAAATAAAGACTCCAAGCATAGGTCCAGATTTTTCCTCAATGAAACTAGGAGATGCATAAACTAGCCTTAGTGGCCCGTCCCCATCAGAAGGATATTTGATATCTTTTGCATACAGACCGACTGTTCCAGGAATAAAAACATCTGATTGCTGATTTAGATTATTAGGATTAACATATGTCAATAAAGAAAACGGAATCATCTGTCCAAGTAAAGTTTCATTATGGAAATAGTCAGTTCCGCTGAGTCCATCTGAATGTAGGTATTTTGCTACATCATATCCAGCTATTTTAATAAGCCATTGTTTCTTTGATTCATCCCCACCACCGGTTAATCTGTAAATGGAGTTAGAGGGATCAGGATTTATCTTTGCGCCAGCTATAAAAATAAGAACGTAGTCAGACTCTGTTTCGTTAAGAGTGGTCCACGCAGAGTCAGGATTATCAAAGAACATTCTGGCTATATTTTCAATAACGCCTAGACGAGTAGTAGAATTATCCGCTAATGATGCCCTTTCACCCATTGTAGATATCCAATAACCATAATCCCACCAGGCCGCAATGACGGCATCTTCAGGAGTGTTGTTTTTAATCCAATTCAGAGCATCTAGCCAATCATTTGTAACAACACCATAAGATGTAGCGCCGTTGAGAATTGTGGGAGGTATGTCGACCAGACTGGACACTTCAGAACCTGCAGGATACACCAGTGGTACTGCCAAAAGAATGGTAATTCCTGCAATAAATGACAACTGTAGTAATTTACTAGCAGGTATACTAGATTTTAAATGATCAGCAAAAAAGTATTTTGTCAATGCAGTTATCCCCAAAGATGCTAAAATGATAACAGATACGGATCCAAAGACTTCCAATCTAACAAATGTTGAACCGGTATAAACGCCAATAATTCCCAAAACTAACGCAAATATGATCATGTCATTTTTAATAAAACTTGAATTTTTATTCTGGAGATTTTTAAATATTAGCCAGATTCCTATGCCTGCAAACGCTATCAAAGATGAATGAAATAAAAATGACTGTTCCAATGTAGTTGTTGCATGCTCAGATACTGAATCCACCAATGGAATTTCTGTAGTTAGGAACGGGTTTAGAGCATTGAGGTATCTGTAACTAGCAGTTGGTAAAAATTGAAATTCTGCGTTAATCAATAAAACAGTAGGAGCCATTATTAAAAGAACCAGTAAAAATAATAGACTATTTCTTGTCTTGTTTTTTGGACTTTTAATTTGAATTAAGATGCAGGATATAAAAAATAGAGTAGATACTGCCAGCGTGAATCCTCCTAGCCCAAATGTAAACGCAGCACTTGCCCTTTCAAATCCCAAGGTTGTCAAAAATGTAACAGCAGTAAAGAGAGGAACTGCCCACAGGAGAAATTTATGATCGTTTCTCAAAAACGGTAATGCGACAAAAAATAATCCTATGGGAATTATAAAGAATTGATTTCCGCCCCAAGCTGAAATTGAGAATGCAGTAAAAATGCCGGCCCCTATAAGTTTGACAAATGCTATCTTTTTATTGTAAGAATTTATTCCGCTTAATAGCAAATAGACTGCTAAAAGAGCTAAAAACAGCCCCAGCGGTTCAGATTTGAACCACCCTAGCGGACCTCGAACCAGTATTGCTAAAGATGTTGAAAAGAATAGCGCGGCAAAGAGTCCAGCAGTGGTACCGCCAATAACTCTTACCAATGCAAAGATCACAATTGCAGATAAGGAACCAAAGACTGCAGGAAATAATATAGTGAAATCATAAAGATCCGTTTCGCCTCCAAACAGCCAGTATGTTATAGCAGCTGTTAGGTGAAGAACCACTTGAGAGTTATGTGAGACATTTCTCCCTGTGGGATGCCAGCTTAGATCGTCATGCCATTGAAAATATGCATCTATTCCGTTATCTACCATGTATTGAGTCGCTCGATAATTAAAAAAAGGATCAAATTCGTTTAGCTCAAAACCATAGTCGGCAGGTTGAGCACGAAGAAGAAAGGAGATGCTAAAAGATAAAGCAAGAACCCCTATTATTAAAATATGGTTTGGTTTCAGGTCAAAACGTCCAATGGAAACAAGTTTTGTGTTGGATAGCAAACTATATTTTTTAAAAATCTTTGCTTATTATTCTTTGTATAAAGAAATTAACTCTGAAGACAATCAAATTCTTATTTAATTTCATATGTTGCTGCAACGTGATCTATGGTATAATTTGAGAGGGTAAATTCAAGTAATTTTTAAAGGTTGCCGCTGATTTAAGAAATATAAAATATCTGAGAAAACCAAAAAAAGTGTTTTGATCTTTTTTGTCATACAGATAAGATCTAATAAATAAACAAAATGTATTTCTAGTCAAGTATTGATTCAATATACCGTGACATATTTTAACCGAATTCCAGCTTTTGTAATAGATTTGGAGATTGTAGGTAGGGCTATGAGATTAGAGAGGAATTCAGCATGTTGAAAATTTGATCAAAAAAGAGAGTGCAAGAGTTGTGATATTAAAATTTAGAATGTATCTTTTGATGTGTAGTTGAAAACACAGATTTTTCTACCAGTGTGGCTGCAAGCAAAAATACTGCAAAGGATATCTCTATAGACTAACAGTGTGATTTGTCAGTATAGTTCCAGACACAGCACATGGCAGTTACAGACTATCTTTTTAGGATAACACGAAAAATAAAAAAACTCGTTGCTAGAATTGCAGATCTGAGCAGATATGTTTGCAGATTACCACGTCAATGAATGCAGATCAGGACAATATATTGAGATAGCCTCTAACAGGACATATTTTGGACGCAGAACGTCAAAATCAATGCAATATGACGGGATTGTAAACGAATAAGAGAAAAGACTTTAAAGAATATCGCCAAATTCAACTGTATGATTTGGCCTGGTACCAGTGACCCATATAAGAGGAAAAAAACACTAAAATTCCTTGCAATAACGGCCATCATTGCAATATCAGTAGGTGTAGCAAGCAGCGTACTTCAAGGCCAATTGAGCCAAAATGATCCACTCAAAGCTTGCGTCGGGGATAAAGAAACACCATACAAGATCAAAGCTACATTGGAATTAATTATTGACGGTGACAAGGCAGACATACCAGCTAATATTGGATTAAATGACGGACAGTGTCAGAGAGCGTTATACACATTAACTAATGATGGTACGATTTATGCAGAATGGGAAGAAGAGTATCCATTTGAGATTGGCCACTTTTTATGGGTGTGGGATTTTCCTCTACGGGATATGGATCAAACTAAATCAACAATTTATGTCAATGATGTAGAATCGACAGATTTCACAAATCATCTTCTGGAAGATGGAAGTCACTACAAAGCAGTGTTTACATCAAAGTCATATGACACAAGTAAAGACAAGGATTTCATCCCGCCAGAAAACTAGTAAATATTAGTTTAAAAAAACATGACAGGGCACAAATGTTGTAAGAGATAAGATTCTGCTAGCCATGTTTTGTTCATGATATTATAATTTGGGTATAATTCTGAAAAATTTAAAGTCGCATCTTACATTCCACACCGGTGGTATTGTGATTCATGCAGCAGGCATTGCAAATGAAGATGGAATGTTATAAAAATCGTCGATTAACTAGGCATAAAAACATAAAATTATAGAGACAAGAAATAAGACGGATTAGGGATAATAAAAATAATGAAAAGAAGAAAGGAAGTGACCTTACCAGTATTTACCGTTATCCGGAATAAGACCGATGCCTTCTCTTTCAAAGTGTCTGTCCAATTCGTCAACCCATTTTTCACGATTGTCTTTGTAGGCCCATCCGTGTACACGTAACCAAAATGAGATAATTCCCAAAAGGAATACTGTAAACATCATGGTCCCAAAGATGTAGATCATTACATCGTAAAATAACGGATCATAGTTTGGTCCTAATTGTCCTGTAAGTGAAGACAGAATGCTTAGGAAATTTCCTACGATAGGTATCATTGTACGTTTTAATCTATTGCTATGTTATATACATTTCTTTTATGGCAATTAGATGTGTGACATGGCTCACTTACGCCAAAATGGCATTGAAAAATTGAAGAATTGTTGCCAGTACCTACAATCTAAGTTATGTAGGACAGTTGTTTGTGCTAAAATATGAGATTACAGTAACCACTAGAAAAAAAATAATAAAATAAGAGAAAAGTTAGTGCTTTTATCCTCTGCCCATTGCTGCATATCTGCCAGATCTTCCTTTAATGAAGAAAGAACCTGCGATACCGCCAAATACGGCTCCAGCAATAATTGCAGCGCCAGCTACACCGTCTGCATCAAGAATAGGAGTTCCAGAACCCTTGCCAGGATTTGCTAGAGCAGCGTCAACTCTAAGTTCCTGAAGTTTTAGTGCCTCTTCTAATGTACGAGCGCCGGTTTGACCTTCATCGCCTACATTGCCAAAGTATTGTGCAAATACCATTGCATCGTCTGCAGAGAGACCAATAACGAAGACGGCAATTAAAGATGCCGTTAATAGTACTTTTGTATTCATACTGTTTACCTACTTGTCTTGAGTTAAAAGAGTTATTTAACTTTTATTCTAGTCTTAAATTTGAACATAATCTACAAAATAAGCATAAGAAACGTTTAATTTTACTCTGCAATCATCCAAATCATGGGACGAATGCACACACACAGGCATGGCAAATCACACTCTATTAGACCAGCTACACTTCGTGCACCCTCATGGATTACGCACAGTCCTGCAGAGATTGAAGAGCTGGTTGTAAAGTATTCCAAAGACGGACTAACACCAAGTCAAATTGGAATTAAGTTAAGAGATCAGCACTCTATTCCTTTAGTTAAGCCCATTATCAAGAAAAGTATGGGTAAAATTTTAGAAGAGCATGGTTTGAAGCCAGAAATGCCAGAAGATCTTGAAAACATAGTTAGAAAGGCAGTCAGTCTTCAGAGACATCTCAAGGCAAACAAAGGAGATCGCAGAAACGTCAGATCTTTGGAGTTAATTGAAGCCAAGGTACATAGACTGTCAGTGTATTACAAAAGAATTGAACGAATCCCCAAAACTTGGAAATATAAATCAGTGGTCGCTCAATTAGAGTAATGGTAAAATCACTTGACGGATCACTTTCATTATTTAGGGACAAGATTTCAGACTCTATAAAATCAGGAAGATCAGTTTCTGTAACGACGCATATTGATTGTGATGGACTTGCATCAGGCAGTATAATTGCCAAGGCTTTGATCAGGGCAGGAGCTAAATGTACTGTTAGGGCACTAAAAGAATTCAACAAAAACGTAGTCGAGTCTTTTAAAACAGATTCTAGAAATTTACACATAATAACTGACTTGGGGGGAGGTTTTGCAGATCAGCTAGAACAGACACTAAAAGACGATTGGATTGTTTTAGATCATCACCAGATCTCAGATCAAGAGATAGAAAATCAAAATGTAATAAATTCATGGAAATACGGAATTGATGGAGGAATGGAGATATGTGCGGGAGGAATGGCGTATCTTGCGTCAATGGCAATAGATGAAAAAAATTCAGATCTGTCTGCTGTTGCAGTGATTGCAGCGTTAGGGGACAGACAGGACCGAGGAGAAAAGAGATCGCTTACAAGTAAAAATTTTGAGATTGCAAATGTAGCCAAGGAACAAGAACTGCTAGAGATCGATGTGGATTTATTGCTAGTAGGAAGAGAGACAAAACCACTTGCAGAGGCATTAGCGTCTACATCGCAGACATTCATTGAGGGTTTGACGTGGAATAAAGACGCATGTCTTGCATTGTTAAAGTCATCAAAAATTAAACTAAAAGATAAAGGCAGGTGGAGGGTGCCAGCAGAACTAAATGAGAGTGAAAAGAGCCAAGTCGTTGAATCACTTACAGAATTCGCTTTGGGGAGAGATGTTAATAAAACAATGCCAGAATTGATTGGGTACACGTATACTTTTCCAAGAGAGGACAAGAAGAGATTCTTACGAGATGGAAGAGAATTCTCAACCATGTTAAACGCGTGTGGAAGGATGAACCATTCAGGTATAGGAATCGCGGTTTGTATGGGAGATAGAGGAAAGATTCTGAATGAATCTGAAAATGTTTTAATGAATTATAGAGAGATGATCAGAGAGTATGTGAATATTTTGTCAAACCAGAGATGGAGGATTTTAGAAGATCAAACTTGCGTAATGATAAATGCAGAAGACGTGGTACAAGAAACAATGACTGGCACTGTTGCATCATTAATGGCAAGATCGCCAAAAAATTCAGAAAAAATTATAATTCTGAGGGCAAAAGGTGCTGACAACACGATAAAGTTTTCGTTAAGGAAAGGCATTGGCTGTAAATCAGATATCAATCTCAGTAACGTGATGCAGAGAGGTGCTGAAAAATTCAAGGGCATAGGCGGAGGCCATAACGCCGCAGCAGGAGCGAAAATAAGTAGAGACAAATTGGAGGAATTTCTCAAGTATTTAGAGGTAAATGTCGTTAACGTGCACGGTGCAACTAACTCTCAATAATGTATCAAAAGAAGAGGCAAAAGCTATCAAAGACGCCCTTGAGCCAGATAATATAGATTTTCCAGAAGGATTAAGCCTTTATGTTGAAAATATTGATAACAAGCTAATCTTTAATTTCAAAAGTATGAAGAACATGAAACGTCTTGTCAGCACAGTGGATGAGGTGGTCGAACATATTCAGGTAGCTTTGAAGGTGATTCAATGATGTTGGATCCAAAACTCATCAAAGAAAAACCACAAGTCATTGAAGATATGCTCAAAGCAAGATGCGTAGACTTTGATTTAGATATGCTAATTGAATCTGATCAGAAAAGACGAGAGTTCATAATAAAGACTGATGAATTACGAAAGAAAAAAAATAAGATGGGTCTAGAGATTGCACAAAAAAAGAAGTCAGGCAAGGATGCATCATCAATGCTAGCAGAGATGAAAGACGCCTCAATGCAGCTTGCAGAATTTGAGTCGGCACATGAGGATGTCAAAAAAAGGTATTCTAAACTAGCGTTAACTGTTCCAAATCTTATTGACAGAACAGTTCCTATTGGAGCAGACGAATCTGCCAACAAAGAGATAAAAAAGTGGGGCAGTATTCCAAATTTTGATTTTGAAGTAAAGGATCATATCGATATTTCAGAAAATTTAGGTCTTGTGGACTTGCAGCGAGCAGCAAAGGTTGCAGGAGCCAGATTTTATTATCTGAAAAATGATCTTGTGAGGTTAAACCAGGCATTAATTCACTATGCAATGGATTTTCTTTCAAAAAAAGAATATTCTCTTTTGCAACCACCGTATATGATCAATCGAGAGTCGATGGAGGGCGCAGTCATTGCAGAGGATTTCCAAGAAGTCATCTATAAAATTGAAGATGAGGATCTATACATGATTGGAACTTCTGAACATGCAGTGGCAGGAATGCATCAAAAAGAGATCATAGAAGGCAAAGACTTGCCTTTACGATATGCAGGGATTAGTCCATGTTTTAGAAAAGAGGCAGGTGCGCATGGAAGAGATCAAAAAGGAATCTTCAGAGTGCATCAATTCGACAAGATTGAGCAGTTTGTATTTTCAAGACCTGAGGACTCTTGGAAAGAGCACGAAAGGATGCTGGCAGTAGCAGAAGAGTTCTACCAAAACTTGGAGATTCCATACAGAATCATGTTACTCTCAAGTGGAGATATGGGAAAAGTGTCAGCAAAGACGTATGATGTGGAGGCATGGATGGCAGGGCAGAAGGCATACAGAGAAGTAGTTTCATGCTCAAACTGCTTGGATTACCAGGCACGGAGATTAAAGATTAGGTTCAGAGACAAGACAAATGAGGATACCCAATATTTACACACGCTTAACAGTACATTAGTTGCTACAACCAGAGTTTTGGTAGCAATTATAGAAGATTTCCAAACCAAGGATGGACATATTACAATTCCAAAGGTTTTACAGGGATATATGCAGAACCAGAAAGAGATCTAATGAGGCGTTGTCCAAATCTTAGTTTTTCAGGTCTATTTGACGTATATTTACGTGCATTTTATTGCTTTTGATTCAGGGGTCAGAATAACTTTGTCACAGGGATATATACAACCTGCAGGCAAATTTACTGGGAGAGGGTTCACATCATCACTGGTGTAGTTTGTACTGGCTGTCTCCTTTTAACCTCAAATACAATATAACCGTATTTTTTCTTCATCTCGCTTATGTTCAGTTCTGTAAACCCGTATTCGGGGCTATTTCCTAGGTGCTCATACAGGTTTATGTCAACAATCACGCTGTTCTTTGGACAGTGTGAGTTGATCTTAAAGCATTGGTTTACCGTGGGTCCGAAAATATCAGATATGTTGGATATGGCACTCTGCGCAACCTTTACAGAACCGTACGTCAAGCTGATCTTGTAGCTTAGCTCAGGCAATCCAGCGGAACTCAGCTCGTCGTTTAGATCTTTGCGGGAATCGATCATGGACAGGCAACACTCCAGAACGTTTTTGATTGTCTTTGCATCATGGATCTCGTTCTCTGGAAACCTGAACAACAACGCGTCACCAATGCTCTTTATGACTTGGCCGTCATATTTCTGAATGATTCTTGCCATATAGTTTAGAAAAACCTCATACATCCGGCTAAAATCCTCCTCTGATAGTTATGCAGAGATCTTGGTGGAGTCTGCCATATCGATTACCCCGACACAGTCGTTCTGGGGATGTTGAAAGAATTTCAGCAAAATATCTTCCTGTTTCCTGATTACGTCATCCTTCTCCCTGATCTCCATCAACGATCCTTGCAGTCTCTGTGCCATAAAGTCAAACGCGCCTGACAATTGGCCTATCTCGTCCCTTGAGTTGATGTTCGTTCTGGTATCAAAGTCTCCGCTTGCTATCCTGTCTGCTGCATTCTTCAGTTTGATCAGGGGCCTTGATATAGACTGAGATATGACAAAGGCCGCAACTCCCATTGCCATGGTGACTGCAATTCCCAACAGGAGGATTTTTTCCTGCAAGATGGTTATGGGTTCTGTGACTTCTGCCTCATCAATCTCGGCAAGTAGAACCAATCCCAGATCCGGCGCAGGACGACGAACCGTAAATGAGAACCCCCCGGTAGTCATGGTATGGCCCAAGATGCTCCTCGCCCTCATTGAAGCATTTCTGAACTCCCAATGTATCCACCTGTACGTTGAATACGGCATTCTTGACAAATCGGGACTCCGTGAGCAGCTCGAACCTGTCATTGACAATGTAAACCTCACCGGTATCCCCCAAACCGCTTCGATTTTTCAGAATTCCGTCTAGGATCCCGGGTCTTATTTTGGAAATGACCACGCCACGGGCTTTTCTTCATTGTTGTTGTCCTGAGAAAAGATTGGAGATACAACAACCATTATTTTTCCAGAGCTGCCTGCGTAGCCGTTTTTGATGGGTTCGAACTCAACTAGCGACTCCCCACCAAGCCCTCTTTGGAACAGCGGATTCTCCGAATAGTCCTCACCGTTAGTGGTTCCTGCCACGGAGAAGAAGACCGTCCCGTTAGAACCTATAGCCTTTACGTCCTCTACCTCGCTAGAAAACTCTGAATACTCTTCAAACTCTTGAACCCGTACAAGAAAATTCGTTTCGCCTGCCTTGTGTATGACATTCCGTTCCTCAGCTGAGGCTTGATTCATCTGTGATACCAGTGCCTGAATTACTGGGTCGCCTGCAAGCACATTACTGTGCAGGATATAGGATTCTAGGAGCATTCTTACGGTCTCCCCACGCACTGCCGACTCTCCGATCAACTGGTCTGCAACCCTCTCTTTTAGGATCTGATCTGCATATGTAAAGCTGAGCTCCCCTGTTATTATCAAGGCAGCACTTGATACGATCATTACCAAGAAGATCAGTTTTTTGTCAAGATTCATTGAAATTGAAAATCCAGACTTCACGCGCGTTTTAGTCATATCGAAGATTGGCGCACCTACTGGCATTTGGTAATCCTGTGTCATTCCCAAAATGCCAGTCAATATTGGCAATGACCATAAGCTACGATACCATGTTCTTGTATGTGATCGGAGATCTGCTCAAATGCTTTGCCATCTGCCATTCCTGCATAAAGCGATTTTGAAGCACTGCAGAGGGTTGTACCCTCAAGAACATGGTTGCCTAGACATGCATTCAACGTTATTATAATTCCTGAAACAGAAATGCAATTATATCGAACGTTAGCGTCATCCCAAACATGGCCATTTCAATTAAAAGATTCGTCTTCTGACAAACCTACAATTGCTAAAACGTTCCCAGTTATCGGTGATAGCATCGTGCTTGTCGGATCGTTCATGTTATTATTAATAGTCGCAATGCTTCATTATATTATATTTAATATTGGTTTGCGGTATGCCTCTGTGCAACGAAGTTGTGAGGATTTTTGGCATTTATTTCGTGGTAAGCCATTTACCTCCACATCCAGAGATGCAAAGCGATTTGGAGGAAGGGGGAGCGTTGCGTTAGGTGGAACCGGAACACCGGCGAGTCGTGCGCACATCCACGGGTAACTACACAGGATACGATCTTTCTTCCCTTTACGTCAGTGACTATGTGCAGTTTGACGAATTCACCTCTGGAGATAATGGACCTTTCTTGGCATCCTCCTACTGTATACCTGTTTATGGCAACCCCGGCGGAGTCGCCCAGCAGTGATCCGTGCGCATAAGATACTGCCTGCCTTTCTATTATCTCGTGCAGCCAATCATAATCTGTCATTATGATGGCTGCATGATGCATACAGGATTTTGATGGAACAGTTTTTAATCCATACATGTGTAGTATTCCTTGATGTGTCTGTAGGTATGAGACATGTTGACGGTATGAATGGCAGCGAAACTCTCGGTCTGCAAGACATGCCATGTATGGAATCATTCGTACTTCACTGGGCGTGACGGGCGAATAGATCTCAAACAGGAGTGCAGTGAGGATCTTTATTCGTAACTTGGTTACATGGCCTTTGCCCCTTCTTCTTGTCTCATATTTTTTGTAGTATCCTGAAGGACGCTCTCATTTCTTGCTGTCGGCATTCTTGCTTTTGCAGTGTTTCTTGTCCTTGCTGTCTTTCGTGTTTTTATCACGTTTTTTACTCATTAAGCCAGCGCGAGATCCGTGATCTTTAAGCTTTTTGTTGATTTTGAATCAAAGATTTGGACAACGCCATCTAATGACATACCCTTATATTTTGGATTTAAAGGTCGTTAATAATTGGCACGTAGAAAAAGTAGAGTAAAAGACAAGTGGAGAGAAAAACGCTGGATTACAGTACATGCGCCAGATTCGTTTAACAATGTTCCAATTGCATACATACCAATTACAAATAATCAAAATGCAATAGGGCGGGTTTTAGAGGTTACACTATATGATATTCTAAAAGGAGATCCTTCACAACATCAATACAAGATCTATTTCCAGATTAGCAAAATTGATGGCGATAAGGCATCAACAATTTTCAAGAGGTATGAGTATTCAAAAGAATTTTTACGGAGCCTAATTAGACGCGGGTCCTCAAAAATCAACTTTTTCATAGATATCAAGACAAATGACGGCCACATCTTTAGAATCAAATTGCTTGCCTTAACACACAAACAACTAAACACATCAAGACAGCATGCCCTGAGATTAATTGCACAAGATGTAATTAATAAAACAATTCCAGAGATGACAATTAACCAATTTGTTCAAGCAACATGTTACAGCAAAATTAATTCAGATATTATGGCAGCATTTAAGAAAGTCATCAGAGTGCGACATGTAGGTTTAGAGAAAGTAAAACTCATCAGAACAGCAGATAAAGAGACAAAGCTGTTAGAAGCATAATAGCAGATACAACCCCCTTTTCAATCACGATGATCAACAGAATTCAAGTTACAATAGATGTAATTGTTCATGCAACGGAAGATATCTCAAAAATTTTTGAGTCTTTTGAAATTTTAGATATACAAAAAGAAGATTTTATAGTTAATGAGACTAAAGGGCATTTTGAAAATCCAATAATTATGCTAAATGCAAAAATTGTAAAAAAACAGGCTCAAAATTTTATAGGTAAGATGCTCGAATTGTTACCTGCCAAGCAAATGACTGACTTGATTGAAGAGATTGAAGAGAGAACGGCAGATTCTAAATTTCATATGAGATTAGATAAACAAGAACTAGTCAAAGGAAGATTAGCAACAAGTAAGAAAGACACCATAAAGATAAAGATCCATGTCCCAATTTACAACAAAAAGGATACGGTTAGGACATTCACAGAAATTCTCCAAGGCCGACTAATTAAATAAGAATAAAGAAACAAAAAAATTTGGGAATGAGGAAATATTAGCCGCTCCAGTCTGAGCAAGAGCTTTGAAGAAGCCGCGACGAACCGACCCGTTTTTAATTAATTATCTGTTTTGATTTAGAAATTTTTGAACATATCATGGTATTATTTTAAATACGGATGATCAAACTCAAATATCGTGGCAGATTACGATGTTATAATTGCAGGTGGAGGTCTTGCAGGTACAGTTACAGCGCAGGCCATCGCACATTATTCAAATCAGAATCTAAAGATCTTAATCATCGATAGAAATACAAAATTTCTGCCAGGTAGAAAATCACTGGCCGGTTGGGTATGCGGAGATGCATGTTCCAAGGAAGCAGTTGATTATATGGCAGACAGAATCAAAATCCAATGGACCCGGCCGGAGATAGAACACGATGTCAAAGGAGTTATGGCATTCTCGCCTGACAGAGAGACTGGGATTCCATTTGATGGTGCAGGGTACATGTTGAACCGACAGAAACTGCCTGAAATCCAAAATCAGCGGTGTGAGAAGATGGGAATTGAATTTGAATACGAAATTAATGTTACCGGTTTGATTTATGAGGGCCAACAGGTAGTTGGAGTTCAGGGAGTCGACAACAAGACAAAGCAGCCTTTCAAGAAAAGATCAAGAATTGTGATTGATGCGACAGGCGTCACATCAATGCTTAGAAATGGATTGCAGAATTCTACCAAAGTAGAAAGAAGAATTGATAGGAGAGATTTAGAATCAACTGGAAGATACATCATGTATTTTGAAAAAGGACAAAATGATCTTACAGAATTTGACCCTGACTATTGTATAATACATTTAGATCAAGACATTGCTCCAGGAGGATATGGATGGGTATTTCCAAAGACCGATAACAAAGTTAACATCGGTTTAGGAGTTGAAAAATCTCTTTTAGATAAAAGAAACAAAAGGCTAGGGAAAAAAGACAATGTTGAGTCATTAATGAAAGAGTACCTTTATAGAAACACTGCTATCAAAAATGCAAAGCTTTCAGAAGATCCTGAAGATATCAATAATAACTCAGGTGTTTTCCAAGTTTCAGTTAGAAGACAAAATGACTGTATGGTGTCAGCAGGATACATGATGGTTGGAGATTCTGCATGGATGCCAAAGCCGATTGACGCAGGTGGAATAGGTCCAGCCTTAATTGCAGGTACTATTATTGGGAGCAATGTAACACAGGCACTACAAGCAAATGACGTCTCTGAAGCAGGATTATGGCAATACAATTTAGATTTTATCAAAGAGTATGGATATAAGACTGCAGGTCTTGAATTATTTAGAAGGCTGGTACAGCAAATGTCCAATGAGCAGATAAGTTATGGAATGAAGCATTTTTTGGGAAATATGGATGTTGAATCAATTAGCAAGGGAGAACATCCAGACTTTTCAGGATTGGGAAAGATTGGTATGATTATTAGAGGAGTGATGAACAGAACAGTTGCAGAAGGTCTCAGGTATACATCAAAACAGAACCAATGGTTAGTTGATCACTATAACAATTATCCAAGAGATCCGACAGGATTCGAGGAGTGGCATAAAGCGTTACACCGAAGACTCGATGAGGCATTTACAAAAGTCTCAATGTTTGGAACATAGGCAGATAAACCAGCAGAATGCAGTAATTGACAGATATAGACTGCCGACAGATAGATGATCTAATATTAAATATTGTTTAGATTAATGAAATGTACCTTGAAGGAAACACGGTATCTTGATTGGAACAATTCTATTCAAATTCTAAACAAGGCGTATGACGCGGGTCTTTTTGCACTTATTATAGGACCAAAAGGAACTGGAAAGACATCGCTAGTAAGGGAATTTGCAAAAATTAGGAATGCAAACATTGAATCTATTAATTTTAGCCTTAGAACCAGAGAGAGCCACCTAATCGGTACAAAGACACTCATAAATGGAACTGTAAGTTTCGAAGAAGGGCTATTGGTAAGATCAATGAAAAATGGGGACATGTTGTACCTAGATGAGATTAACTCAGCAGAAGCAGATGTTTTACTCAGACTAGATGAGGTGTTAGATGACAGACGGCAGATAGTATTAAAGGAATCAACAGGTGAGACCATCAAAGCAAAAGAGAACTGGTTTGTAGTTTCAACAATTAATCCACTAACACATACTGGAACAAAAGAACTTCCACCACAGTTGCTAAGCAGATTTCCGGTACGAATTAGATTAGAATATCCTCCAGAAGATATAGAGTTAGAGATTGTAAAAAGACATGTTTTGGGGGATCATGAATCAGATATAACACAAGCAATCAAACTAGCGAACATACTAAGACAGGCAGCTGCAGTTGAAGAGTTATTTTATTCCCCTAGCTTGAGGGAGACAATTGCGTTTGGGAAATTATTGAATGGTAAAATATCGCCAAAAGAGATAGCAGATATTGTTTTTGGAAACGTCTATGCCCAATGGGGAAACATAGAATATCGAAAAGTAAGTGACATTATTACCTCTATGTTTGGGAGTTAAATGTAGCTGATCTCGCCACTAAAGAATGACTCATTGGTAGAAATTGCAGCTTTCCTTGCCAGACGATGGTCTGAAAAAGACAACGTCATGGTAGAGATATCAGAAAAGGTAGAGACCAAAACAAGGCTTAGAGAAAATAAAATAATCTTAACGCCGCTAAAGAAAAGAATTGGAAATGATTTCCAAAAGTATCGACAATTCAGAACGTCACTGTGGTATGAGGCAATGCGAATAAAATACTGCAAAGAAATTCTCAGCAATGATCATGCATTCGGATTTATTCTTAACACAATGGAGACACAGCGAATTGAACAGATAGGAAGAAGAATTTGGAGAGGAATGGACGATGAAATTATCTTCAACTACACATACATGCTTGTTGCAAGACCCCAACTACATACAGTTTATGGAAAAGCAAGAATTGTGGAAGCCTTTTATCAGTATTTTATGTTTGGGGCAATTAAGGGAGAGATACAGTCTAGCAACTTTGAGAAGATAAAGAAAGCAAGCGCGTTTGCAAAAGAAATTGTCAAAAAGGCAGTTGAGCAAAAACAGGATACCAAATGGTTAGAAAAAAATGTAAGCGTGATTATTAAAATATTGGATATTGACTCGCTTTTAACAATTCCAGTGTCTTTAGCCTTTATGAAAGCTGGAATGGCGTTAACGGAAGAAGAGCTGCTCAGAGCGTTAAAAATAATCTCTAAAAACAAGGAAGGTGATTTTGGATCAGTTGACCCAACATCTGTTATGCGGGGTAATAATGTGTATGATGAGTACAGGGTGTTGCTTGATGAGAATAAAAAAATGGAGAATCGTGGATGCGCATCAGAGATAATAGGAATTCAAGTCCCATCAACAAGCAATGTCGATGAAACAGTAATTTACGATATGAATCTGATTAACGGACTAAAAATGAGATTTAAAGAATGGAGAACCAATTGGAAGGAGCACCATCTGAGAACAGGTGAAGAATTTGACGAGGAAAGTTATATTGAAGGCCACGAACCGTTTTTTACAGACATAAAAAAGTCCATCAAAACAAAAATCGTGATCTTGCTTGATCACTCATCAAGTATCGCCTCTGATTCCATAGAATATAAAAAAGCAACTTTGGCACTATGCGAAGTGTTGGCTTTTCTTAAAGTAAAGTTTGCAGTATATGCGTTTAATACACAAAACAGGGAGGTGGTTTGTTGGTCAATAAAGCCTGAAAATGTCAAATGGAACAGTACGACTGCAAAACGATTGGCACAAATTGTTGCAAACGGTTCAACGCCGCTAGCTGAGGTGTATGATAAAATGTTTTTAGTTTTACAGTCAAAAAGACCAGATATTTTCTTGACATTGACTGACGGAGAACCCTCAGATCCAGATGCTGTACGAAATATGACCAAATCCCTCAGAGGATTAGGAATTAGCATGGTTGCCCTAGGATTAGGCTCAAATACAGTAAGGGCCACTACGATAGCTAATAATCTAAGACATCTGGGATATGAAAAAACCATGGCAGTTAGCAGATTAAAGGATATACCAAATAAGGTTATCAACATTTTAGATGTGTAAAGATGTTTTAGCTTACGGCATATCAGATATTTTATATGAGCATCCAAATACTGAAATTTGTGGAAGATATTTTGGAGAAGACTCAAGAGAACGGCATTGATGAGGATCTGCTTGAACGCTTTGAGGAGAACATGTGGAGCAAAGTCCCTCACCGAGAGAAAAACCAAAATAATGAAACAGTGATTGTTAACCCTACCCCACTAATTGACCTGACAGAGGATTTTAAAGAATGTGCAAACAATGTGTACAAATTAGATCTGACAGACAGCAATGTGAAAGTTTTTGGCAAATTCGACTCTAATCTAATTAGCGGTTCAATTAAGGTCAGAGCGGCAGTTCACATAATACATGATGCCATTGCAACAGGAAAATTGAAGAGTGGACAGACTTTGATTGAGGCCACTTCAGGAAATTTTGGAATAGCTTTGGGGCAGATATCAAAACTTGGAATAAGCGTGATATCACTTGTATCAAGAAAATTACAAGAAGGAGTATTCAAAGAACTAAGAGATCAAAACATACACATTATAGATCTCGATATGGATATTTGTCCAGCACCGGGAATCAAAGAGAATGCAGATACTCTAGCTGCAAAAGCAACTGCGGCCAATATTCGTGTACAGTTATCAGGGATGGGATTTGATCCTGCTGTTTTTGACAAACACAATAATAGGATAGAATTACTTTTAGCTAAACAAGACATAATAAACTTGGCAAAATTTCTTGCAGAGATATACAATCTATTTTGTCCAGAACAGTATGACAATCAACTAAATATCGATGTTCATGAAACAGTTACAGCCGCAGAGATAGATCAACAGTTGCACGAGAATGGAGATACATTGGAAAATTTCAAGATTGTCTGTGCTTTTGGTACAGGGGGCACGTCAGGGGGTCTGAGCAAATACATGTCAGAGAAATACGGGAAAAAATCTTTACATGTGGTTTATCCTCCTGCTGGTCAGGACGTTGCAGGAATCAGAACAAAAGACAAGGCATTGGGCCTGAAACTGTACAATCCAGAGACATATGCTCAAGAACATGAGATTGATTTTGACCAAGCAAAGTATCTTTTAAAATTTTTTGTGGACAAGGGGCACGACATAGGCGAAAGTACAGCTCTTGCGCTTTATGCGGCAATGCAGATGGCCAGTTCAGATAACAACGCAAAATTCATAATCATTGTAGCCGACGGGATAGAAAAATACAGGAAGAATCTAGCAGAGATATTGAAGAAAAAAGAGAATATTCAAATATCATTGCAAGAAGCAGCGTCAAAGATAAATGACTATGACAGGGTCATTTGGGTTCATACTCAATACACACCACGTGAAGAAGGGATAGAGGTAATCGCAAAATCCCTTGGAGTTGATAAAACAAAAATCAGAGTGCCAAACGCAAGCACCGTAGAAAAATTGCTGGTAACGCAGCAGATTCCAGAAGAGCTAAACGAAGACCTAAAAGGCAAATCGTTATTGATTTGCATGGCTGGAAACACCTCGTTGATGGCAGCTAATATGTTTACACGCAAAGGAATTGCAACGCAGAGTTTGGCCGGAGGAATAACAAACTTGCCTGAGGGAAGAAATAGAAATCCCGGCGAGTTAATCAAGGTAGCGACTCTTTAACCTTGAAGTGTCTTTGTGTATCTCAGCCATTTGCAGATTTGATCGTTGCAGGGGGGAAAATTGTCGAATTACGAAGTTGGAATACTAGTTTTCGTGGAGAATTTTTAGTTCATGCGCCTTTGAAGGTCTGGAATGCTGATGCTAAACGATTGAAAATTGATAAGAAATTTGTTACCGGCGCAATCATTGGTAAAGCAGAACTGTATCAAGTAAAAAAATATGGTTCAGTAAAAGAGATAAAAGCGGATCAGAAATTTCATTTTTCTGCAAAACAGTTTCAAAAAAATGTATTTGGGTTTATGTTAAAAAATGCAGAGCCCTATAAGGTACCAATTCCATGTAAGGGTAGACTGGGGTTCTTTGATGTGGATGTGGCAGAAACAAGTACTAAAGATAAAGAGATAGTGACAGAAATCTTTGATGAAGAGTACCGATACCAGTGGGTAGGGCATCATTGAGCCGATCAAAGATTTTAGAGCATGTCTTACGGATGGCGACAGGTAAAATGTTTCGCATGTCATAAATTACTAGATTGTATTTGCCAGTGTTGTTCATATAACTAAAACATTTTGTTTGTTACTACGCATGCCCGGTTAATTCATCTATGACATATTTTTCATTAGATGCCTACCAGTAGCATGTTAAGTGAAGAATACGTTGCTGGATGTCACGTCGCAGATCGTAAGATATCAGGGGAGAGAGAACTTGTAAGTATGTATGATGTGAGTCTGAGTGTTTATATTGAAAATGAAATAGAGATATATATAAAATAGATATATAAGGTTCCCTCGTTATGACTCAAACAAAACCAATTGTTAGTGTCGAAAATGTTGTAGCTTCAACCTCGGTGGACCAAATAATAGATCTTGTCAGCGTTGCTAAAAAATTTCCCAATACAGAATATAATCCAAAACAATTTCCGGGACTTGTCTTTAGATTAGCTAGTCCAAAAACTGCAACGTTAATTTTTAGAACAGGGAAGATGGTATGTACCGGAGCAAAATCTGAAGAGATGGCAGTAAAGGCAATCAACATAATTATTCAAAAACTAAGAAAAAATAGAATTAAAATAGAAAAAGAGCCGGTTGTCATAATACAGAATATAGTAGCGTCAATTAATCTGGGGGGAAGGATTCACTTGGAAAAAGCAGCAAGAACATTACCTAGAAGCATGTATGAACCAGAACAATTTCCAGGATTAATTCACAGAATACTTGATCCGAAAACTGTGATATTGTTATTTGCGTCAGGCAAATTAGTATGTGTTGGAGCTAAAAAAGAGATAGATGTGTATCGTTCTGTCCACAACTTGCATGTATTATTAGAAGAAAAGACTCTGATGATTTACGATCAATAATTCGAGATGTTTAAGAAATTGACTGACGATGTTTTTAGAGATGAAAAGATAAAACTAACGCCTAAAACAGGTTTTAACCTAGTCGGGATAGATTATTTTGGATCCACAGGAGACCAGTTGTATCTAGTTGAGCATTTTGAAATGTATCAAGATGCCTTGAGTGCTAAAAAAGATAGAAAAGATCAGGAAGAATATTTTGTTTTATACAAAGGCGCAGGCGATGAGTTTTTCTGTAGATAACTAAATGTTGGATTTTACAGATTCTTTGGATACAAAGTCATAAAAAAATACTTTGATAGATTTTTAGCATAATTATTTTTTAACTGCCAGTTCAGAGAGAAAAATTAGCGTCAAGCTAAATGTAGCAAGACTTGTGTTTTATTCAATAAAATATAGTGTTGCAGATATGAGCAACATATTGCCAGAGGCTAATAAAACACATCTGCTGTATCGTAATTTTGCACCGCCTTATTTTAAAACCTGTAGCAATTTTCTGAAAAAAGACGGTCAAATACAGCATTGTTTAAAATTGCATATTTTAAAATTCATGTAATGTCGTCGCTTGCTTGTGTGAATTTTAATTAATTGCAGACAGGGTAATGCCAAACAAGATTATTTGCTAGTGTGCAAAAAATAATTTTGATAAAAATGACATAAAAAAATTAGTAATTTTTATCTTAAAGGGTTAAGGATCATCTAGTAAATGAAAATGTAACGAATGTAGAGCCAGCATCATTTTCTACTGTAAGTGTATAAATGCCAGATTTTTCCCAACCAGAACCACCTGCAATAATCAAAGTTGAGAACTTTCCATTGTTTTTCAAAGAGAGTTGTTCTTGCCACACAGTTTCATAGTTTGAATTTTCAACTATCAGATTTACAAATCCATCTGTATTAGATGTGCCACTAATTGAGATAAGGTCTTTGTGCGCGTATAATGGCAGATCAGTTTGGACTGACAATGTATCTGAAATAGGAGTGACTGCAGGATCAATGATACTAGATGGATCAGTAAAAGGTCCGGTTATAGTTAGGGTTGCAGTAGCAGCTGCTATAGATATCCCTAAGATAATGATAATGCTTAGGCCTAGCACAAGTTTTTTCTTTTTTGAGCTAAAAAATGATGATGATGATGAAGTTGCTTGTAATGGTTGAATTTGTAGAGTATTACGAATTTGTGGGAGTACAACATCTGGGATTGGAAGAGGAGTGCTATTGGCAGATTCTAAAGGCGGATCAAATTGAGGTCTTTTTCTCAGATGTAATTCGGTTAATTTTCTAACATAGTTTCTTTCATAGTTGCTAATAACTTCATCACGTTGGCAAGCTCGATAGATTTGCTTGAGTATCCTATCGTCCTCAAAACCGTGATCGAAGAGGGCCTTTACATCATCAAGTAATGATGAATCTGTCATCAGTTTTTTATCTTCGATTGATTATTTATGAATATCTTTGCTTTGTAATGCATTTGCTCTGTTCCAATTTATGTAAGATTTCAAAAATTGGTCATGTCTTGCCGGCCACTAGACAATACTGCCGTTTATCAGATAAATACATTGAAAAAACAAATATGCCACCATGCTCTCGTTTAGATTCGAATTATCATACAATCATACAGCCCCATACATAGCACAGCTAGCAGTACATCATGCACTGTGATTGTGTTCAATTATTATGAAATGAGATGATTCTCCTGCCTTCCTGTTTACCAGTTAACGGCTGCCTTTGCCTTGAGAGATCACTCTGATAAGATCTCTGCGAAATTTTCAAAATTATTCAAGTCAAGAAACACGCGTTGCTAACCGTGTTTTGCTAATCCATAAACTGCAACAACACACTGTTTTTTGGCATGGTGTTAAAGAATCATCCTTGACGACTCGTCGAAGATTTAGTTTTGTTATGATTTTATGGATATAAAACTCATAAATCAAGATAAAATAGTTTATGAGCCAAGTTTGATTAACAAAATAACTTGCAGCGAATACACAATGCATATCCTTACACGATACTGTAGCAGTAAGAATACAGAATAGATAGAAAAAGAGACAATGTTGGAACGTGTGTTAAAGCCTATCTCGAAGAGATTTTTTGAGCTTGTATCACCACTGTTCGAATGTAGTCTTTTGCAGTTGCATCGGCAACTCCCATCTGTTTTGCCCGTCTATACAATTCATTTTCTGTAGGATTGATCAAATAGCATTTTAGAAGATAGTTAAGTCTGTGAGATCTTTTTTCGTCGCTTTTCATAATTTTCATTGTTTTTAGTGTTAAAAAGATCTAAGGATAACACAATAACCTATAGTTTTAGTATCACAAAATCAAAATAAAAACATATAATTGTTTTTAAACAATAGGCAGTTAGAAACAGAATGAAACGAATTGAGGCAACTATTAACAACAGTAAGACAGGAGCGGTAGCTGACGCAATCAATGACATAGTAGGAGGATTTACCATTCTAGAAGGAAATGGTAGAGGTTCTGGAGCAAGACAAGAGATCAGGTCAGGTAGAGGAACAGGTACCATCACGGCAGAATATAACAAGGTTGCAATGATCGTCACGTTAGTTGATGACGCAGATGTAGAGAAAGTCTCTGCAGCAATTGCAGACGCATCTTTTACCGGGAAAGGAGGAGATGGAATTATAGTCATAACTAGTGTTGAGAGTGTTCACAATATTGCATCCAAAAAGAGTGGTTCTGAAGCCCTCTAACCATTTTTATTAAAATAAATGATTATTGTAATAAATTGCTGGGAGGATTGACGATCCTCACAGCGTGGTATTCCCTTTGGGGGAAATATTTTTTGAAGGGATATCTAGTATTGCAATTTAAGTATAAAAGGTAACAAGTCTAAAATTATTGCTGCCCTTCAATGCCCATCAATGTTAATGTCGATCTAATTTTTGGAATTTTTCTAATCTTCCAAGTTATAATCTCACGTAGCGCTTCGACTTGATCTGACTCAACTTTGGCTAAAATATCGTATGCGCCAAACGTGCCGTGTACTTCAATGACACCATCTATGAGTTTTAATTCAGAGATTACTAACTCTTCTGAGCCCAGCTCACAGTTTATGAGAACATAAGCTGTTGCCAATTATGATTCAACTCCAGTCTTCATAGATTAAATGATGCCTTTGAATATATAAGAATAGCATAATGCATTTAAAAATATGTCAAAAATTATGAAGGTTTTATAAACAAATGTAAACTAATATTTAAAAAATTTTAAGATTGATTGTATGCGTCAGTCATAATTTTTTCTAGTTCTTCAATATCAGTTGAAAGGGTAATCTTTGAGCGTAATTTTGATCCGCCTTGCATGCCTTTAGTAAATCTTATTGCCTGGCCCTTAATATTGGCAAATTTAATCCTGTATTGACTTGTAAGATGCAGATAATCAAAGAAAGAATCCAATCTGTCCTTAAAAGAATACTCTGTATAAGAATCGGTTTTAAGATAATCGTTGATCTGCTCAAACAAAAAAGGATTGCCCATAGCACCTCGTCCGATCATCACATAATCACAACCAGTCTCATCGATCATGGTTTTAGCATGTTCTGGGGTGGTAATATCACCATTTCCGACAATTGGTATACTTGAAATTTCTTTGAGTTCTTTTATCATCTTCCAATCAGCACTGCCAGAGTACCCCTGACTAACAGTTCTAGGATGAAGTGTGATCATTTGTATCCCTTCGTCTTCTGCAATTTCAGCAACATCTCTAAAAAGGAATTTACTTGCATCAGTCACGCCAGAACGAATTTTAAGTGTTACAGGTTTTTTTACAGCGTTTACAAGAGTGGAAAAGATTTGTCGGGTCAAGTTGACCTGTTGTAAAAGTGCACCCCCGGCCATCTGTCTGGTTATGTGAGGTGCAGGACAGCCCATATTGTAGTCAATTATATCAAAATAGGGTTCGACAATTTTTGCTGCCCTCTCCAAGGCAATCAAATCAGATCCAAACAGCTGAATTGAGAGAGGGCGTTCTTGATTGGAATATTCAATGAATTTTTCTATCGTTTGTGTTTTCTTGCCTAGCCGTTGCTCTTGTGCAATAATACTATGAATACTAGTAAATTCCGTGACTACCAGCCCCGCACCCATTTTTTTACACTGTAACCGTAAGGCAGGATCACTAACTCCTGCCATAGGAGCTAAAAACGCTTTACTAGAAAATTTTGGAAGCATGTCACGACCTTTACAAACTAAATATATTTATCATATCGCAAGATTATATCAAAGGTTTGCTTTAATTGTCAGGGCAGCCATCAGTATCCCTATCACCATCATAGTCTTCAGGGTCAAGAGGGCAAAAATCATAGTTGTTTACGATGCCATCTAGATCAGTGTCATGAACAAATCTTTGCTGCTCAGGGGCAATGTCTGGACAGCCGTCATGATCACTGTATTTGTTCCATGTTTCAGGGCTTGTTGGGCAAGAATCAACTGTGTCGTTGTAGCCGTCACCGTCAGAGTCAGGTATAGGTGAGATTGAAAATTCCTCAGGTAAGACATCAGGGCAGCCGTCGTGGTCTACATAATCATTATAGGTTTCTACCTCAGCAATACATTGATCCCATCTGTCATCAACACCGTCGCCATCAGTGTCTGGAAATTGATATTGAGTGTCATTAACAGAAACTACAATATCTGGACAGCCGTCAGTGTCTTGAAATTGATTGTACGTTTCAGATTCTTGAGGGCATATATCAAAGACATCTGCAATTCCATCGAAATCAAAATCAGTCACAGAGAATAAACCGTCAGGGCAGCCGTCGTCGTCTTGGAATTCATTGAATGTCTCAGGCTGGCTAGGGCAATAATCAATGTTGTCAGGTATTCCATCGCCGTCAGTGTCAGTGATTTTAGCATTATTGACAGGTGGGCTGTCAGGGCAGCCGTCAGTGTCTTCAAACAGATTGTAAGTTTCTTTGAAGGTAGGGCATTGATCAACATCGTCAGGTATTCCATCGCGGTCAACATCGCCTATTGACTCATAAGGCACAGAGTCAGGGCAGCCATCTTCGTCCTGGAATTTATTGTACCTCTCAGATAGATTTGGACATAAATCAAATACATCAGGGATAAAATCATAGTCAGAATCAGACAATGCAGGTTGGGAGAATCCAAGAACGTCATGGCAGCCGTCATGATCTAAGAATCCATTGTAATTTTCGGCCTCATCGAGGCATTGGTCCCATCTGTCGTCTATTCCGTCCCCGTCAAGATCAGGAAAGATGTAAGAGAAGATACTAGACTCAGATGAATCAGGGCAGCCGTCTTCGTCCTGGAATTTATTGTACGTTTCAGATTCAAATGGACATTGATCTAAAATGTCAGTAATGCCATCAAAGTCAATATCTGCAGTAGAAGTATAACGGTCAGTACATCCATCAAGGTCCTGGAATCCGTTGAAGACCTCAGGTTGAGTTGGACATAGATCGAAATTATCAAGGATACCGTCATTGTCAGAATCATAAGTGGGTGGATTGTTTGCAATATGATCAGGGCAGCCGTCTTCATCTTGGAACAGATTGTAAGTCTCTTGCAACCAAGGACATGCATCGAACTGATTTAAAATTCCATCCCTATCAGAATCACCGGAAATTGCAAACTCGAGTTGATCAGGGCAGCCGTCTTCGTCCTGGAAGCGGTTATAATTTTCACGTTCTAATGGGCATTGATCCACAGAGTCAAGTATGCTGTCATAATCTGAGTCGACTGCAGTATTGGATGGTGATCCTAGGATATCAAAGCAACCATCCCTGTCTAGGAATCCATTATAGTTTTCGGCCTCATCGAGGCACTGATCCCATCTGTCGTCTATTCCGTCATTGTCTGCATCTGGAAATGTGTATGTAGTGCCAGATTCATCAACGGTGTCAGGGCAGCCGTCTTCATCCAAATAGAAGTTATGAATTTCAGATTCCTGTGGACACAAGTCAGCAGTATTTGAGATGCCATCATTGTCATCATCACGCAGAGTAAGGACGTTGTCAGGGCAGCCGTCTGCGTCATCAATTCCGTTAAATGTTTCAGGCTGAGTTGGGCACAAATCTACAAAGTCTGGATATCCATCATTGTCAGTATCAGGCGATCCTGTTTTAGCGTCAGGGGATGTGTCAGGACAGCCATCCGCATCCTCAAACTTGTTGTTAGTCTCCCTTACAGTTGGACAGTTGTCAAGATGATCTTGAATTCCGTCACCGTCAGCATCATACCAAGGAACAAAGTCACTTGGGCAGCCATCAATGTTGTTGCCGTACTGTGGATCATAGTCTTCTAAGAGATGAGGACAGAGATCCAGGCTGTTTGGCACCCCATCATCATCAGAATCAAGCGATTCGTCAGCAGATACACTGCCAGACATTACACCAATAGTAGATGCAAGTAAAAGTAATAGTCCTAAAACATATTGTTTTTTCATTGTTTACAACTCTGTTAATATTATGTATTTATTAAGTCTCACGCTGACTAAATTCTGCTAGATATAGGAGAAAAATACGCATCTAAGGGTCAGGACAGCCGTCTTCATCGCTGTCGCCATCATAATCTTCAGGATCAAGTGGACAGAGATCATCTTGGTTAATGATGGTGTCTAAATCGTCATCGTGAACAAATCTCTGTTGTTCTGGAACATTATCAGGACATCCATCGCTATCAAAATACTTATTCCAGGTTTCCGGACTTGTTGGGCACAAGTCAGATATGTCAGGATAGCCGTCATTATCAGAGTCAATACTGCTGGTTGGTACAGTTGATTCAGCTCCAAGGACATCATGACAGCCGTCATGATCTAGATAGTCGTTATAGTTTTCAGCCTCATCGAGGCATTGGTCCCATCTATCATCTATTCTGTCATTGTCTGCATCTGGAAATTGATATGTAGGAATGGTAGAATCTACAGTGTCAGGGCAGCCATCGTCGTCTTGGAATTGATTATACGTTTCAGCTTCAAATGGGCATTGATCTAAAACGTCAACAACGCCGTCAAAGTCAGTATCCACAATAGAGGTATGACTGTCAGCACATCCATCGGTGTCTTGGAATCCGTTGAACACTTCAGGTTGAGTTGGACATAGATCATTATAATCTATAATGCCGTCACCGTCAGAGTCAGAGACAGATCTATAATCTATTAAATTGTCAGGACATCCATCCCCATCTTGGAACAGGTTATAAGTCTCTTTAACAAGAGGGCACAGGTCTACATCATCGAATATAGCATCAGAGTCGGTATCAATGATTGTGTTATGCTCAACGCTGTCAGGGCAGCCGTCGTCATCTTGGAATCCGTTGTATCTTTCAGCTGTTCTAGGACATTGATCTAAATGATCAGCCAAACCGTCATGGTCAAAATCAAGTATAGGAGCGGCTGATGTACCCACAGTGTCAGGGCAGCCGTCATGATCTAGATAGTCGTTATAGTTTTCAGCCTCATCGAGGCATTGGTCCCATCTATCATCTATTCTGTCATTGTCTGCATCTGGAAATTGATATGTAGGAATGGTAGAATCTACAGTGTCAGGGCAGCCGTCTTCATCTTGAAATTGATTGTACGCCTCAGGTTCCAGTGGACATTGATCTAAAACGTCAACAATGCCGTCAAAGTCAGTATCTACAGTAGAAGTATGACTGTCAGCACATCCATCGGTGTCCTGGAATCCGTTGAACACTTCAGGTTGGGTTGGACATAGGTCGCTATAATCTGGAATGCCGTCGCCGTCAGAGTCGTTTATAGGGCTCTCAGATGCAATACTGTCAGGACAGCCATCCTCGTCAAGATATGCATTATAAGTTTCAGGATTAAAAGGGCAGGAATCGTATTTATCTAGAACGGCATCATTGTCAACATCACCGTCTACTGTAAATTCTAACATGTCAGGGCAGCCGTCTTCATCCTGGAAGCGGTTATAATTTTCACGTTCCAATGGACAGAGATCTACACCGTCTAGAATTCCGTCATAGTCGGCGTCTAGCATTTTAGAGACGGTAGTGGTACTAGGTACGTCAGGACAGCCGTCATGATCCAGATAGTCGTTATAGTTTTCAGCCTCATCAAGGCACTGATCCCATCTGTCGTCTATTCCGTCATTGTCTGCATCTGGGAAGTGATATGTAGGAATGGCAGACTCTACAGTGTCAGGGCAGCCGTCAGTGTCTTGGAAATGATTGTAGATTTCAGGTTCTAGTGGACATGCGTCTTGAATATCTATAATTCCGTCATTATCAGAATCTAAAGTAAGCGAGTATCTGTCAGGGCAGCCGTCTCGATCTTGGAATCCGTTGAACACTTCAGGTTGAGTCGGACATAGATCTACAAAGTCAGTATAACTATCATTGTCAGTATCAGGAATGGGTTTTGTGGCAGTAGGGGAGACATCAGGGCAGCCGTCTTCATCTTGGAATCTATTGTGAACCTCTTTTACAGTTGGGCAGCTATCAAGATGATCTTCGACACCGTCAAAATCAGCATCATACCAAGGGACAAAATCAGCAGGGCAGCCGTCAATATTGTTGCCGTATTGCGGATCATAATCTTCTAAAAGATGAGGACAGAGATCCAAGCTGTTTGGCACCCCATCATTATCAGAATCTAGTGCACTATTAGCAAATACACCGCTAGGCACCATGCCAACAGTAGATGTAAGTAAAAGAAGAAATCCTAAGAGATATTGTCTTTTCATTTATAAATACCTCTATGGGTCAGGGCAGCCGTCTTCATCTTGATTACCGTCATAATCCTCAGGTTCTAGAGGACATGCGTCATTTTCATTAAGAATGTTATCTAAATCAGCATCATGCTTGTATCGTGACTGTTCTGGAGAGATGTCAGGGCAGCCGTCGTCGTCATTGTATTTATTCCACGTCTCATTCTCGTTTGGACACGAGTCAACGTCATCATATATGCCGTCGCCGTCACTGTCAACATTGAGATTCCCTAATGGTACGGTGTCAGCACATCCATCATAGTCGATGTATCTATTCCAGACTTCACTTTGCTCTGGACAGAGATCCATGGCATCTGGAACACCGTCACCGTCACCGTCAGATATTATCTCAACAACATCAGGGCAGCCGTCTTCGTCTTGGAAGCCATTAAAGGATTCAGGAACTAGAGGACATGCATCGTTGACATCATGTATTCCGTCATTATCAGAATCTACTACAAACGATTCTAGTATAAAGTCAGGGCATCCATCGTCATCTTGGAATTGATTGTAAATTTCTTTAGCAGTAGGACATGCATCAAGTGCGTCTGGAATCCCATCAAAGTCTCTATCAGCAGTTAGAATGTAATTGTCAGGGCAGCCGTCAAGATCAAGAATTCCGTTATGGGTTTCTGGTTGGTTTGGACAGTGATCATTGTAATCATTTATTCCATCATCATCAGAATCTGGAACACCGATATTGGAGGCTACAAAATCAGGGCAGCCGTCTTCGTCTTGGAATCTATTGTAAGTTTCAGGAATTAGAGGGCATTGGTCAACAGTGTCAACTAGCCCGTCAAAGTCAGAATCAGACGTGAAAATAAAAGTAGGATAGTCAGGGCAGCCGTCTTCATCTTGGAAGCCATTATAGGTTTCTCGTTCTAAGATGCATTGGTCTGCAAAATCAAATATCCCGTCATGGTCAGTATCCAAGATTGAGATGTCGGGGCAGCCATCGTTGTCTTGATAGTGATTCCAAGTTTCGCTAGTTGAAGGACATTGATCTAGTGTGTCACGGACTCCATCGTTGTCAGTATCAGGGACTGAGACGTCGGGGCAGCCATCGTCGTCTTGATAATTATTTACATTCTCTGCCACTAAAGGACATGCATCACTCAAGTCAACAATGCCGTCACCGTCAAAGTCTGATCTGAACAAGTTAGAATCGCCGTCAGGACATCCATCTTCATCTTGAATGTTATTGTAAGTTTCAGGATTGACAGGACACGAATCCATACTATCAGGTATGCCATCCATATCTCTATCATTTACAGCATTGTTATCAGGGCAGCCGTCTCTATCAAATACATCGTTGTAAGTTTCAGGTTGGTTTGGACACAGATCCATATAGTCATTAATCCCATCACCGTCAGAATCTGGTACTGCACGATTTGATGCTACAAGGTCTGGACATCCATCTTCATCTTGGAACTTGTTGTAGGTCTCTGGTACCTGTGGGCATTCATCAAGACTGTTAGGAATTGCATCAAAATCAGAATCTTCGTCGTATACATAATCAGGAATGTCGGGACACCCATCTTCATCTTGGAATCCGTTGTATCTCTCTGGATCTAGTGGGCATGCATCATTAACATCAGCGACCCTGTCACCATCTATATCATTTAAGGTACCAACAAATAATGGAACAGAATCAGGGCAGCCGTCATAATCAGCAAATTTATTGAAAGTTTCAGGATGAATGGGGCAGATATCGAATTGATCTGCAATCCCATCACCATCACTATCATCGCTAAGTGTAATATCTAATAAAACATCAGGACAGCCATCAGTATCCCTATACCCGTTATACACTTCAGGTTCATTTATACAAAAATCAAATACATCTTGAATGCCATCATTGTCAGTATCGGCAAAAGCAGAGTCAGTTATAGAATCAGGGCAACCGTCTTCATCTTGGTATCTGTTGTAGTTCTCAGAATGTAATGGGCATTGATCCTCAGAATCCAATATTCCATCGGAATCACGATCACCGGAGCCATATGAATCAGGGCAGCCGTCTCTATCTAAAATACCGTTAAATGTTTCAGGTTGATTTGGGCAAAAGTCAATCAAGTCAATAAATCCATCAGCATCGGAGTCAGGTGCGTCTGCAGAATCAGTTCCAAGAAGAGTGTCAGGGCAACCGTCTTCATCTTGGTATCTGTTGTAGTTTTCTCTAAGATCTGGGCATTGATCAATATGATCCTCTATACCATCAAAATCCTCATCGTACCATGGAACAAAAGAAGATGGGCAACCATCCAGTGCGCCCTCATAATCTTCTTGTAAATTAGGACACGCATCTACAGCATCGTCGATGCGATCTTTGTCCAGATCGCTGACTGCAAAGGCAGGATTAATCTGTATACTAGTTAATGTAGCCACAAGCAAGAATAGAAATGCCAGTAATTTTATTTTCTTCAACTAAATTTACCTTGAGAATCCAGTTATTAAACCTCACTGTAAAATTAACTCAAATTGGCAATATTTTTGAGTTGAATTTTCAGGTTTGGGAAGAAATACCCCGATTAATTTAAGTAAAGTAAGACAAGAACAACGCTTATGAGCTGCTCAGGGGAGACAGTTGAGCAAGAAGATGAAGATCTGATTCAGATTAGGCCTGCAATAACTGCTCAATTAAAAAAGGCAAAATACGGTGTTGCAGATCATTCAACAGTTGGGCTATGCCATTGGACAAAAAAATCATACAGGCATGAAGGTAGTTGCTACAAACACAAATTTTATGGAATCTCGACTCACAGATGCATGGAATTTTCCCCAGCAGGGATGTACTGTGAAAATAGATGCGTATATTGTTGGAGACCAATGGAATTTTATGATTCAATGAAGATGGAGCCGGAACGAGTCGCAGAGCCTGAAGAAATCTTAACGAATTTGATGGCTGAAAGAAAAAAGTTGATCAATGGATTTTATGGCGATTCAAGAAATGACAAACAGCGATTAGATGAATCGCTAATGCCCAGCCATTATGCAATTTCACTCTCCGGAGAACCAACAATGTATCCCAAACTGCCAGAACTGATCAAGTATATTAAGTCACTAAAAGCAACAAAATCAGTTTTCCTTGTAACAAATGGACAAGAGCCTGACATGATTCAGAGATTGCAAGATGAAGATGCGCTGCCAACACAGTTGTATCTTTCGACTAATGCCGCAGATTATAAATCGTTTATGAAAATAAACAAACCCAAATATAACGATTCATGGGAGAGATGGAACAAAACGCTTGGAATGTTAAAAGATTTGAATACAAGAACGGTATTACGAATTACTTTGATTCGAGGTTACAATGATCAAAAAGATTCCATCCCAGCATTTGCAGAAATGTTTAGAAGAGCAAATCCGCACTTTGTTGAAATTAAATCATATATGCACATTGGACGTTCGACTAATAGACTGGAACATGCAAACATGTTAGAGATGTCAGAGGTGAAAAACTTTAGTGAAGAGATTGCAAAACAAAGTGAAATATTTTCGATAATGGATGAAAGTCTTGTTTCAAGAATTTCGGTTTTACAAAATAATCAACGATTCATTGATCGTTACATTACTGCCTATGCAGATACCAATTAGAAAATTTTTCTAATGATTTACACCTATGAGATAATTCATTTTTGTTGTTTATTGTTGCAAATGTATCCTTTGAATTTTTTGGAATAAATATTGGATCATATCCCCAACCCTCTCCATTTTGTGATTTTGATATAGTTCCATCCAATTCACCAACAAAAGATTGTAGAATTGTTTTATCACAAAAAGTAACAATGGATATAAATTTTGCCTTTCGGTTGTATTTTACGAGATCTAGAATACCTTCGTTCCCAATAGCTTTAAAGACGTATGATGAATACGGGCCAGGGAATCCCTTAAGCGAATCAATGAACAGGCCGGCATCTTCAATAATAATCGGTTTTTTGCATTTAGAAAATGCATCCTTTGCTTTTTTTATTGCAATATCGCCAAGAGAGCTTGATTGAATTTCTTCTAAATCTAGTTTAAAGAAATCAAGCTGTATCCCAAAAGAAGATGTGATCTGCTTTGCTTCATTATACTTATGGCTGTTAGAGGATACAAAAAACAGTTCAGATGACTTGCGCATACCTACCACGACTTTCTATCTCTGAAACCAGATCAGTTATTTTAGTACAGTATTCATCCCCAACCATGCACTTGTATCCACATAAAAAATTTTTCCAAGAAGATTGCATAATATTAGCATGGGCGCTGTTGAGAATTTCTTTTATTAGTCTTAAATCAACTGCATGATCTTCAGATTTGATTGAATTTTGTGCCAACCCGAAATCAATTGCAAACACGGTATTTTCAAAGAAAATGAAATTTGAAGTGGTTAAATCACCGTGCATCACCCCGTTTTTGTGCAGTGTTCCAACTAATTTTCCAATATTTTTTGATAACTTGATAATTTCAGATTCAGCCAAGTCATGAACCGGTTTTCCGGGAATCGCCTGCATGATAATTGAGGCGGCATTTACATTTACAAAGTAAACAATAGGTGTAGATATTCCAAATGATTTAACAAGTGAGAGCATTTGGGATTCTTTTATTGTTCTCTGTCTTCGTATTTTTGAATCAAGAGTAGGATTCCGATAATTTTTTGCGGTCCTGATTTTTAGAACAGCTTTGGAATTTTGCCACGTAGTTTGATATATGTCAGCTTCTGCCCCCTTTTTCAATAATTTCATTAACGTTATATTCAAAAGAATTCAATAAAAGTTAATCATGGATGACGGAGAAAAAAAAATAAAACAGGAAGATTGTAGCGAGGATGGTTTAGGGGCGGGAATTTTAACACTGACAAATAAGAGATTGGCTTTTGATAAAACTAATGCAAGAATAATGGATTTTTCAAAACGCTTTGGTGACACTATACTTGATATACCACTAAAGGATGTTACAAAGACTTGGAAAGAAGGACTGTTTATAAAAAAAGTATGTTTTACGGCAACAACTAATCAGGTAGAAAAATCCTTCAAATTTGGAGTCTTTAATACAAAAAGCTGGCTTAAGACTATAGAGAAACAGATCAAAGAGTACGAAGATGGTTAGTAATCGACTCTAACTGAATCCAATCTCCAGGATTGTCTTACAAAAGTGTCTTTTAGCAATACTCCTTTTTTAATTTTTGATTCTAAAAGCCCAGTCCAACATATTTGAGAACCACAATCGCCTGCATATCGCAGTGGAACTAGATAAAAATTACATCCATGACGCCTACAAACATCTTGGAGCATATCAGACAGTCTTTTGTTGGCGGCAACGCCTCCCACTATCATCAACTCTTTTTTACGTGTAAAGGACAATGCACGCTCAACTGTCTCACAGATCATTGCAAACGCTGTCTCTTGAAGAGAATAACACGCATCAGCCTTGCTTTTCTTTGCAATGTGTTTTGTAGCAGACAACAAACCAGAAAAAGAGACATCGTTTCCTTTTACAGAATAAGGCAATAAGACGTAGTTTGAAGACTCGGATGCTAGGTCTTCGATATTTTTTCCGCAAGGAGAAGCAAATCCAATAGATCTGCCAAACTGATCCAAGAGTTGACCAAGCGTAATATCAAGTGTTTCTCCAAAGACTCTCCATTGGTGATCAAGAAATGCCAGCAGCATTGTATGCCCCCCAGATACTAAAAGTACCAAGGGATTAGTTGCTCCGGTTAGCAACTTTCCTAATTCAATGTGACCGATTGCATGATTTACAGGATAAATTGGAATGTTATAAAAAGATGATAAAGATCTGGCAACTACTGCGCCTACGCGCAAACATGGTCCTAACCCTGGACCTGCAGCATAAGAGACTATATCCAAATCTTTAACTGTGACGCCTGCATCTTCAAGACACTCAGATAATACCGACGAGCCATTCTCAATGTGATGACGAGACGCTTCTCGTGGATGAATGCCTTGGCCATCTGCTGGGCGATAAATTTTTCTGATGTCTGAGAGAATCTTTCCCTTGTTTTTATTTTTCTCAATTACAGCACAAGAAAAAGTATGGGCCGTACTTTCAATGCCTAAACCTAGCATTTCACCCTCTACTAAGTGTAGATATAATTTTGATCACATCACCGCTACTTAGTTTCTGATCACCGCTAATTCTTTGCTTTGTTTTACAGTCAATTGCATGTAAGAATCCTTTTGCGATATCTGCATGAATTAGAGCAGCTAGATCTTTTGCAGTGGAATTTTGTGGGAGGAGTTTTGTGTCAGGTAATATGACACCGTCTTTGTTGGTGAGCTTAGTCTCATCTTCTACTGGATATACAACGATAAATTTCAGAGAATCAAAGATGGCAGTATTTAAAATTTTTTGAATGCCTGTTGATGAAATTTTAGAAAAGACAGATCTTACCAAATCAAGTGCTTTTTGTTGGGGAGGCAAAATTTCTTTGTCTTTTATGATCGTAAAATTATTATCTCCAGAAGAGTAACTTATCATTCCAGCTTTTGATGCTTTTCGTAAAAGTAATTCAGTTTCAGCACTACAAGCAATGACAGTACCTGAGATTTGTTTTAGTATGTCAAGATCTTGACAGAGATCTGCTTTGTTTGCAGCAATAACCATGGGCTTAGTATCTTTTCTTAGCTCTTTGACAAATGTGTAGATATCTGAATCCTTCCACTCTTTTGGGTTTTTAGCAACTAGTCCGAACCTTTGTAAGACTGCATGTACATCATAATCTTTAATTCCCAATCCAGAAAATCGCGTTGCAATACCGTCAGTGAGTTTTGCTCTCTTTTGATCTATTTCACGAGTAATCTTGTCCCACTCTCTTTTTAGAATATCAGCAAACCATTGATCAAACTCGTCTTGAACAAACTCAATATCCTCCATAGGATTATGCGTTCCAATTGGAACAGGCTGGCCTTGAATATCAGTAGTTCCTGCAATGTCAACTACATGAATCAAGACTTGAGCTTGTCGCGCATCGTCAAGAAATTGATTTCCTAGTCCTTTTCCCTCATGCGCCCCCGGAACTAATCCGGCAATATCAACAAGTTTTACAGGAACAAGTCGGGTGCCGCCGATGCATAGTAGATTCTCATGTTGAATTTTAAAATGTCTGCAAGCACAGTCTGCCTTTAGATATGCCACTCCAACATTTGGTTGAATAGTTGTAAATGGAAAATTTCCAGTAGCTACAGGAGTTTGAGTTGCAGCAGAAAAAAACGTAGATTTTCCAACATTTGCTTTTCCAAGTAGGCCGATTTGCAATACTCTCAAGTAACTAATTCTACTTATTAGTATTACAGAAATTGTTTAAACTAGGTAACTATGATCTCATTTATGTCAATAGTCATTACTGGAAATCCTGGTGTTGGTAAACATACTGTTGCAAAAAAAATTGCGCAAAGACTGGCGTTGCCAATACTTGATATCAACAAAGTAGCAGAAGATTTCAAGTTATTTCAAAGAGATGGAGATACCAACGATGTAGATACGGAAAAATTAAAGAGTATATTTGAACAAGAATTTCCTAGAAAAAATGTAGTTGTGGGTCATTTGGCACCTTATGTTTGTGATAAAAATAACGTCAGAATAGTGATTGTTTTAAGAAGGAACCCATACGAGCTGATGCCAGTATATAGAGAAAGAGGATATTCAGATAAAAAGACAAAGGAGAACGCGGCAAGTGAGATATTAGGCGTAATTGCAAATGATGTAAAAAGTAAATTTCATGAAAAGGCGTTTCAAATCAATGTCAGTAAAAAAAGCATACAAAAAGTAGTAGAGGAAATAATTACTGTGATTTCAAATCACGGAGATCATATAAAAAAAGAGGAAGATGTGGATTGGCTTGAATTGGTAAGAGAGAACGACGATTTAAAGGAATTTTTTGTTGATTGATTAAATAATCCCTTTAACTGTATGTTGTTACTTGTTTGAAATCTCTAAAACGGACTTGGCTGGAAGAATAGGTACCCTATATACAAATCATGGAAAAATTCAGACTCCGGCGTTTGTTCCAGTGATTCATCCGGTAAAACAGACAATTTCATCTAAAAAAATCAAAGAGATTGGTTTTGAGCTGGTAATTACTAATGCATACATTACAATGAACAATTATGGCAATAAAGCAACAAAAGAGGGAATTCATAAAATAATTGATTTTGATGGCGGAATCATGACTGATTCCGGAGGGTATCAAGTTCTTGAATACGGAGATCTAGAGATTATGCCACCGGAAATGGCGGAATTTGAGAAAGAAATCATGACTGATTTTGCAATTCCGCTTGACAAACCAACAGGATATCAGATGCCAATTAAAAAAGCTAAAGCATATGTAGAACATACTCTCAAAGTTTCAAAACAAACACTTGAGAACAAAGTGGACAATGGTCAAATTTGGATTGGTCCAATTCAAGGGGGAGAACACTTTGATCTTGTTAAAAGAGCGACTAGGAGCTTGGTAAATATGGGCTTTCAAATGCTTGCTTTAGGAAGTCCGGTTGAATTCATGGAGTCATACGAATATAGATTATTGGCACAGATGATAATCGCTGCAAAGAAACAGATGCCACACTCTATTCCATTGCATCTTTTTGGTGCAGGACATCCTCTTACAATACCGTTTGCGATTGCTTTGGGATGTGATACGTTTGATTCAGCATCATACATGCTTTATGCTAAACAGTTAAGATACATGACAGATGATGGCACACGATATTTAGCAGATGTTGTCGTATTCCCATGTAATTGTGAAATATGCTCAAAATATACCCCTGATGAATTTCGGCAGCTGGAGACGACTAAAAAGATTAACGAACTAGCAATTCATAATTTGCATGCAATAAAACTCGAGGTTGATAAAACAAAACAGGCAATCTATGAGGGAAGATTGTGGGAATATGTGATAAAAAAAGCTAGAGCCCATCCAAGATTATTTGAGATGATCGAGGTGATGACAGAAAATTATGAGTTCCTTGGCCTGAGTACACCAAAATTCAAAGAGAAGGCCATATTCCTGTACAGTAAAGAGGATCAATTTAGGCCAGAGGTACAAGCATTTCATAAAATAGTCAGAAGATTCAAATCAAAAAAAGACAAACTTGCCATCATGGAGGAATCAAACACAAAACCTGGATACCTGTCTTATCAATATGTCAATTTAAAGAAAAAATTCAAAAATTTTGAGTCTTTACAGGTTTGTCAATACAGTCCACATCTAGGATTAATTCCAATTGAGATTTCAGATATATTTCCAGCTGCGCATCACGAAACTGCCAGAGTAGACTGGAACCCAAATGAATTTCCTGTATTTGAAGAGACGTGGAAAGATTTCTTTACGCATAACAAGTTCTCAGAGATACACTACAATAAAGAAGATAAATTTTTAAAATATTTTGTAAAGAATCTGCCAAAAGAGATCAAGAGAAGATCTCTTAATAAACAAAAATAAGAAAAAAGAATGTGCTAAAGATTCAGATTATAGTGCTGCGTCTTCTGCCCAACCCTTGATGAAGACGCCGTTTTTATGAAGAGGTACTGGTTGTCCAGCGGTGTAATTCATTGGTCTCATCCAAAAGATTGATTTTGTTGGGCACACGCCGATGCATGCACCATCAGAAATACATCTTTCTGGATAAAAGACAAATGCTTTACCTCTCTTCCATCCTTCAACAGGTTTTACTCTAAGGACATCAGGACCAAGAGTTGTACAGATTTCTACACATAGTGCACATCCGATACATCTTTGCTCGTCAATGTCGGGAAGTATTGCTATTGGCATTACAAAATTACTAACAGCAAGTCACTATTTAAACCATGATTCAAAGCTATAACTCTGTTATGAAATGCAGTTAGGCAAGATATATGCGCATAATCTAGATTGAAAAATTTAAAAAACAAAAAGATAACGTGATATACACGTTTATTTTCTCATTGCATCTATTTGACCAGAAGTAACCCAGTCAAGTAGCTCTGCTGAAGAAGGATTCAGGTCTGCTCTTTTGTCCATCAGATTCTTAACCCAAATCCAGTTAATTTGGTTTAGGAGCGGCTTATTTCCCTCGTCGCCTGCACGTGTTTTAGCGACGACGTCTTGATTTTGCTGTCCTATCCATTCTTGGTAGCTTCTTCCCATGAGGTTAAAATCTTAGCTGACACTAATTAAAGCTTGTGGCGATTCTATAAAGAATATAATCAACAAATAGCATCTAAAAAGGTTTTAACATAGTAAAATTTCAGACTAAACCTTGGATGTAAAAATTTTAGGCGCGGCAAACGAAGTGGGCAGGTCCGGCTTTTTAGTGAACTGTAATGGAACAAAATTGTTACTTGATTATGGGGTATTATTTGGAAGACGTGGCTTGCCTCCACAGTATCCTCTCCATGTAAAACCCAAAGATTTGGACGCAATTATAATTACTCATGCTCATTTGGACCATTCAGGAAATGTTCCGTCACTTTTTGTAAGCGGAAATACAGATGTTTATGCTACTCCTCCAACATTTGATCTCACAAAACTGTTAATTGAGGATATGTTAAAGATTGAAAAAAATGCACATGCGTTTGATCTGCCAGAGCTAAACAACATGAGAAAGAATGCAAAAGAGATAGGATTTAGACAAAAAGTTACCAAAGGAGATGCCACTTTTGAACTAAGAGAGTCAGGGCACGTAATTGGCGGCAGTACTGTTCTGGTGGAATCAGATAACAAACGGCTCTTCTATACAGGAGATATTAAAACAAATGGTTCACGAATGCTACGAGAGATGGATATGGATATAGGCCAGATAGACCTGCTAATCACTGAGAGTACCTATGCCAAGACAGAGCAAAAACCAAGAAGAGAATCAGAGGCAGAATTAATAGAATTTGCAAATGAGGTGATGGATAGAAAAGGAATATTGTTTATTCCATCATTTTCAGTTGAACGTTCCCAGGAGATGGCATGCATTTTAAGAAACGCAAATTTCAAACATAAGATCATAATGGATGGAATGGCACTGAAAGTAAATGAGATAATGTTCAGGCATATGGAATATCTAAGAGATCCTAAAATGTTTTCGGAGGCAATTAAGAGTTCGACTGCAATTAAAGAACATGCCGAAAGAAAACAGGCAATGAATGAACCCTGTGTGGTGATATCTCCTGCAGGAATGTTGGTTGGAGGAAATGCAGTATATTACTTGCAACAACTGTCTTTTGATAGCAAAAATGGAATAGCTCTTGTTTCATATCAAGGAGAGGGCACGCCAGGGAAAAAATTACTGGATACAGGGATGGTTTCAACTAGAGGAAAAGACTTGCGTGTTAAAGCACAAGTCAAACAGTTTGAATTTTCTGGACATGCAGACAGGAAGGAATTATTTGCGATGATCAAGAAGATCAGAGGAGACCCAAAAGTGTGGACAGTTCATGGAGATTCTGAATCCTGTGAGATGTTTGCACAAGAGATTCATGAAAAATTTGGATTAGAGGCGTACGCACCTGCAGTTAACGATCAGATATCGGTTTAAGTTGCAAAGCAATAGCGTCAATACAATAAGTGTCAAAGATTCAATTAATAGCGGACAGGTATTTCTTTGGAGAAGAGAGAACAGTTGTTGGTATGGTGTTAACGGTCAAGACATTCTAAGGATTGATGACTTTGCAAATATAAGATCGTACCAAAATATCAAGACGGATTTTTTTAGAAAAAAAGACAATATTGAAAAAATAATGAAATCGATTTCAAGAGATAAGATTACACAGAAAGCTGTAAAACAGTATCCAGGATTGCGAATACTACGCCAAGATCCGTTTCAATGTTTGATTTCGTTTATTGTCTCCTCAAACTCTAGCATTCAAAAGATTAGAACTAGTTTAGAGAAGATATCTGAGAAATTTGGAGTTAAAGCGACATTTGAAGATCAGGAGTTTTTCTTATTTCCCAAACCAGAGAGGCTTGCACAAGCATCAATAGATGAGATTAAGAGTTGTGGGGTGGGATATCGTGCGCGATTTATCAAAGAGGCGGCAAATATGACAATGTCCGATAAGATTGATTTTCAATACTTGAAAAGATGCAGTTATCAAGATGCAAAAGAAAAGATTTGTCTCATTCCAGGAGTGGGAAACAAGGTAGCAGACTGTATTTTATTATTTTCATTGAACAAATTAGAAGCATTTCCATTAGACAGATGGATGATCAGAATTTTAAATAAATACTATACAGAACAATTTCAACTAGAAACTAAAACCATAACTGAGAAACAATATGGTATTCTTCACAAGAAAATCAAGGATCAATTTGGACCATATGCAGGATATGCACAGCAGTTTCTGTTTAAAATGGAGAGAGACAGTTATCAAAAAAAATGGATGTAATTAATAGTAAAGCAATTGTAATACCCAAATTTGAATATGTATCATAACAATAGTAGTGTAGCCAATCTCTCAAGTTTGTCAAGAAAGTAGATGAGATGAAATGAGTGTGTCAACATATATTGCTGCTTGAGCTCACTGGTTAGACAATATACAGTTATGTCGGTATTGGTGCATCCCAATATCATCTTGATGTCATAGAGACAACAAGTCAGGAGATGTAGATAAAAAGGAATTCGTATCTGTTCATGTTTGACATTAAAAAAACAAAGAGTGTAATGAAGGTATTTCAAATTCATGCTTTGATTAGAAAGTTCTCCGAGTATGTCAATAACTACAAATCATGTATGTGTGAAGATTAAATACAGATACAATCGTCTTCTCCAAGATATATTTAGAATAACGCGTGCATCTTCAGGCGGCACCAAATAATTTTTACTAAACCCTTAAAATGGGAATTAATTGCTAGGTTTTTGGGCCTATAGCTCAGCATGGATAGAGTGTTGGACTTCTAATCCAATGGTCAAGGGATCGAAGCCCTTTGGGCCCACTTATGCCACACCATATGCATTTTGTCTAAAACTGTAATTATTCTTAAAGTTAGACAGAGTGTAGAAGAAGAAAACGTGTAGAAATTTTGTAGACTCGATCAGAGATTTAAGATTGAAAAAATGCGGCATATATGCAAAATGCCGTTTAGCATCAGTTGCAAATGAAGATAGCGTGTAGGCGTAAGAGACAAAATGTAAAGAACGAAATAGTGTATAAAAACCGATTTTAAGGGATAGTGTGATTCTAAGTCTTTAGAATAACTATCTGCTTTAAATAAAGTTCGTCGTGATTTCTTATGAACTTGTATTTATCAAAGAATAGTGTCAGGATTTTTTTCGTTCTTATACTTGCTTTTGCCTTAATTCCTAATTTTCAAATATATGCCCAATCCTCTTCAGATATAGACACCTCTGTCCTGTACACCACTACAGTGCTGGAGATTTCTCTAGATATAATGACTGAAGAGTTAGAAAATGGAGATGCAGGGGCAACAAAACGAATCTCAAAAATCAACACAGAAATATTTCCATTGCAGCTGCAGACTCTAAGACAAGCTGATTCTGAAATAACTGATGAGATTCACATTCTGCTTTTAGACATTCATAGCAATATAGGAATTTCCAGTTCGGAAGAATTACTGACAAATATTTCTGTAGTAAAAGACTTACTGAAAACATACGAGATTGGTTCTCCAGATTATAAAAAAACAATAGCAGAAATTCTGATAATAGTTGACGAACAATACCAGATCGCAATAAATGAAGATGATCAAACTTTGTATCAGTTTTCTGTAGATTTGATGAATAGTTCTTTTGAGTTGTTTGGAGAAGCTGATTTTAATCAGCGCCTAGCATTGGAGATAGAATCTTTTATGATTGAGCTTCAAGACAAGATAAAAAATAAGGATAATTTTGTTTCAATTGGCACTCTTATCACTACAATAAACAGAGATCTTGTAGGAACTGAAACAACAGGCTACGACGAACATGAGCTCTATGATACAATTCGTAAATTGTACAAAGAGCTAGTTGTTGCAGTGAATGATGGGGACTATACAACTGCAGAAGAATTGGCAATAGAGGCATATCTTGAAAACTTTGAATATCTTGAGGCAGACATAGAAGAAGTTGACTCAGATCTGCTGTATACATTAGAGATAGATATGCGTGAGGAACTCCGCAACATGATAAAAAATAAACAAGATTCAGAAACAATTAGAATATTTCTAGAAGATACAATATTGCCTGATCTTTACGATGCAGAGCAAAAAGTACAGACACTTGTGAAAACTGATACGGCTAATGAGGCTTTAGATGAAGAATTCAGGACGGCAGGTGGCACAACAGAGCAAGAAAAATCAAGTGTAAAAAACGAGATTGATTTTATACGTGATACGCTTCAAGTTATGTTAGTACAATACAGACAGGGGGATTATCAATCTGCATATACATCAGCAAGGACAGCGTACTTGGACAGCTATGAATTTGTAGAGATTCCTTTGCGAACAATCGATCCTGATTTTACGCTAGAGGTTGAATTTCAGTTTGCAGAACTCAGAAACATGATAAAACAGCAGGAAGATTATGACAAGGTGCAGGAAATCGCCATTGAAATCAAGAGGAATTTGGATGAATCAGAAAGAATAGTGATTGGTATAGGGACTTTGGCGCCATCTATTGCATTTACTTCATCATTTGTAATAATTTTCAGAGAAGGGCTAGAATCAGTGCTGATACTTGGCGCCATTATGACATATCTTGAAGCATCAAGGAACAGCCAGTTTAAAAAATACATCTACTATGGAATAATTGCCGCATTCGGCGCTACGGCAGTTACATGGATAATTGCTTCATATATTATTGAAATTTCAGGTGCCAATCGCGAATTGATTGAGGCGATTGCAGCTCTGTCTGCAACGGCAGTTTTGTTTTATGTTAGTTTTTGGGTTCTAAATAAAATTGAACATAAAAAATGGATGGAGTTTGTTAAGGCTAAAGTATGGCAGGCGACAACAACCGGAAGTGTGATGGTCTTTGTCATGCTATCTTTCTTTACTGTGTATAGAGAGGGATTTGAAACAGTTTTGTTCTACCAAGCAATGTCAGGTTTTGCCAAACATATGGAAGGTTTTGTAGGTTTAGGTTTTGTTTTTGGAATTGTGTCTCTTTTAGGAATATATTACATTATGAGAAAATTAGGCAAAAAGTTGCCACTACGAGCCTTATTTGGATTGACGATGGGAGTAGGAGCATATCTCTCGATTGCATTTTTGGGAAATGCAATAAGAGAATTGCAAGTGTTAGAGATAGTGCCGTATACAGGAATGATTGGAATTATTCCACGATTGGATATCAATCTTGCAGCAATGACTGGAATTTATCCTACTTTGGAGACGGTAATTGGTCAGATAATATTACTAAGTATTTATTTAATTGCAATAGCACATATCTTGATATTAAAACCAAGAAGAGAGAGACAAATTTTAGCGTCAAGAAAATCAAGACAGATAGATGAGAATGACAATGGAACAGCATAAAAGAAGGATAAGAGTTGGGATAGATGTAGGTGGAACATTTACTAAAGCAGTTGCCATCGATGTAAAAACAGGTTTTATAATATCAAAATCTACAGTGCATACAACTCACAATGCAGAAAAAGGGGTTTCAGAAGGCATACTGCATGCACTGTCAAATATCTTGAGCGAATCTGAGATAAATACTGATGATATTGAACTAATCTCCCACAGTACAACTCAAGCAATCAATGCGTTACTTGAATCTGATACCTCAAAGATAGGAATTATTGCAATGGGTGTCAAACCTGAAAAAAAAGATATTGTTAAACGCACAAACTTACAAGATGCAAAGATAAATTTTAATCAAGACATCAAGACGTGCCATACATTCTTGGATACATCGCATTTAATTTCAGAACAAGAGGTAAAAAATGCCATAAAAGAATTACAAAAACAGGGCGCTCAAACCATAGTGGCGACAGAATCGTTTGGCGTTGATGATCCGTCCAACGAATTATTTGTAATGAAAAATGCCAGTGATCTTGGCATTTTGTCTACAGCATCTCATGAGATCTCTGGAACGTATGGATTAGAGATACGAACGCTAACTAGTGCAGTCAATGCTAGTGTTCTTCCAAAGACATTCCAGGTCGCAAAATTCGTAGAAGAGGCGATATGTAACGCAGGTGTAAACGCCCCACTGATGATCATGAAAGGGGACGGAGGAATAACCAGTATGAACACGTTTAAAACAAAACCTATTCTTACAATTTTATCAGGCCCGGCTGCAAGTGTTGCCGGCGCACTGCTTCATCTCAAGGTTACAAATGGAATCTTCGTTGAAGTTGGAGGTACAAGTACAAATATCTCTATTATAAAAAATGGAAGGCCTGAATTTAGATACGTTACCATTAAGGATCATCCAACTTGTATTCGTTCTATGGATGTAAGAATACTAGGGGTTGCAGGTGGCAGCATGGTAAGATGTAAAGACAGCAGAGTGTGGAAGGTAGGCCCTAGAAGTGCCCATATTGCCGGCTTAAAATATGCCTGCTTTGCAGATCCACAAGAACTAAAGACGGGAAAAATCATTATGATAAGACCAAAAGAGACAGATATTGATGAATATGCTGCTATAAAATGTGAAAAAAATACATATGCCATAACTAACACATGTGCTGCAAATGCCCTTGGATTGATTGAGGAAGAAGATTATGCTTTTGCAAATCAAGAATCTGCAAAAATTGCAATGGAAATTTTTGCAAAGTATATCGGAGTGACTTTCTCTGAAATAGCACAATCCATAATTCAAACAGCGTCTTTTGAAATTACAAAGACGATTAGTAAAGTGATCAAAGATATTAAATTAAATTCTAAAACCTTAAAAATAATTGGAGGAGGCGGAGGTTGTTCTGTTTTAGTTCCATTTGTTGCAAAACAGCTAGGTTTTCAATATCAAAAAGCAAAACATGCCGAGATAATATCATCAATAGGGGTTGCATCCTCAATGTTACAAGAAGAGATTGAACAGACTATAGTCAATCCGACTACCGAGCAGATCAGTCTAGCACATAAAAAAATCCATGTAATTATGGTAAACAATGGTGCAGTTCCAGAATCAATTGTGATTGATAGCAAGTACATCTCAGAAAAATCTCTTTTGAGGGTTACGGCAGTTGGAAATGTTGAACTAGACAGTGCAGATACCGCAAAAAATGTGTTTACTTTAGAAGAAGCAAAAACTAGAGCAAGTGAAGTGATTCAAATTTCAAAAGAACTAATTGATTTAAGCTTTGAATCTGATCACTATCTTGTTTTTTACGGTCATATTACTGAAAAACGCTTTTTCAGTAAGAAAAACCGACATCCTGTTCTTGTGTTAGATAGATTTGGAAAGACGAAGATGCTTTTAAACAATGGAAGGGTTTTCCAAGGAGGCAAAATTTCGATATTGGAAGAATTAGATGAATTTTTGGAGTCAAGAAATAACGATATTGCTCCTCAGGTCTATCTGATAAATGATTTTAAATTGATCGATTATTCAAGTTTAACATCCTCCTCGCACATACTAAATGCAGTAAAACAAGAATTAGATGAAAACGAGAGAGCAGCTATAGTAATTCAGATTTAACAACAATGTCATGCCAAGTGCTTTGCTTTACAGTCTGTCACATCTGATTCGATCGTGTGTAACATCTCCCATCACCCTCTTATCATGTCATTGAGATCACTGAGTTGTATCTACGGACATGCCGCAGTACTGGATCTTTAGCGCTATCTCTCGAATCAGTTATTTTTTGTTTGATTTTGAACGATATCTGCATCATGTATAACGCCTTTGGCAGTTGGAGAGGCCTCTGCCGCATATTCGTCATCTGCAATGCATGTATTTACTTTTGACAGTATGGTCTTGCCCGGAATAGATGCGTCGGGATTTCATTCTTCTCTAGCGGTGTAGTCAGATGTGCTTTTATCTCTCAGAGCTGCCATTGCAATTCTTTTGACACATGCCTGACTGCAAATGTATTCCAATGACAACAGTACTATACGTCTGAATAGAAAGTGATGGCCGTGCCTGTTACCCAAGTTCATTTGTTTGAATTCTTCGTAGATTTTGTCTGGAAGAATCCCAGATGACGCGCCCCAAAGACTGGCCAAGTTACCAGATGGCAACAAAACTATTATTGTAATTGAGCCGCGTATATATATGAAAGATATTGATTTCAGATTAGACACAACGGAAATTCACCCTAATTCTGAGATTGTAGGAACGATTTCTGTTTCATACCCAGGACGGTATGACGGAGTCGTAATAAATACACAAATTCTAGACTCGAATGAACACATAGTATACAAGTCATATAATGGAAAAAAGATATCGCAGAACGTCTCAAGGCTGTTTATCGGCAAAGACATAATGCCTGAAAATACAGCAAAATTTACTGCGTTGATTAATTTTGAACCAAAACAGAAAGAACATGAAGTTAAGTTTAGAGCATCCGTTATTGAACAGCATAAAGAGATTGAAAGTCAGATAATTTTTGCCAGATATTCTAAATGAAAGTTGTGTCTGCCATAATAATTGCAAAGGTCAGATTAACGACTTGTGCGTCCAATAACGCCCAATCTCATAAATTTTTGAATTGATTTGCGATCTTTGTTTATGGTAAATTTGCGTCATCATGTTTTTAGTTTTAAAGATTCAGGCTAGACGGTGCCACTTTGCACAATAATATTTTAAAAATCCGGCACACCAATTTTCAATTGCTGTTGATGTGCCGTCAAAAAAATCTATCATTTTTAGTAGATCAGTTCACCGCTGTTCTAAAATAGCAATATAGTTTGACCGCTATTTCAAACACATTAACCGTAAACCTAGAAAAAAAGTTAGCCTAGAATCTTTTTTTCCCTATAGATATTTCTCCATTCATCCATGGATGCGGTGTGCAATGATAAGGAATTGACTCCGCAGGTTCTGTAAACAGGAACTCATAAGAGTCACCGGGTTTTATTAAACCAATAGACTCAAATTGTCCACTATACGAATCTTCATACCTGTGATCAGGGGTGACAGTATGCGCAGTATCGTCTTCATTTTGCCAAATTACGCGGTTGTTGGTCTCGAGAATTACAGATGCCTTGTTTGGAAAATAATTATCGTTTCCCTCAAGTCCAGCGCCAATAAGAATTTTAATTACATAAGTCTCCTCTTCTGGATTTAAAATGTGTTCAGATACTGATGGTTTCAGTAGAGATTCTGGAAGATAGAATGAAGTGTAGAATACTAAAGAGGCAGACATACCAACAATTAATGCAATAACCCCAATGCCATACGCATGACTTGATGTAGGAGCACTCATAATTTTTGCAGTTGTTCAAGTTCTTATAAAGCTTGTTTAGAAATTTGAGTTACAATTTGGCAAGATCGTTTGAGCCAATATGGTTATTATTGTTAGCAACAACATCAGTTGGAGTTCCTAAATCTGCTTGAATTTTGGGTAAAGGAATACCAGGTTCAGATTCTTTTGGTTTTGACGTTTCTTCAGATCTGTCAGTATTGTCTTCCGGAAGTTTGCTCGGTTCAGATGCTGTGCTCGGTTCAGATAGTTCCGGTATTTCATCCAATACAAAAGGTGGTGCAGGTGGCGGTGCACTCTTTTGTTGGCTTAGTGCATACCGATACACATGGAAGAACGCCGCAAACACTAGTAGAATAAGTCCAACAAAGAACAATGAGACATTCTTCATGCCTGTCAAAGCCGCGTTATATGCTGCAATGTTTAGGAATACTTGGAATGCTAAGAGAGCAATCAGCAACCAGTTAATCCATTGTTCAGAAAAACTAATGGTGGCTACTTTTTGTGGTCCGTTACTCTTTGCAAGTTTTGATTTTCTTTCTGCTTCATTTGCAAGTTTAATCATCATGTAGGTAAATCCAAAGCCCAATGGCACTAACAGTATCATTGTAGAATAGAAGAATACCGGATCGATTACCAGACGCTCTACTAGAGGAATCTTTACGTCAGGTGAAATGTAGAATCCCCAGTAGGTAGTGACCATGATTTGGGCAAGACTGGTAATGCCAAATGCGGTAATGATCGGTCTGTCCCTCCAAGAGAATTTCTTATACCTGTCAATGAATGGGATCAACACAAACGATGTGATAAACAGCAATGGCCACAGCAGTCCTGTAACAAACTTGTCGTATTGTGTTCTCATAAATGCATAAATTCCTGTTAAATACCATTCAGGGACTGTTACACCGGGAGCTTGGTCCGGTTGAAATTTGAACCCCAGATCAATTGGGAACACCCCGCCTGTAATCAAAATTGCGCCTGAAATTGCCATCACCATTGGTACATCAAAGACTAAGAATCGTGGGAAATGTACTGCCATTAGTCCAAGCATGACTATAGGTAACAAGAACACGTGTTGTGCATAAAACCGCAACACAAAGTCAGAAAAACCACTACCTAATGCTGCATCACGAATAGTTGGACCTACAACAGGAATAGACGTAGTCAAAGACGCAGCAATACTAATTGCTAGTTCTGCCCTTTCACTAAAGATGACATCATATCCTGTAAACGCCTCAAGAATAGTAACAGTACCAAGAATTACACCAGTCATCCATATAACTTCATTTCTTATTTTGTATCTTCCACTAAAGTATTGATAGTACATATGAAGAACTGCCAAAAGCACCATTGCATTTGAACCGTGATAGTGAATGTTTCTAATATGAAAGCCAAATGGAACGTCATTGTTGATAAATTCAACACTGTCCCATGCCCTGTCAAGAATTGGTTGGTAATAAAACATTAGCAGAGCGCCTGAAACGCCAAGAATGATAAATACGACAAATGTAAGCATTCCTAAAAATCCAAATGGACTAACAAATCTTGCAGGGAACGAGAATTTTATCGCAGTAAAGATAGTTCTATCTACCCCATCCCAAAGCCAATAAAATAATGCGACTACGCCAGTTCGTCTTTCAAGCGAAACGGCCATATCCAATTACTCCATTTGCATTTACGTTAAATGTTGGCGGCAGTATGTAAAAAAATCCATCTGCATTGAGATCTAAAGTTAATTCAGCTAATGTGTTTGATGGTGCAGCCTGCACGGATGCAGGGCCAAGATAAGCTGTTCCGGTAGATGGATCGTACATGCTACCATGACAAGGACATTCACCTCTTTTTCTTCCGTCCTCTGGCCAATATTTCCATAAACACCAAAGGTGAAGACATATCATACTGTATGCTCGAACAGAAGATACGTCATTTTTTGCACCGCCTAACTCTTCAGGCAGTCTAATGAATTGCCATTTACGAAATGCTTCAGCATCTAATGCTGAATCACCAGTTGCAGGATAGGTAATAACCTCAGCAGAGTTGACTGCAAACGTGTTGATATTAGCCTGAGTGCCGTCAGGTAGCAGTACAGGCACTCTTTCAAGTGATGCCTGATTGGGATTGGGCATGAAGTTGCCAAACGGTACAAATGGAGCAAACGCTAAACCTGTTCCAGCAGCACCGATCAACTTTAAAAAGTCTCTTCTGGATAATCCGCCAGACTTTGTAGTCTTTAGTTCTGACATCCAAAATCATATAGTCGTCAAATTAGTTATAAATCTTCTTTAGTTTTCCAATTAATTCAAATATATGTCAAATTAATTTAAAATTTAACAATAGATTGATACAAATCATATATTGATATCAATATTATATAATTTCATTAAAATTTACACAAAAACCACAGGTTGTTGTTAATTCTACATACTTGAATTAATTATGGATTTTGTTTTATTATTATTATTATTATTATTATTAAATCAAAATTATAGCTAGATTGATTTTATATGGGTGATTTTGTACTTGCAATGGATCTTCGTCTAGTGGTAAAAATGAAGATGATGCCTATGACAGCTCCAATACTTATGCCAATGCCTATACCAATTACAATGCCAATATTAAAGGATGAAGTGAATTCAGTAGATACTGTTTGATCTGCTACTAGATTAATTGTCTCGTCGTCTGTTGGATCTGCTGATTGTGGTGCAGTGTCTGTTTCAAGTGCAGTTAGAGGATTTTTTTCTAAATCGTCAGGAATTAATTCAATACTTACCTCATCATTGGCGCCAATGTCTGCATCAGCTGAAATATTTGTAAACTTGGCTGCCAAGGTAACAGGTTCAGTAGTAGATGAACCACCAAACAGAGTCGAATGTGCCAATAATGTATAGGTGCCAGTTTGATTAATTGGCACGTAAAGTACGGTTGATGTATCATCTTTGTTCTTGACTGGATAAAAACCTCCACCTCCACTAAATGGAGAAGTGCCTAACCAATCAAGCGAAACCCAATTAAAGAAACGTTCAAACACACCAGAAGGAACGTTGGTCTGTATTATTTGTCCTGTAGGATCCATTACAAATACAGAGAGATTGGTATCATCGCTATCCCACGAAAGTTCAACTGCAGCGGAATTGATCGATTCGTTTTGAATGTCAAAATAATATTGTCTCCAATCACCAGCCATATATCTCCCACCCATATCAAATGCACCTTTGGTGTATCCATTACCATAAAGAACATCGTCGCTTTGGACACCATTAAATACAATTAGAGAATCAATTTCTGTTACAGGTTGCTTAATCACAAACGATACAGGAGCGTTTACGGTATGTTGACCACCTTCAAAGGTTAAAAATCCTTGATAGATCCCGGTGTGAAGATCACTTGGAGCGACCAGAGTTACATCAACTTCATATACATCGTTAGGAGGAACTGTGATTGTCTCGAATTCCGACCATATCAGAGGCCACTTTTCTTTTTCGTAATAACTAGCAGAAACAGTATAATCAAAAGAAGTTGAATTTCGTGCAGTATTACCGACCCAGTAAGAGAATTTTGTGGCTACAGGATAGACTCCCACCAGTGGAACGCCGTCAAATTTTTCGTTGGGATCCGAAACTCGTAATTCTTGAACAGTGCCCCATGAACCGGCTCTGTTGACCATGGATAATTCGTCACTGGTAACTTCAGTATCATTATTGCTGTCAATCCAATCATATACATACAATGAAGCAATCGTAAAATCGTCAGCATAGACATCGGTAGTTTTATTCATAAAGTCGTTGAATAGAAAATTTACATTTAAGATCATCAGTGAGGAATCATCAGGAATTGGATCATCGTCATTAAAGAAATCGTCTAGTTCATCATGTGTACCTATATCAGAGAGTTTAACATAATTTGGAATAAATGTGTCAGTTGCATTCAGTATAGGATCTTGTTGACGAGGAATCGTCGTTCCGTTGAGTTGAGTTTTTGTTATCAAAGATAATGTTTGGGGTTTGATATTAACGAAGAGAGGTTCATCTGTAGGATTCTCGATTGTGAAGGTAGCTGTGGTTCTGTCTCCTGGAAGTAATTGTCCTGCAAACCAACTAGTCATAGGAAATGAACGTGTAGGAAGCTGAAAAGTCTCAAATCCTATTGCAGTGGAGTTTATATTTTCAATCGCAGGATCAAGAATTTTTTTAATGTTATCGTATGAGCCGTCATTATACACTATGAAAACCCCATCATCGCCATGAACGTAATTTAAAGCGGATTCAACATTTACTAAGCCAGATCCTTGAGTTAGTGGATCATTGTGCAAATCAGTTGCAGTAGACATGAGAATGTTTTTGAGCAAAAATGGATCATAGTCTTGGAACTCTTTTCGCATTTCTTCAATTAGAATTGCAGCACTGCCTGCGACTATTGGCGCTGCCATACTAGTCCCTCCAAATAATGAGAAGGACTCATCTTTGGAATCTTTTGTAGTTTTTAAGACATTTGATGGAACAAAACTATAAGCGCCAATACTCATAAGATCAGGCTTGGGGTCTCCAACCGGACTAGGACCTTTGCTGGAGAAATCAACTATGTGATTATTGTGAACTGTACTACTACCGAATCTTGGCTGGTCTTTGAAAGGGCCATATCCAACAAATACATTGTTGGTAGTGGCGCCAACTGAAACTCCAAAAGATCCAGCAGTAGGTAACCCTATTGTTCCGTATCCATGACCAGAGTTCCCAGCACTAGTGACCATTGTTACGCCAGGATAATCATCATCCAATGAAGTTGGAGTGACCAATACATCAAGAATTAGCGACAACACATCCATTCCAGGAGACGTCTTAAAATAAGGGAAACTAGATACGCCCCAGCTGTTTGAAATTATATCAGCTCTTGGTTTGTTTGCAAATGTCCAATTGTTGTCTTTATTGTCAAATCCAGCAGCCCATAGCCAACCATAAACAGTGTCACCGAACCACAGTGCTTTAATGGGTATGATTTTTGCGTCTGGAGCTACGCCGGTAATTGAGTGCCGTTTTGAATTATTGTAAATGTCATAAGTTTCATGTCCACGTGAAGTAATTGATGCAGTAGATGCAGTACCGTGACCTGCAAAATCAGTCATTAGTCCAAAGAATTCGCCATCTGGATCTAATGCAGGTAGCAGCGTTCCATTAACTGCTTGTACGAAATCATCAACTACAGATATATTGTTTGTGACTGCACCGTAAACATCTAAAACCTGTGCGCCGAATGTTCCTGCACTGTAATCATTTTTTCCATCATTGTTTGAATCATAAACAAGAAATTCGTTTCCACTTCCCAACACGATTGGTTTTTCGTCAGTAAAATCAAAATCAAAATCTGGTTGCTCGAATGGACTTAGATCAAATCGCGTAAAATCATGCCAAGAAGTACTTAGATCAGGAATCAGAGTATCATAGACTCCCGGTGTTAAAGAATCTACTAATAAAACAGGCACTACTTGTATTCCAACAAATGGTCCCTGGAGTGCGCCCTGATATATCAGACCAAGACGGTATATGCCACTTTTTGACTTGATATAATTTCTATTGTCATCTCCAATCTTTAGATCGTCAATCATAGTACCGTTGAAGATCACTGTGTCTCCGAATTGTGGAAAAAACGAATTATAAATTGGAATCTCAGTACCTTTACCTCCTTGCAAGAGGTCAAGAAATACTCCATCTTGGTTTACATATACAGAAGAGGTTATGTTTGAAGGAATGGGTCTAGTGTAATTTTTAACAATTCCATGCTCATCAATAAATGCAAAAAAGGTTGAATTAGTTAATACGATTCCCTGTCCATCAGGATCCAGCATTATAGGGTGATTAAATTCATCACGTGCAAGCGAATGTTGAATATCAGGATTGGAAAAATCAACTCCGGTATCTACAACTGCAATGACAGTACCAGATCCAGTTGAATTGTATCTTTGAGCAGATAAATCAGAACCTGTAATTTCACCTATTTTGGAGGCATCGGGAATTTTAGAGTCCGATGCATGAAAGTCTAATTTAAAATCTTCAATAACATAATATCCTTGCAGAGCTAGATTGGATACAGTTTTTGTAGACAGAGCAGCGACATAAAAAAACCTAGATTCTGATTCAATACCATATATGGAATTATTCTTTAAAGAGTTGTCATGTCGCAGATTGTTTCCAAAGATTAGATATCTTTTAAAATCATTTGTAGTGAAAAAACTAGAGTCGATTTGCACAATCTCGGAATCAAAAATCAAAGGATTCTCAACGCTGTCAATGTGCGGTAGGTCGCCTGAAACAAATGCATATGAGCTAGTTACAGTGATAGAGAAAAGGAGCACAGTAGAGAAAATCACTGCTTTGGGTATCATGTCTTTTTATTTTCCAGCATTATTATAACTATCTTCTTCTAGCAAGAATTGCAATCTGTAAAGCAACTATGATTCCTATGGATGCAATAATTGGAAACAGTAACGAGTTTATTTGTGAGGAGGCCTCGCTGATAAATACGACAGATGACGCAATAGCGCCGGTGCTTTCATCAATTTTGTTGCTTGCTTGTTCCAAGGTATTATCGAATCCTTCAATCTCTGATTTAAGAATGTCAAGTTCGTCTGATGTATTCTTTAGAATAGAGTTAAGTTTGATTATCTGTTCTGAGATTCCACCCAGATCCTGACTTAGAACGTTAGTGGCAGCAGACCCGTGAGATACAGTTCCCTGACTAAATGCAACCACATGAAACACGTGAGTTCCTTCCTCTTTTGGAGTATAGTCAACAAAATACAGTCCTTGATGAAGAGTCTCAAAAGATGTAGACAGTGAGGTTGAGATCCCTGATGGCAGGTGAACATGGGTGCTGCCCAATAATTCAGAGGGGAGATTTCCAATCAAAAGACCGTCACTGGTTGTCTGTACAAATACTCTGAAAGATTGGTTAATTGCAGCAGTTTCAGGTGCAAATACTAAAGTGTTGATGTTTCTTTCAACTGGCACATCAAGGAGTTCAGTGGTGGATAAAAACTTTACATCGATTTTTTGAGAGAGGCCATTTTGCTCAGTACTAATTACTTCAATGGTGTATGTGCCATAAGGAAAGCTTAGGGACGGTTCAGGCCAAGTCAGCAGATCATAGTTAAAAGAACCGTCAGAGCTGGTAGTTATCTGATCAAACTTTGCAATTGATTCATCTGGAGCAAAAAGTCGTATGATTATATTTTCTTCGCTTAGTCCTTTGCCATATACCTGCAGATTATGCGCAGGAGAATAGACTTTGCTGTTTGTAAAGAGATCTAATTCAGCATACGATGAGATAGAAGTATTCACAAGTAAAGAGACGATCAGAATGGAAAATAAAATATGTGATTTCATTTGAATTATTTACTAATATCCTCCTAGATATTACTTCTGGAAAAATTGCATATAATTTATGCTAAATATGATTTGAGAGATAACATCTATTTGTGTAGTTTAGATAGATTTTGACTAAATCAATCTACTTGTGTTGCAATATGAATGGTTTTTTGTAATTATAGACAGATATGAAATGTTTCTTGCAGTATTGCAAGATATTGGCATATAACTACATTAATGTGCATTCAGATATAGGTGAAGAGTGCACAGGGTATCCTAGATTTGAGAACGTGATGTCGGCCAGAGCTTGTGAGCGCTATTATTTTGTCATGATGATGATGACATGAAAAGATGATTGTCTATACAGTAATGCGATGCTACAATACAATGTCTGTTTTGATGTAAGGGATGCAAAAAGATCGCCTTGCAGGCCCAATTATGAAAAAGTGTCCAAATAGCAACCAGTTAACCCACCTATGTTAAAACAGCCGTGCATAACCAGACGTGAGTTCCATTTAGCTTCTGATCCACGCCTATCATACGCACGTATATTTTTAAAGCTATCGCTAGGGACGTAACTGCAACAGATGTATGAACGATATGATTGATTATATCACATCACGCATCGATT
>JAKZUU010000032.1:0-15959 GCA_047516405.1 Candidatus Nitrosopumilus sp. | reverse complement strand
CATGTTTTCTAGAGAAATTTTTTTGATGGTGCATCAGCAAGCCGCCCGTTATGGCATCTTGCATATACACAATTGACTAAATTCAACGGTCTTATATCGTCAAGATTTTTTTTGCAGCCTTGATCTTCTCAAATAAATTATTAATGTAGCCGTCAGCAAACCTCTCAAAGCTTGGAACCTCTTGAAAATCCGCAATCTTTGCTTTATGTTTTTTGTACTCTTTTTGCAGCCATTCATAATCTGACTCTTTTAGGCTGATGGAATGGCTCTGGTTGTTAAGCTTTGACTCAAGCGCATTGATGATAAAGTAGCTCACAAATTTTGTAAAAGATTTTATCCTGTATCTCTCCCCATATTCTACACCTGACTGCTTATAGTTCTCCTCTAGCCATTGTTGCACATCTAATCTAATGGTTATGGTATTGTAGTGGCCAGACAAATCCAATCGAATGTTGTGCAATTCTACAGAGTACGACCCATTCTTGATCTCATTCATCATGATAATCAACGTGCTGGGCAGAAACATTCCTGGATAGCTCTTGTCTGTTATCTCGTGCAGCTTTTTTAGAATTGCAGGTTTCAGACCGATCGTTGAATATCCTTTTGCAGGCATTTACATTGATTCATAAATTCTGGTTTATATCGTTTTCATGTTCAGTTCTCGTACAGCTATTTTTTCTTGATCTCCTTTATTATTCTGACCAGCACCCAAAGCGAGCCCATTGCTACGACTCCGACACCCAGACCTATCAAAAAGGAATCGTCCGATCCTGACTGGCTTAGCCCAACCCCTACAATGATTAGTATGACTGCAAAAGCGTACTGCTTGTCCATGCCATTTTTATCAGCATCAATCTAATAAGATTTTGAGTTGGGACAGATGCGTTTTGTCATGCTCGGTATTATCTGTGTGCCTGCCGCCCTCTCCCTCAAACTGTGTATGGACAGCGCGCCATCTTGCATGTCCATATGTATCACCGGCGTACCTGCAGCGTGCAAAAAATACATCTACTGCCGTTTTGTCATCAGACTGTCTTGAGCCTTTATGTGCCAAATCGTAACTAGATTCCTTTATATTGTAAAATTTACATAAATTCTTATAAAAAATGTATTATACGTATCATTTTTTAGAGTATAAACGTATTTTACCATTAAAATCGCATATTTATATAATTTTTCTCACATATATAATTATGGAACTGGATGGCTTTGGTATTGCAGTTGGAGCTTTTATAATTATTACACTTGTAGTTGGGGTGTTTGCAGGCAGGCTGGTCAGACACAGCGGCAAGCGCCTGATAATTGCAGGAAAAAGTTTGCCCCTGTTCATGGTAGGAACAATGCTTGCAGCCCAGGCAGTAGACGGAAACTCGTCACTGGGAAACGTAGCGCTGGTATTTGAGTTTGGATTTTGGGCAGGTGCAGTGGTTCCATTGGGTCTGGGGGTCTGTCTGTTTCTAGTCGCCATATTTTATGCCAAACCCCTAAACAAGATGTCCATGATTACATTACCTGATTTTTATTTCAGAAGATTCGGCAACGGCGCTGAAGGCATCTCAAGCATTCTCCTGATCATCGGCTTTCTTATTCTTGTCGCAGGCAACCTAGCTGCCAGTGGGTTTATCCTGCAGGTTGTATTTGGGATAGACTATTTTTGGGGCATAGTGATTGCAGCTACCGTGGTGGTTGCCTATACAGTTGCAGGCGGACTGTTTGCATCAGCGTATACCAACCTGTTTCAGGTCTATCTTGCCATAGGATCATTTTGGGTAGCATTCCTGTTCTTCTTTGGGGGTTTCTCAGAGGTGCCATGGGACATCATATACAGTGCCGCTCCGCCGGAGTTCCTAGATCTTTCAGGATTATATGATGTTGCAAACGGTGCGCTGATTAACTGGGGTGCCCTTCTTGCGTTGGGACTGGGAGATATAATTGCCCTTGACTTTATGGAGCGGGTCTTCTCTGCCCGCAATCCCAAGACTGCACAGAGAGGCGCATTTATGGGTGGCATGCTGACCGTATTTACAATAATCCCAACAAGCATGCTGGGAATTGTGGCATTTTATTTCCTGCCAGGCGATACCGACCCCGCGCTGGCCCTTCCCATACTGTCTACACAGTTCTTGCCGTTTGCGATAGGTGCATCCATACTGATGGGAGTTATCGGTGCGTCAATGTCTACTGCCAGCGGAGGGTTGCTGGCAATATCAAGCGTCATATCAAGAAATCTGATGCAGAGAATAATTCGGCGGAGATGGATGGGGAAGTCAAACTGGAGCGATCGCAAGCTGCTCAACGTTACGCGTATTGTGCTTGTGCCGATGATGATAGTTGGAACAGTCATCGGTTACCTTGCGCCAGCTCCTGGAATCTATCTTGTGTTGGCATTTGATATCGTACTTGCAGGGGCGTTTGGGCCATTAACGTTCGGTCTGTTCTGGAAGAAGGCAAACATGCCTGCGGCCATGGCGTGCCTTATAGTCGGTTCGGCTGTCAGATTGATTATGTTCTTCATCACGCCTGAAGCGTTGGCAGGAATAGAGGCCATGATAGCACCAGCCATCGGGATTGCACTGTTTGTGATTGTAGCGTATGCAACACAAGACAAGTATCCTGGAAAGGCAAGGCACGACATACGGGATTACGTGCCTCCAGACGAGGATATAATCACAGGTGAGGACCTGAAGCATTTCAAGGAGAATGACGGCTCTGGACTTGCAGCATCTGACACTCCTGACACTCCGGGGCCTGATGATGTCATAATAAGCGACAACAAACTCTGATTTAGCTGCTGCCAAAAAATTATTTTTTTGTATTTTTATGACAAATACATTTTGCATCTGTCTGTGCCGTGTTTGGAAAAACAGGAATACCTTGACGGCGCTTCAAGATGATACATGACTCCTAGTTTTTTCAGACAGCGCTAACAGCTACTATATTTTAATACTACACATACGCTAAAAAATTAAATGAAATATCCTGATCTTCTCGATGGTGATATTTCGCGTGTAGGATTGCAGGACTCACAAAAATACAATCTGATCTCAGGAAGGCTTGTCACTGACATTGTAAGGACATCTCTGGGTCCGCGCGGCATGGAAAAGATGTATATTGACATACTCGGAGAGGAGACGATAACTGGTCATGGCGGCGCATTTTTAAGAAAGACGGACATCCTTCACCCTGCAGGCAAGTCTGTCGTGGATGCTGTAAATATTGTTGACACTCATGTCGGTGATGGCACGACATCAGCTGCTGTCTTGATAGGAGGCTTGATTGGCCAAGCCGAGAAACTGTTAAAGATGCAGGTTCCGGTAGCCGTAATCACAAAGTCGTACGAGCAGAGCCTTGAGTGTGCTCTGAATGTATTGGAAAATGTCAAGATGAAAGCAGACCGGGCAGACAAGGAAACAATGAGGCATTTGCTGGTTACCTGTCTGGAAGGAAAGGCAATCTTTGATCTGCATGACTGTCCCGAACAAATCATTGATATCATCATTGATGCAGTGTGCAGTGTATCTGATATTCAGAACGGAAAAGTCAGCGTGGATGACATCAAGATTGAGGAAAAATTTGGCAGCGTTCTTGACACGGAGTTAGTCAAGGGAATAGTTATTGACAAGACAATAGACAGCTCTGCGATGCCTCACAGCATCTCTGATGCCAAAATTTTGCTGCTAAATAACCCTCTGGAGACTATGAGGACAAGAACCGAATCCCAGATAGATATCACCTCTCCCGGACAAATGGGTTCATTTATTGGCCAGGAGGACATGGACCTGCTTGCACTGGTAGAGTGCATCGCAAACTCTGGGGCCGATGTAGTGGTATCAAGAAAGGGCGTAAGCGAGTTTGTTCAGGGTGCGCTTGCAAAGCATGGCATCATCTCGATGCGCCGCGTAAAGTACAATGACTTGTGGTGGCTGGAGAGGGCAACTGCTGCAAAGACATGCAAGAACATAGAGGGGATATCTGATGCCGAACTGGGCTTTGCAAAACGTGTCTATCAGAGAACTGTCGGGGGTGACAAAATGGTCTTCATTGAGAGCGGCGATGACGCTCCAAAATCCGTGACTTTGCTGTTAAGGGCAAACTCTAAGTGTTATCTTGACGAGTTTCACAGGAATGTCTTGAACGCATTTTATGTGCTGCGAAATTTTATTCAAAGCCCATTTATTGTACGTGGTGCAGGTTCTGTCGAATGGCTGATGGCCCAGGAGATCAAGGGCCGCTCCTTGTCTGTTCCGGGCAAAGAGCAGGTTGGAATGCAGGGGTTTGCAAGGGCACTTGAGCAGATACCTCTGACACTGGCCCGAAATATAGGAATGGATGTAATTGATACATTCACGCAACTCCAGACCCTGTCTAATGATGGCATCAAGTGGTGTGGAATAAACTCTGTTGCAAGGGAGGTCTCTGACATGTCGTTGCATCAGATCGTGGAGACTGCAGTTGTAAAACAGCAGGTTCTGATAACTGCAGTTGAAACTGTTAACATGCTGTTAAATGTGGATGATGTGTTTATCAAGGATTTGATTGACAACACGCACTGTCATATTGATGGAACAGTCCATGCACATCATGATGGCGGCAAGTCTCACAACCACTTTGAGCAGGAGGGGCTGGAGCAGAGGCAGATGCATCAGTATTATTAGATATTAAGAATAAATCTTTGCGGTTTGGATAATATATTGTTCCAAAAGCAGTTTATCAAAAAACATAGCGATGAAATTTGAACTGTAATAATGATTCTCCCACAAATGCAAAAAGTCATTTACCTCCTGTTCCGCAGAGAAGATCGAATTGGAACTCCAAGAGGTATCCAAACAGATGGATCCGATAGATAAGTGTCCGCCAAAATCTCTTGAATACTGCAAGATATGAAAGACTATACTAGCAAAGCAGTTGGGACGAGTGCGTGAATGCGTGCGAGTCAGCTGCTACTACTGCCAACGGTCTATCGCAAAACAAAAAAAGATTTGATGTTGGATAGCCCTCTAAGAAACAATTTTTAGGTACCTGATCTCTGGTATCGCATGACACGTCTCAAGATCACTAACTCGCTGAAAGGAGCACTTGGAGAGACGTATTACAAGGAATTGTGCTCCCAAAGCAGCTGGGCGTACTGCTCGCTTGAAACCATACACAGCTGCACTAATCTTGATGTTGTTATCTTCAAGATGGGTTTTAAGAGGATCTGCGTCAGCATTCCAAAGTCTATGCAACCTGAGATCATGCGAATAACAAGGCCATCCAACCAATCAGTTCACAATCCAAGCTTTGTTTTTGACTATCTTGCATGCAAGATTAGGCCTACAGACACATCACATATCCATCATCCAGAATATGACGACTTTTGTTGGGCAGAAATAAAGACTGGGCTAGGAATTTTTTCAGACAATCAGTACAAAATGCTGTCAAAAATACGTTTGCCGATCGCCGTTTTCCACATAGAGAATATCATGATCAAACCAGAACATGTAGAGATGGATTGGGACATTATGTCTGGAGAAGATTTTGCACGCACATTAGATAGTGACAATGACGGCGACGGCGATGATGATGATGATGATGACTATTATAGTAACGGCAGACACAATTCAATTTATGACAATTATAGTGATGATCACAAAAACAGTTACAGTTCGCAACACGAAGGAATTGTAGCAAAATATAGTGGTAAATGTGTTGCATGCGATCAGAGAATAATTGCAGGCAAAGATAAGATAGCACAAGACGATGATGGGGATTGGGTTCATATAAAATGCGCATAAAAGATTTTGTGAAATTACTTGGCGATAACACAAAAAATAATTTTCTTTAAATTACATGATACTTTATACCAAAATTACCATACATCCTGTTCAATCATTTTTAATGTATGAATATTTACATCTCCTGCAAAACCACTTTTCTATATAAAAAACAAATCAAAAAAGACGAAAAACCTGTATTAAGCCATAAAAACCAAAGTGGCGCGGGGAGGGGGATTTGAACCCCCGTGTCCTTGCGGACATAGGATTAGCAATCCTACGCCCTACCAGGCTAGGCGATCCCCGCATAAAGATTCTAAAAATTGTCTGTAAATAAATTCATTCGTTAACAAACTGGTTGCGGTTATTGGCCATCTCGTCCATGGGAATTCTTTTTCCGCCCACTATCTTGAGATCTATCTGAATTTTCTTGCCGGTTATGGTCAGAATGTTGTAGGTATTCTCAAAGAATCCCCTGATTCTCTCTGATGTCGCAGTTCCTGCATTGACAACAGTCAGCGACTTTAGATTCCAAACCCATGGTCTGTGCTTGTGTCCGCACAATACCACATCAACTTTGGAGTCCAAGACGGTGTGCAGTACGTCCCCTGCATCAACAACTGTTAGCTGTTTGGATCCGCTGTCTGGAACTGCAATCAAGTGGTGATGCATTGCCACAATCTTTACTCTGTCTTTGTATCTCTTCAGCGTTCTCTCAAGCCACAGGTTCTGCCTGTACCCGACCTCGCCTTCATCCCTGTCAGGCCTTGCAGTGCCGATTGTAACTAGCACAACATTGTCATCTAACTCATTGATAGTCTCTAGCGGAAAAAATTTCTTGAACAAAAGGTAACCTGTATTCCTGTAATCGTGGTTTCCACTGACTGTGATGACTCTTTTTGTCTCAAACCGTTCTATCAGTGCTTTACACCTTTCATACTCTTGCATCAGCCCCTCATTTGTCAGGTCACCTGTGATCAAGATGGCATCAGGCTTTAGATCGTTTACCTCCTCTACCAACACATCAAATTTTTCCTGCAAAAACTGAGAGCCTACATGCAAGTCCGATATTTGAACTATCTTCATTTACATCTACTATATCTTGTCATCTATTAAGTTCTCTCTGGAAAACAAGTAGGAAAAATTCCCGTATATAGGATAGGATTAAATAATAAACATCCAAAAATATCTGAGTATTGAGCAAAAAAACAGCAGTAATGAAAGGTGACGGCATCGGACCTGAGGTTGTAGACTCAATGCTTCGGGTTTTAAAGGAATGCAATATGCAATCTGAGATCATTTTATGTGAGGCAGGCTCTGAGCAGTGGGACAAAAACAACAGAAAAGACAAATCATACATTCCAGATGAGACTATGCGTATCTTGGAGGGATCAGATGCATGTTTTAAGGGCCCAACCACAACGATTCCTGTCCCTGAATCCCCAAATAGCGTTGCAGTCACACTGCGGCAAAAATTTGAGTTATATGCAAATATCAGGCCTACCAAGACTTTTGAGAGGCTGACACCGGACAGAAGCCTTGATTGTGTATGTTTCAGGGAGGCCACCGAAGGACTGTACGCGGGAATAGAGACAAAAATTACCAATGATTCTGCAATTGCGATCAGAAAGATTACGCGACAGGGCTGTGACAGGCTCTTTGCCTCTGCAATGAACTGGTCAGAGCAGCACAACATGAAAAAGATGGTTGCAATCACTAAAAGGAATATCCTAAAACAGACAGACGGCATATTCTGGGACTCTGCCCAAAAAGCGGTGCAGGGGACTGATGTAGAGTTATCAGAAATTTACATTGACAATATGGCACAGCAGATGGTGGTGGCCCCTGAACAGTTCAACGGTGCAGTTCTTATCAGCACAAACCTGTTTATGGACATCATCTCGGAGTTGGCCTCTGGGTTGGTGGGCTCTATTGGGTTGATCTATTCTGCAAACATGGGTGATAACTTTGCAATGTTTGAGGCAGCACACGGAAGTGCGCCGCAATTTGCAGGACAAAACAAGGTAAATCCCACTGCAACTGTTCTGTCCGGAGCTTGGATGGCGCAGTACCTAGGTGAGACAGAGATCCGAGATGCAATATTTGCTGCAACCAATCAAGTAATCAATGAGGGAAAGACTGTAACGTGGGATATCGGCGGCGATGCGTCAACTACTCAGATGACTGATGCAATTATCCGTTATGCCAAAAACAATCTAAGAAAATAATGATTATCTGACTGACTCTACAAGAATCAATTCTTCAAAAAACAGTCTCTTTCTTGCAATTATCTCCGTCTTCAGACCCAGCTCTTGGGCATATCTTATCAGCTTTTCATAGTTTGAAAGAGACGACGTCACAAAGACAAATTTGCCGCCTTTGGCCATATTACAAATAACCGAATCAAAAATCTTTTTGGGAATTTCAAACCCTTCTGCACCGCCGTCTGTTGCTACATCTGTTACCTGATCAGTTGCAAGATAAGGCAAGTTACACACAATAAAGTCAAATTTTATCTTTAGTGCGTCTGAACCGTTGCAACAAACTACGTTCTCTGTTCTGTACGTCTGTTCTCTTAACACTTTGCAGTTAATGTCAGTTCCAACCACCAGCGAAAAATTTTCACGTAATAGTTTTGTGAGATATCCCGAACCGCTTCCAACATCCAAGGCACACTCTCCTTTCAGGCCCTTGATGTTCTCTACAATAAAAAAAGTATCTTCTGATGGGGGATACTCTTCATCCTCTGAGTATCTGGCCTGCAATTTCAACTATCTCCTCCCCTGTTAACTCTTCTACCCGTTTATCAATCATAGTTTCTTGACCAAATTGCCTCAGAATATTTTTGATGGTTTTTCTCCTATACGAGAAAACCTTGTTGATTGTCTGAACCATCTCCCTTGTCATATCGTTCTTTTTAACTATCTTTAGAATTACCGATTCAACCTTTGGGGGAGGCGAAAAATTATTCCGACTGACTTTTGAAACAACTGTAATGTCAAACGCAAATGCTGCAACAACACTTACTGCCCTTCTCTTTTTTTTTGATATGTGTTCTGCAAGCAGTTTGTCTGCAAACTCTTTTTGGACCATGATTACACCGTGAGAAAACGCAGTTTGGGCAAGCCACTCGACTGCATCCCTGCTCTTCGAGTATGGCAGATTCGACACAAAGACAGAAAATGCATCTCTCATCTTAAAGCCGTCCCCTGACTCTAAAACCAAGTTGTCTACATCTGAAAATTTGGCTTTTGCTTTTTCTATCAGTTCCTGGTCTGCATCAACTGAGATCACTTTGCCCGCCTTTTGGCACAGCAACGGGGTCAGAATCCCCAAACCCGTACCAATCTCAAATACCGTATCTCTTTTTGTTATATTGGCACTTGAAACAACAAGTTCAGCTACAGAATCAGAATTCAGAAAATGCTGTCCCAGCAGTCTTCGTTTTATCATTTCTTGACAAAGAGATTCAATCTGCTCTGGCCTGTAATCTCATCCATAATTCGCTGTGTAATGTGTTTGATTGGCTCCTTGAATCCTACCCTCTTCTGCAAGTCTGCATAACTCTCAAATTTCTGCCTGTCTCTTTCTTCTATCATGGTCTTCATGTACGTCTTTCCAATTCCTGGAATCAACTCTAGCGCATGAATCCTTGGCGTCAACGGCTGCGCGTTGTTCAGATATTCCACGAACCTCTTTTCATTTGCAGTCACAATAATTTCTATTACTGACTCCAACTCGTTTTGGGCAGACTGTGAAATCCTTGCATATGGCATCTTTCCCAAGACTGACAGAACTTTGATCCGTCCTTCCTTTCCGATGTGTATTTTTTCCCCAATCTCAAATGTGGTGTGTGGCACTGCAAGAATCTCAAGCAGGGTCAGCCTGTCCTCCCCAACAGATGTAACGATAATTCCCTCTCTTCCCCGTACAGTCGATGATCTGGTTCTTGTAGACACATCTAAAACATACGCATGTTCTTCGTATTTTCTAGACGGGTTTTGTGCTCTGTACAAAATGAAATATTCCTAAACTTACGAATGCTCCTTGATTATCTTGAGCATCTTCTCGAGAGTTTCAGCCAGAATCAGCTTCTTCCAACCAAACGTGAATGAGCGTAATTCTGCCAAACTGGTAGGTCTAATGTTAACTATCTCCACTGCTTCATCTTCAACTAATTCGCATTCTTTAATGAGCCGCTTCTTCATCTCTTTTGCATGTTTTGGGTCAGTTGTTACAAATTTTGAAACATAATCATACGTCCAACGTTGAATCTGATCCATCTCTTCAACATCCACTTTACCTAAAATTTCTTTTACTTCTGAAAGAGAAATGGCTTGTTTCTTTTTTATTTCTTCCATATTACACACCGAATGGTTTTATGTGATCTAACCTAGTGATTAAGGTTTTCGATTTGTTCCCTAGCTTCACATCAAGTGTGACAGCACGCCTGCCTACATCTATAACCACGCCTACCTTGCCGTGATATCGCCTGTGTGGCAATCCCTTGTGCTGTCTGGGATCAATGATGACTAGTGCCTGTTGGCCTTTTTGATACTCATGCAACAGAAATGAGACCCCTCTTGGTGCTTTCTTCTTCATAACGGATCTAGATTTGTGCCTGAATCCGTGTGAGCGGCCATGAGATTTCTTAGTTGCCATGTAGTGTGATTGCCTTGAAAGCCCTATTTATTATTACTTTACACTGTTTTTGTTTAGAAAGTATGTGGTTTGTACTTGAACCCTCTTTTTCTACAAAAATCTGAGATTTTTTTCTGCAGCCTGCAGCTTTGATCCAGTTTTGCAGTCAGTTTGTTTTAGTATTGTTGTTATTGTATGACAGAATAGTGTTCAGTTATCTCAGAAGTATCTGAAATCTAGACAATTGTTAGATGGAGAATCTGTGGCAGATCACATGTTTAAAACTAAAATGCAGATCATCCTATATGATCATACGCCATCTGAATGCCAGGACAGTATAATATGTTACATACGATCCTCACAGGGGGCAAAAAAGTGTGCAGATGTGGATTGCAGGCTAGGGGGCATTGCAGTAGATTTGTAGGTGTGCCTCAGGAAGCGACGGCAGAAATCAAATGCAGTGTTTGAATTCGTTGTTGCAGCAGACAGTCTTGTGGGAGTTACTGCGGAAGTAACAGTGCAGTGGCGATATCACGACATGTGGCATCTGCGGAACTAGCAGGAGGCAACACAGGTGGCAGTTCTTCATGCCCGCCATTCCATGGAAGAGTGTACATCATTATGATTATCTTCATGTCAGTCTGTGTAATTCTGGAGTAGAGGCCACCAAATACGGATGGATTGCCTGTCAGCTCGGCGTTTGCAAGAACCCAAGAGTTGAACAAGACAAGCGAATACAGAAAACACAGCGTCCAGACTGTGACACCCCTGCTGCGCGTTCTTACTCTCTGGTTTTCTACCATTCTAAAACCTGTCTCTATCATACATCTTGGCGTAGCGTTTGAGATCGATGTCCGGCCTGTTTGTAGCAAACGCAATGTATTTTTCTCCTGGTTTTTCCACACAAAGCTCACTCTTGCTCTTCTTCTTGCTCTTCTTCTTGCGTCCCGTTATGTGCATTACATACTCTACGTAATCATTCTTGGATTTTGCTATACGAAACACAGATACTGCAGAACGCTCTCCTCCGGAAAACTCCTCACTGGCCCTTACAACATTGGCCGTGTTGACGCAGGGAATTAGATAATCCGCGCCTAGATTCTCCAACACTCTGATGACATCAGTAGAGAAGAACTCGCGGTCAAGCATGACTGTTCCGATTTTGGCACCTGTTCTCCTGCACATTGAAATGGTCTTGCGCACATAACACGCTGTATCCTCAAGTGCAGGCATGTGCAATAATGCAAGTACCATCTGCATGCCGGGCTTGATACACTGCGCTGCAATATACCTCTCAAAACTGCCCGTCTTGCCCTTGCTCTTTGAGCGCACCAGTTCGGCCCCATGCTTGCGATCCCAGCGTCGTATCAGATGCATGTCTATGGCAATGTCGATTCGCTTTCCGGAAAGCAGTCCAAGCGATTGCAGCCTCTCAAGATTGGCAGACATTGCCTTTTCAAGCGACTTTGCCATGCCGTAGGGATCAACCCTTAGACAGATGTTGGAGATCCACTCCCCGCACGGATATTCGCGGTGGCATCTGGCAAGCATGCATGAGGCTGTCGTCCACCTCCGTACGGCCGCTGTATATCCGAATATTGAGACGCCAAGTGCTGCAGTCCCCATCATGATGGCATGAAAGACGGCAGGACCGTATTTTGCGTTGGGTTTTTTAGAGAACGGGATGTTTGGATTGAACACGCCTTCCACATCATTCATGACAGATGCGCGCTGTTGCGGATTGTTTGCAAGACCGCGCTGCATGCTCTTTGTCAGGAGTGGCCTGTCAGTCATTTGATGCCTCTCATCTTTTTACTTTTGCTACAGTCCCATGCAAAACATGTGAACCAGCTGGGTTTAAATCCAAATTCTGTTAGTCTAAAGTAGTGTTTGAGTCCGTTCATGGTGTATCATTGACGGATCCTCTTACACTTTTTATTTAACGTGCAGTGTCGCATATTTTAAAAGAATTTCTAAATATTTCATGATCTGTGTGGCTATCTTTATAATACTTTCATATATTCATACAATATTCCAGTTACTTCTGAGGTAACGATTCAGGTCCCCTCCAATTGAGGCAATGCTGACTCGCTTTGATCCAGATCAGATCAAGTACAATAAGCACTTTGACAATATTTTTTATATTGGGTATTTAAAAAGATGACCCGTGAATTGTGAACAGCGATGAACAACAAACTCACGTGTCAACATATCTTATCAGAATTTATATTTAAACAAATGTTTTTGCCGGTTTCCGTATGCGGGGCGGCACAAGAATGGTTTGAGGAGAGGTATCTTCGGCAATGACGCCTCCAAAATCTGAAAAGACAGTGCTACGGGTAGAATTGCGTCGTGTATGGGGTGTGGTAGAGATCCTGCTAGGGGTGCTTGCAGGATCCGTCAGAATGACAGGAAATGCACTGAAAGTGATAATCGATGAGATGGTGCAGTTAAACGAGGAGAACCACATCCTGAGGGAAACAATCAAGAAGATGGAGCAGAGGATAAGAATTCACGAGAGCTGGAATCATTCCCCTGCAGAGGCAACAGAGTACGCTCGTAATCGAAGACAGTTCAGAAAGGATGCAAAAGAACACAAGGTAAAGGAGATGCAAGTGCCACACGATCAGGTGCAACGAAAGGCGGGGCATCAGCATGGAGTGTCCGGTGTATCCCACCACGACCGTCCCCTTGATGGTAAGAAAGAGTTTGCAGCAGACATGTGCAGACAGTGCGGGAGAACAGATCTTGTCCCGGCACCCCCATACAAAAAATGACAAGGGAATTAACGGAAGGAAGGATAGTATTCCTGCAATACACCATCATGTACAGGACATGTCCTGACTGTAAAGTGACAACATATCCACATACAGATGTCATACCTGGGACTTCGTTTGGGAAGAAACTCATGGCAACCATATCTTCATACAACAACGAGAGCGTCTCAGTAAAGGGAATGGCGCGCCTGATACGCGACGTGTTCGGTGCGCACATTTCTGCAGGTGCCGTATCTAACTGCACCAGTGCAAAAGTCAATCACATGAAGGGCGAAGTGCTGGAAATCCACTCAAAAACAGTCATCCTCAAACACGATGACACAAAGCTTTTCTACTCTCCTCTCTATCCGCCTCCGGAGAGGCCCAAGAACATATACGACTATGATGCCCAGATTGCATGGCACGGCACGGTCTGGACATCGTTTATGCCGCTTCCCACCATGGTAAAGATTCTGGAGAAATCCACAATGGAGCCATGGTACAGGACAGATGAAAGCAAACAACAGATAGGAAAAAAGGAGGTGCAGACACTTGCATACGACACTCCGAACACGACTACGATTCATGTCGAGAAGGACAAGAGAAGGCCGGCACTGTATAGGTGCTCGTCCGGAATGGTGTTCAGACCAACCACACACGACGGTTATACAGGCAACAGAAAGCTCCGCTACTACAGGCCACCTGACAGCCTGCCGGACAAGGCAAATGATCGCCTGCGAAAAGCAGCCGTTAAATCTGAAATCCATCAGCGATGTTTTGTACACGTACTGCGCAATGTAGAGGATGTGGCTATGAAGAAGGGAATAGGTTCCCCGGAACAGTCCGTGCACGAGGTATTCTCAGATCTTTACAAATCAGCTAAAAACGTGGCATCTACAGTGCGTTGGCTGGCAGATGGAAATCTAAAGTCAGCTTGCCAGATTGACCTTGTATCTCAAATGCCGCATGTACGACAGTACGCCGATGCACGCATAGCAGAATTCAATATCGTGCTAGAAAAGATAGTGGTCGCCTGCAACAACGGAGATATTGCCACCATCATATCCAATGCGGCACCCGAACTCTTTACATTCATCAAATATCCTGGAATGCCTCCACATAACAACGACTGCGAAAAAATAATACGCCGCAGGGTAGTCATGCCCAGAAGGCAAAGAGGCCCCTTTCCCAACGGGACGGCAGCATCAAACTATTCTGCATATCAGAGATTCGCTGCCACCTGTGAAAAACAGAATATATCGGTGCATGAGGCAGTATTGGGCCATGGTAGATGACCCATTTTGGGACATGTTTTCGACAGGCGTTGGGCCGCCCATATTCAAAAACATCTGTGTAACAGCATAACTTTCAACCTGCGGACGGATGGCCCGGGCCGTCCCCGCACGTTGATCTGATTTTGTAAGGGCACGATGTACGATATGTAACACATGATGCGTCTTGCGGCAAAGAATTCACGCCAAGATGTCTGACTACACAGGTCCGGCCATGACCAATTCATGATAATAATCAGGGACCTGAATCGTTACCAATTTTCTTTGACAAAACATGCGGGGTGTGCTATTTAGATTCATGAGCCCGAACAGTTACTGAATAATCTCGTTTAACCTGTAGTTAAAATATAATTTTCCAGGTGATTTGATAACTTTTCCTGCCAATTTCTGACTGCATGTTGGGCTGAATTTCATGATTGGTATGTATAAAACCATATACTTTGTTACTCTTGCGTAGGTTTTAGTGTGTTGCATAATAATTCTCCCTAACGCATTACAGCGAATATCTTCGCCTACTTTAAGACCGAAAAAGCTAAAGATCAGTAGATCAGAGACAGATTGCCGATGATTGACAACAAGAAATACGTCAAGCGTGGCCAAGCGCTGATCATCTGGGACAAATCGCAAAGATACAAGGAGGTGACGGGTGCAAACAGGAACAAGGTGGGTGCACCGTTCCAGTACGCCGAATCGCTGTTTGCAGTCCTGACGGCGGTAAAATCGATGACGGGGATGCCGTACATACACCAGCAGGGAATGCTGATTGAGACGCTCGGCGACGGGGATTCGCCCTGTTACACAACCATATACAAAAGGTTTCAGGCATTGGATATCAAACGAAACGGCGGCGTGTTTACCGTCACATGCGGCGGAACGGCACCGGTCCGCCTTGCAGTCGACTCCACAGGTCTGAAGCAGCACAACAGGGGGAGTGGATCAGACACAAGTAGAAGATCCGAAGAGGGTTTGTCAAGCTCCACGTGATGGCAGATGTGGACACAAAGAAGATACTGGCAGTCCAGGTCACCGATGACAGAGTGGGGGATTCGCCAATGCTCGTTCCGCTGCTTGACGGGCCCTGGAGGCTGTGACACGGACATGTCAGGCGCAGGATTCCGGCGCAGGGCCTGCTGATGCAGGGTGCTGCCTGTACAGGGACGCTGCCTGCGCTTCCAGAGACAACGTAACTGCATGCAGGGATCTTGGCATGGATTCGCGCATCAAGCTCAAGGTAAGCTCGCTGGCACGCGGAAAAGGTACCGGCAACGCGTGGGGGATCGCAGTCAGGGAGCATCTGGGCGGATCTACTGACTGCCACATGTGGAAGATGTCAGATGACGAGAAAAGGCGTTTCCGGGAGGAATGGAAAAAGAGAGTCAAGTACGGCAAAAGGTGGTTGGCAGATTCTGTATTCAAACGGATGTTAGGCTAGGCACCTGTACTCGCTAAAGTGGAATGACATGGTGCAGGAAGTCAGGATCAAAGTAGCCACGTACAGCAAGCTGGCAGACATGGGG
>JAKZUU010000031.1:0-5224 GCA_047516405.1 Candidatus Nitrosopumilus sp. | reverse complement strand
CTTTACTTTTTTATTTGGATTGCTTTCTTTTTTATATGTACACACAATTTCTTCAATTGTTTTTGTCATGACCTATTACAAAAGCATCCCAGCTATAAGTGTATTGGTAATTTATTTTTTGCAAATCTTTTCTGGCGTCGCTATATAAGAGATACAACATGACTTTAAGAACTATTGCGCCATTAGATGACAAGAGTTGGAAGATTCTAACCGAGGGTTTGGAGAAAGGTCAAACCAAGGAAGAAGCCAAGTTTTTGCAAGAAGCTTTGGAAGATAAGCTTGAGATTAAATTCAATGGACAATAATCATTCATGAGGATCGATTTTTCCAAAGTAGAGTGCTGTCGATTATCTGACACGACTACAGGCATAGATACGTTTGAGAATAAAGAGAAAGAGCTAGTCGATTTTATTCAAAATGACGCCCTAGATGATCAGAACAAAAAGATTGGCACTACATGGACTTGGACATACGATAAAAATATCCTGATCGGTTTCATTACGCTTGCAATGTTTTCAATCAACAAAAAAACATATCGGTTTGGTGCAGACAAGTATCCTCACCGCATGGTACCATCTCTGTTAATTGGCCAGCTGGCAACTCATAAAAGATACGAGTGTTGCGGGCTTGGCAGGGAGATGGTCCACTTTGCAATACGCAGGGCACATGATGCATCACAAACAGTAGGATGCAGATGCATTGCACTTCATCCACTGCCAAACACAGTATTGTGGTATCAAACAAAGACATCATTTAGATTAATCAAGAATGGCAAACAATGCATCATGTATTTTGACATGCTTCAGAAGCAATAGCATAAGATCAGCCCGCTCCTGATGGCGGCGTCCTGCAGGTATTATTCAAATAAGGTGCAATATGATACACAGGTATCTATTCAGGTTTAGTTTTCCTACCTCTCTGCCAATTTGTCCCCTGCTGACAATCAGAACTGTCCTGGCAGGCATTCAAAAACAGGCTGCCACGCTGATGCTGCCAGATACCAAGCGAAGGGAGTTCTCATCTGTCCGTACCAGAAGAAACCGTATCTGACTGCATCTAGAACGCGCAAAAATCATGGCAGGTCTTGGTGCCCTCATCTGGAGATATTTTCAGTCATCAACTGGTCCTGCGGTGGCGACAGCCGCATGCGAAAAGCGCTATCTCAGGATTCAAAAAGAGCCCTAGGATTCCATCTCTGCTATGATGCGACACACCATATCCTTGTTTCTCTCAAGGACCATAGGGGACTCGGCATCTATCCATTGCCTGTCCCCAATATTGTGCGCACTTACCCTGCCCTCCTTTGAGAGCTGCTGCAAAATGTCATACGACAAGTTGAGATCCTTTTTCCGGTCCTGCTTTGCCTTTATCTGCCCTATGATGTCTGCTGCCAGTATGTATACACCCAAGCACTCTGCCATCTGCATCTCCATCACAGGCTTTTCCATGAACTCCTTTATGACAGAGTCCTCCACCCTCGCAAACCCTGTCTCCTCCTTTCTTTTTGTCCTCGTCGCAATGCATGCCATGCTGTCTTTCTCCCTGTATGTTGCATGCATCCCCTCCAAATCCACTGCACACAGGTTGTCTACAAACCACAGCACAAACTCCGTCTGGTCTTTGAGTCTCTCCTCCAATGGAACCAGATCCCCTGCAGTCCCGCTCTGTGAGTCCTGAAGAAAGACCATGCCGTCCCTGCCGTCTTTGTAGTAATTTTTTATCTGTCCGCCCAGCCCCTCAAAGTCTGAGATCACGATTATCTCTTCTATGAAATCAAATGATCTGAGATACCCTGCTATGTAGTCGATCAGAGGCCTGCCGTTGATTGGCATCATGGCCTTTGGAAAATAGTCTGTGTACGGTCTGCCTCTTGTTGCTTTGCCGCCTGCAAGGATTACAGCCTTCATGGCCTAACGGTATGACTTTTGCTTTCTTCGTCTGGCACCAGGACCGCCGAACTTCTTTGGTTCCTTTCTTCTTGCATCCCCACTAATCAGGTACTTGTCAAAATCAGTGATGCGTTTTCGAAGATCCGCTCTGACGGATTTTGATAACGGATGATCTCTTGGCTCCTTATTGCTCTTTCTCCGTCCTGCAAGTGCATTTGATATTCCTGTTGCAACAGCACTTGCCTGACCCATAAAGCCTCCTCCCTGGACCCTGACTGAGATGTCAATCTTGTTTCTCAAGTCGCCTGCTATCTCCAGCGGTGCCATGATGACCTCGCGGGCAGTATCCTGCTGGATCATCTCTATTGGTACGTTGTTAATTCTGATTTTTCCTACTCCCTTGGTAATGTAGACGTGTGCGCTTGCAGTCTTTCTTGTTGCAAAATAAATATCGGTCTTTGGCACTGTCATTAGTTAGTCCACCCTATCACTTTGCATAACTCGCCTATTGCTGTATAGTTTGACGGAGTTTTTTTAATTTTTGCCTTTTCAAACTGAATTTTGGCCAGCGTCTTCAACTCTTTTGGGGATCCAATATATGTTCGCAGTCTGCTGTGTGCCTCCCTTCCTGACGGCTTTCTGTCATGTGGCAGCATTCCGCGAATCATCTTTGCCATGAGCGTGTCAGGCCTCCGGTAGTGGACCGGCCCGTGTTTTGGGTTGATGATGCTGTTGATCTCAAGGAACTCCCTGTACTCTTTTATCTGGTTGCTTCTTGTACCGCTCATCATTATCTTTTCACAGTTGACAACTGTAACCCTGTTTCCTTTGAGCAGTAATTTTGCCACATTTGAGGACAGTCTTCCGGCAACGTGGTCTGTCCCGTCTACCACTATCGGTCTGTCTGTTCTTACTGTTATTATCTCCTGACTAGCCAAGCATAACCACTCCTCTTCCGGTCGGATTCTGCTTAATTAAACCTTGATGGCTCACTATCTTTCCGCCGCTCTCTATAATCTTTGATGCAGCTGAACTTGATATTGAAAATGAAAACAGTGTAATCTTGTGGGACAGGCTGCCTACTCCGAGTACTTTGCCTGGAAATACCACGGTATCATTGTCTTTTGTGAGTTGGTCTATCCGCTTTAAGTTGAGATCCCTTCTTGCAGATGACGGTTTTAGTGCATATTGGGCCAGTTTTGCCCATATTGGGGCATTGTTCTCTTTTGAGGCCTTTTTCAGGTCTTTTGCCAGATGAATGGTAACTTGATTAGTAGCCATGTGAATATCGCAGTTTAAAACCCAAATAATAACGTGTTTGTTGTACAGGCATGAGCGTTCTAATTTACTTTGACTGAGTTTATCATGTCTTTGAACTGATTCAATCTGCTGTTAATCTCATCTACTCCTGCAATGACAATCTGCTCTGGATTAAGTGAACCTGTTGATTCTATAGTCAAAAGTTTGATATTTTCAGACTCCTCTGTGTCAGTCAAAGTTGCGACATTTGCCGAGTTCCATTTGGCGTGTTCTGTTCCGCGTCCCAGTTTTGCATAACACTCGATTTTGATTCTCTGTCCGGGGGCCAGCTGTACAATGGGGATCTTGTCTGAAATCGGCTTTATCAGGTCGTCTTCTGAGTATAACTCGTCTGACAGGATGGATCTTGTCTCATTTGAGTTGCCAGAGTCCAAAACCAGCATCACCTTGCAGTTTGAGCAGCCGGTCTCACTTTGGCATTCACATTCAGAGGGTTCGTTGAACCTAGAGCTGTCCGTTGTTATTGGAATCAACCCCAGCCTGTGTGCTAGGCCCTCGTCTGGCAGTACTGAGGAGTTCTCTACAACATCTACTGTATCGATTGCAAAGATTGGAACACCGTTTAGGCACACTCGTCTGAGCGCGTTTGCGTATTGCATCGGCACGTCGCGCAGCTTTATGGCAATCTTGTGCTTGTCTTTACTAACTACTTCCAAAGAGGACAAATCTTGATAAAATTCTATAAAATCCACATAAAAATCTAGCTAGTTTTACATGAGGTTAACCGTATGTGAGTCGATCGCAGAATTCAAATGGTATTGGGAACAAATTTACGGCATCCAAGAAACGTGAAAAAAAGAAAATTGTCTCAAAAGATAGGGGGATTGTAAATAAGAGGATTATAAATAAGAAAAATATAAACAAAAACACCGCCCTTCGCAGATGGGCCTGCAGTATCTACCGTTGTTGCCACTGCATGTCATATGGTGGATGCCCAAGGAAAAAAGAGAATTTGTTACCCCTTACAGTTAAAACCAAAGTCGCGTGTTGCGTATTGAGGGAGAGCCTCGAATGTATATGTGTCCGAGTTCTTTATGCCTTGCGGCGAACTGTCGTCTCTGGCGCATGCCATTACACACACTGTAAAAACTGCATGAAAGTCTATCCACTCCTACATGGATATAATTAATCGACTTTACTCTCAGAGATAGACGATTGCGTTCTACCTGCACATATTCTGGTTTGTGTAATCTCTATATACACACAAGCTGTATTATCTGAGGCAACATCTTCGTATCGTGCATGTTGGCCCTGAAATATCTTGAATATGTGGGGACTTGGCTTTTGCAGGTTTTCCACAGGTATCTTCCAACGTCAGGAAGATGGTAGATGCAGTTTCTGGCAGATATTAGGCACACTACCTGCAGACTACGCCAATCCGTTTTTGAACCGAAGATTAACAGAACTAAAATCAGAGATATTATACCTCTAAACCTGACAGGACATGAAGATTAATATCTAATAGTAACGTGAAATAAACGTGGCGACATGCAAGTCATGTGGAATTGAAACTGGAAAGAAAATAAATTTAGCGTTATATGGTGGCAATGAATTTTATATTTTGTATGAACGTGGAGCCGTATGTCCTGAAATTTACCTCAATAATTCATATTTTTGTAATGAATGCTTGGATAATGCTAAAGTCTTTGATTGGACATGGAAGATGGCAACCTAAAAATCATGAACGTTATAATCGTAATTTCCGGCAGAGGCTCCAACATGTCTGCGCTACTGGATCGCGGCATTCGTGCTACTGCCGTCCTGTCAAACTCTCCTGATGCACCGGGAATCGGACTTGCACAAGAACGTGGAATTGAATGTATTAGACGTTATGCGTAAACAACGTGCAAGCACTCTGTCTTTCGCATTGAGCATACATCGACTAGCCGAATTTCCTCAAAAGACGGTTTCGGCATCATCGCTTCACTTGCGCCCAGTCTGGCCTGCGTCCTGAGGCCACGAAAAAGTATATTTCTGCTGGCATTAACATCTCGGTTTACCAGCGTGTCACATGT
>JAKZUU010000030.1:0-2743 GCA_047516405.1 Candidatus Nitrosopumilus sp. | reverse complement strand
CCTGTCGATACATGAGTGCCAACACCGTTAAAAAAGCCAAAAAACTAGTTGAAAGTGGAGGAGTGATAAAGATTGACAATGAACTCTTTCAGATATAGCGACGCCAGAAAAGATTTGCAAAAAATAAATTAAGTGATGCATTTATAGCTGGGATGCTTTTGTAGCAGATCACGACAAAAACAATTGAGGAAGTTGTGCTTGCATACAAAAAAGAGAGCAATCCCAATAAAAAAGAGAGGATACTTGCAATACGTCATCTGTTGGAAAATGGGAAAGCCATCACCGAAGTATCGAAAATATTGTTCAAAGCATACAACACGATCAAGAACTGGTGGCGGGCATTTAAGAAAGATGGGATACGCGGACTGGAAATAAAAAAAATACCAGGTCGTCCGGCAAAGATCAAAGACAAAACATTTTTGGAGTTTATGGAGACAAAAACAAAGGAAGAACGGTATATTGTTCCTGAAAATATTGCGCGCGATCTAAAAAACGAATTTGGCGTTGACTACAGCCTGTCCGGGATGCGCAGTGCAATGCACCGCCTCGACTACACATGCAAGACCGTGGAACTCTGCATTCAAACATGCAGTCTGTCGAGGATGTTTTGGAGTGGCAACACGGCATGAAAAGGTGGTTTTCACGCCTAAAAAAGGATAGAATCGATATTTGGTGCAACGACACCACCACGCTCCGTCGCGATATCGCCCGCAGGTTCGGCCTGTGGACACCGAAGGGCAGGCGTGTATTTGGCGGTTATTTTGGGAACCACATGAACCGATTCATAAACTGGGCAGTCTCACTATCAGGCAAGCGCTTCTTTACTGCTACAAACACACTTGCCACTAATGAGGTGATAGGTTTTTTCACCGATCTGCTCAAGTGGCGCGACAAGACTGCCCTCATTTTGGATCAAGCATCGTGGAACAAGTCTGGCAAAATGAAGCAGTTCCTTGCAGATAACATGGAACGGATTGATTACAGATACTTTCCGGCAGGCTGTCCACAACTGAATCCTATGGAGGGATTCTGGAATGTACTAAAGCGGAATTCACTTATGCATGAACATTACGATAGCGTGGACGAAAGAGTGGGTCGAGCCCTATACTTTTTGCAAAACTCGCGAATCAACATTGATTGTGAAAAATATATCTTCAGGGATCCAAAAACCATTGCAAATCTTTTCTAGCGTCGCTATAGTTAACAATCCTTTACTTTCTCCTCTATATTTGCCTATTTGAAAGGAAATCTGCTGTGTGCCTTTTTTAATACAAATCGATAAGGTTTAACTATTCAATTTACAATTAGTAATTAGTTGAATCACACATTCCTATATCTTCCAGTCATTACAGCATTATTTCTTGGCTTGTTGTTGGCCCCAACGGCAGCATCTGCACAGGAGGCACCAGGTGGCGTTAACAAGGACGGCGCGTGGTATTCCGGTGAGGGTCTCAAGCATGGGGATTTCTTCTCTTACAGAATGTGTCATGTAAACTACAAAGAGTGCGCTCCATTTGAGATGGACTTGTGGGTTAAAGGTGACGTGTAAATTGCATCTGAAACCAAATGGTTGGTAGAAGTTGCAGTTTTTGATGGGTCCAAACGTGTTGTAGGTGAGATGCATCTGGGAAAGGTTGCACCAGAGCCTGCAAGCGGTGCCGCTGATCTATCTGAATACCGTGATGCATTCAAATCTTCCATAGTCTGGCTATCGGCGTTTGCAACGATAAATGACAGTTCAGGCGGGAAAGGTCCAAAAGAGTTCCGCGCAATATCTTGGGGCAAGATTGGAAACATTGGAGGGCAGCAGGTACGCCCAATGGCAATTGAGACAGTCACCGTTCCTGCTGGCACCTGGGAGACCGTTCAGGTAGGCTGGCGTGCAGGCGGCCTGACAAGCAAAGTTTGGGTTGCAGATGACTTTCCTTTTCCAATCAAAGCCAAGACATTCACTCATGTTTCCTCTGGAATCGCCCCAGTAGAATATGAGTTTACACTGTTAAAATATGAAGAGAACGTACAACAGAATCCGTTTGAAGGACTGGAATCAACTGTGGATCCGTTTGCGGCATTGGGTTGTGACACAGATATTGAAAAAGACATTGGTATAAAGAAATCTACGACATATTTTGATTATCAAATACATCTGTTTTACGGTCCGGAAAACCCGATTCAGGGATGTGAGATTAAATGGACGATCAATTTTCTTAAATTCAGTGACGAGAAGGAATTCCTAAACGAGGTCCAGTATGATATTCGTGTATATGATGAGAATTTAAACCAGATAAGATCAATTGCACAGGATGAAGGCAAGCGAGTTTTATACTCTCCATCAGGACAGGCGCTCGTTGACTTTACCGTCAAGGAGGGGCCCGGCATTGCAACCTATGTGATATGGGTTTACGGTCTGGCACCTCTTGGAATTGTTCCATCAGATTCTGATGACTTTCTAGCAGTAGAAGTCGAGATATTGGAAAATGACGTAAATATTGTGCAGATTGATGCCTACACGCTACCGGCAGACAGCGCCGACGTATTGAATGACAGTACGCCCCAAGAAATAACTGAGCAAAACATTGAGGAGGCGACGAAAAAATCAGATGCCGGCGGATGTCTCATTGCCACTGCTGCCTACGGAACAGAACTTGCACCGCAAGTTCAGACACTAAGAGAAGTACGTGACAACGTATTTTTAAACACAGAGTTAGGATCTGCCTTCATGCTGCAGTTTAACCAAGCTTAC
>JAKZUU010000029.1:0-3486 GCA_047516405.1 Candidatus Nitrosopumilus sp. | reverse complement strand
GTATTTCTATTTATAATGGCAACTGAGCAAACACAAAAGATGATCACAGTAAGTGCAAAAGCAGCTGAAAAGATTCACGAATTCATGAAAGAGGAGGCAGAATCCCCTGAATACCTTAGGGTATACGTTCAAGGCGGAGGCTGTTCTGGTCTGTCTTATGGAATGGGCTTTGAGAAAGCACCAGAGGAAGATGATATCGTCATGGAGGAGAACGGAGTCAAACTGCTAGTTGACAGCTATAGCGTTGATCATCTACAGGGTGCAAACGTGGACTATATTGAGAGTCTAATGGGTTCTGGATTTAAGATTAACAACCCAAACGTTACAAAATCTTGTTCCTGCGGTCACTCTTTTAGTACCGAATAGAAACATCACCATCATTACTTCTTTATTTTTAAGTCTCTTATGCTATTGCTGCCTGCCTGCAATACATGCACACCCTAAAGATTCCAAATTGCAGGCAAATCGTTATTTCGATACCCTCATATATCCAAATAAAAATCAAAATTTATAATGATACAGGAGATGAATAATTTATGCCTCAATCAGGAATTGTCAAATATCATGTTAAACTTTCCTACGAAGTTGACGGGCTCGTTGAAAGGGCAGACATAATCGGAGCCATCTTTGGCCAAACAGAAGGACTGTTGGGCCCAGAGATGAATCTGAATGAGCTGCAACGAGTCTCCAAAGTAGGCCGCATTGAGGTCAACACCAAGTCTACATCTAACACCACTGTAGGCGATGCGCTGATTCCTATGAGTACCGATATTGACACTTGCGCATTAATTGCGGCAGGAATTGAGAGTATTGACAAGGTCGGTCCGTTTGACTGCAAGTTCGCACTGGAGTCAATTGATGATGTACGGGCTGCAAAAAAAGACGAGATTGTAAAACGCGCAAAAGAGATCAAGCAAAAATGGGCAACCAAGACTGTCAGTGAAGGCGAAAGCATGCTAAATGATGTCCATCAGGGCGACGCTGGAAAGCTATCCACATATGGTCCATCAAGACTGACATGCAGTTCAGGAGTCTTTAACTCAAACTGGGTAATCCTAGTTGAGGGAAGGGCAGATGTGATTAATCTCTTGAGGGCAGGATTTGACAATGCACTTGCAATAGAGGGTGCAAAGATTGACGAGTCCATCAAAGAGCTATGCGATTCCAAAGACACGGTCGTCGCTTTCCTTGACGGCGACAGGGCAGGCGGATTCATCCTCAAGGAACTCAAATCAGTTGTTACACTAGACTATGAACTGCAGGCAGACAACGGCGTGGAAGTTGAAGAACTAACTCCGCAGAGAATTGATGAGATTCTAAGACCGGTTGCAGACGAAATACAGCATGGCAAACCGACTCCTGCACTGAAAAACACAGATGACAAGTTCATTGCAGAAGTTGCAGCAAAAGTTTTTGTGACTTTGAATGAGACTCTGGAAGCTGTTGCATTGGACAGTGAGCAAAACGATGTATTCAAGGTCCCAATCAGTGAGGTTGTCAGCAAGCTGTCCACCCAATCCGGAATTCAGTATCTGCTCCTTGACGGAATTATCACTCAAAGGCTCTTGGAGGGTGCAAGAAACGCCGATATCAAGTACGTCGTCGGACACAGGATTGCAAAGCTGTCAAACTCTGACGGATTGACACTAAAGACATTCGGTGACCTTGGCATATCCTAGTAGATGACTGATCTAAAGATTCAACACATTCTAACTTTATCTTATCTGTTATCAAAAGGTGCACAGTACAACTACGTCACTGCCCCTACCTCGATAATAGGGAAGAACATTCACAAGTCACAGCAGGCAGCATCAAAGCATCTTCTTGAATTAGAACAGAAAAAATTCATAGAGAGAATAATCAATGGGCGAAACATCTCCATCAAAATCACGCCAAGGGGATTCTCTGAGATGGTAAAACTCTCCTCTGTCCTGCAAAAAAGTCTCGACTCCTCACCTTCTGTAGTTGAGCTCAAAGGCACTCTGGTCACCGGAATGGGTGAGGGGGCATACTATATGGGGCTGGACGGATACACAAAACAGTTCAAGTCAAAGGTAGGATACGTTCCTTTTTTGGGAACACTCAACGTCAGGCTGGATCAGAAAATCTATCATGCGGCAGTCAAACAGCTGGAGGTTTTCCCCGGCGTCAAGATCAATGGATTTTCTGACGGCAAACGTACCTATGGCTGGGTAAAGTGCTTTAATGCACGGCTAAACAATACGGCAGACTGCCAGTTGATCATGCTTGAGCGCACACACCACGATGACTCTATAATAGAGTTAATCTCCCAATCCTGTCTGCGCAAGACTGCAAAATTGATGGATGGCTCAAAAATTTCAGTCAAAGTCCAAATTGGTCCTTAAATTCCATGAATGAATCGCCCGTACTCTTGCTGAATCTTGGAGCTGGACTTTTCCGGTATCGGGGACTGCAACCTTGCAACCTTTGCATCAAGCCTTATCTTTTTGCATCCTTCAGTGATGAATTTCTCCTGATGGATCTGGTCATACCCCAACGCAATAATCTGGGGCTTTACGTGGTTTACTGTCTTGAAGATGTCGTCTTCTTGTCCCACCAGGCACAGGTCCACTACAGACAGTGCATTGACTAGTTCCTGTCGCTGGGCTTGTGTGTGAAGCGGCACCCTCTTCTTCATCTTTACTGCCGTGTTATCAGTTGCAACTACAACAACCAGAACATCCCCTAGCGCCTTTGCGGCATTTAGCGTATGGATGTGTCCTGGATGAATGATATCAAAGACCCCTCCTGCCAGAACCACTCGCAATGACTGTCTGCCAATGTCAGTCAGGGTACTCTTGTCTTTATTTATCAGTTGGTTTCTCACCAGCTTTTCAATTTTTGCATTGATGACATCTGCCGAAAACATGCTCTTTTGGCTTATTACTCCCATAATCTCTGATGGGCCCTTTCCCTGTATCTGGCAGATATACATGCTTGCAAGAACTGTCTTTTCAATTATCTCCAATGTATTTGTATTGTTTTAGTCTCTTTAATTCATTGCTGAAAGCTATGCCAAAGATGAAAAATTAGTATAATATCTTCGTCAGATAGCCTGACTTTGCTAGTAGTGACGATTAAAAGTTCGTCAGTACACGTTCAAACTTTCTGGCAAGGTACTTTTTGATGTCCAGAAAACGTCGTGCCGTTCTGAGACAGTCTGACATGCTATACCCCATGTCCTGCCTTGTCTTGTAATATTTTGATACGAGCAATGCCAGTTGGCCCTGTACCGGCATTCCTCAACGGCGTTAAGATACAGTGACCCTTTTGGCAAATAAATGAGCTTGATCCCTTTGTTTTCCCTCCAGCAAATCCTTAATCGTAACAGCTCGCGCTTCTGAAGTGTTTTTTCAAGACATTATGTGCAATTGTTTTAGCTTCATTTTGTTTTTTTATTAACAAAAACTAATTTAGATTTAGGAATTAATAGACACACATGATCTCCAGCTTGGATCCCACCAA
>JAKZUU010000028.1:0-8729 GCA_047516405.1 Candidatus Nitrosopumilus sp. | reverse complement strand
AGAAGATTTGATTGTATTAATTGTAGAATATCCATTTGAACATTTCAAAAAACTTTTGGCGAAATAAAAATCAAGGCATTGTAAAAGATCAGAAGAGATAAAGAAGTACCTATGCCAGATCTATGGCTCTTCAGATTCCATCATCATCTTGTCATCGTCCATCATTTCATCGTCCATCATTTCATCGTCCATCATTTCATCGTCATCCATCATCATCTTGTCATCGTCCATCATTTCATCGTCATCCATCATCTTGTCAGACTCAAACTCAAACGTGCTGTCGCCGGCATAAAAGTGGCCGTACTTGTACCATGCGCCGTCCTTTATTCCCCACAGGTCATAGTCAGATATTGCCAAGTCGCCTGCCTCGTTGAGGTTGACCGTGCCAATGGCACCTGTGTGCCTGGATGCGACATCGATTATGGCATCACGTACTGTCAGTGGATCGGTGGATTCGGTTTCAAGGATTGCCTTGCCCAAGACTGCGACACTGTCATATGATGAGAATGCATAAGCGTTAGGTGATGAGCCCTTGAAATCTATAAAGTAGTCGTTTACGTGTTGATATATTTCATTTGTAGATGTGGCAAACTGGGTACTTACAAAGTTGGTATTCTGTGTGAACTCTGATGCTATTGGGTCATCAGAGAGTGTACCGTCATTTGATGAGCCGTCAGAGCCAAACCATCTTACAGTCTCCAGATTATCATAGGAGGCTGCAAAGTTGATCAGGTGTACCGTCTCAGAGAACCCTATCATAAGGACTGCCACCTCGTCTGCAGAGTACTCGGCGACATACTGGTCGACTAGGCTGGATAATAAGGTCGCCTCAGTAGAGTATACTGTCACGTCAGGTGAGTAGCGTATGCCGTCATCCATTACCCCTCCCAGAGACTCAAAGTTGTTTCTGGTGGACTCGTACAGGCCATCACCCCAGACATCTGCACGGTATATTGGAACTACGGCCTTTATGCCTTCCTTCTCGAAGAGCAGTGCCAGTACCTTGCCCTGCCAGGTATCGTCTGGAATCATGCGGAAGATATTATCTACAATTGCAAGTGAGGGTGATGTTGATGTGGGGCTGATTAGCACCATATCGTTGGAATCAGCATAAGACTTGATGTTGCGCACCTCGGCACTTGATTCAGGTCCTAGTACGAATTTTATGCCCTTTGAATTTAATGACTGGATCTTTTCAAGGGCTATGATTGGATCAGACATCGTGTCCTCTAGCACCAAGTTCATGCGCCATGATGCGTCAATCTCCTCCAGATAATCGTTAAAGTCGGCCAGTCCCAGCTGGACACCGATGTTGTTGTCCTGTCCGTGTGCTGCCAAATCGCCGGTGGATGGAAGCAATACACCGACATCGATTATATCAAATTCTTCCACTGGAGGAACCGGATCGTCTGATGGTCCGCTTGATACAGCTACTGCTACACCAATTATGACTGCTATAGCAACTGCAACTGCTACATATACTATTTTTGAAGCCATCGTATCATTTTAAAATACACCCTTATAAAAGAATTTCTATCTAGAAACTTTATTCGCAACCCAAATATTTCGTACTTTTGTAACGAATTTAGTCATAACCAACGTTATATTGTACAAAAACTGCACTCTTTGTAACAATTCAGATGTACTTGTTGAAACTAAGAAACAAAGTCTTTCCAGAGATTCTGTACTTCAATCTTTTTGTGCGGCATATGGTAGAACTGACTGCAATAACGAGAGGGCGATAATTACCGCTTGCACCTGTTTTAATAATTCTTAAAACCGTATCAAATTCTTTAAAATTTTATCTATTACTTGAAGCTCTTCCCTTCTTTCTTTTATCGCAGATTTGTTCCATTCTTTGGCAAATTCTGATTCTCGGTCTATTTTTTCCAGATGTTCAATGTACTTTATGAGATGAATTTTGTAGCTGTGAAGTAAATCCAGGTGTCTGTTATGCTTTTTCTCTGTTGGCGTCACCATCCCATTGTTCCTCTGTAATATCTGGAAACATCTTCCTTATTCGCTTTTTGTCCTTTTCCATAGCATCTATCCTATCACTTAGATGATTTTTAATGGCAGGTTCCACCTCCTGGCTCATCTCGTCTGTAATATCTGCAATTATCTTGACAAGTGATTTATAGTAAGAGATGTGGTTGTTTTTTGATTCTTCTGATGTGTCTTCCTCTTTTACATCCATAAAATAACTATCATGTACAAAGTTAAGTATTTGTCCATTTGATCGTGTCATCACAGATCTCAACAACTTTTTAAATAAAGACTGCAAGGATTTTGGCCTCACGTAAAAAAACTCAAAATCCAGTTGCAAGGCAGTTAAACCGTCAAGATATCTCTGGAAATTTTGAGCAATGCCGTCCCGGAACAGTTATCCCACAGCGTGTTAACTGACACAAACCACAATGTCTTTGTCAATGCCATACCTTCAAAACAATCACGTCCATAGAATCTAATTTACATTTTTTGAGTCAAATTGCGATATTCGCAAGTTGGCAAGAACATCATTTAGAAAGTTTTCTTCTTGCTGGTGTACAATACTGTCCATGATTAGTTCCCAACAGTCGCTGATTTTTCTAGTGATCTGAGAATACATTTTGTCTTTTTTGAATGCTGGATAGTATGAAAGCAACTTCATGATTCCGTCAGTTGACTGTATTATGTGTATTTGATGAATGACTGATCTCAGTCTCTCATGAAACGTAAAATTTTCCTCGTCTATTAAAATTTTAAAATTTTCAATCTCCTCGTAAATCATCTCGATCTCCTTGTGTAAATTTTTTAGCTGATTGTTTACCGACTCGTATAGATTAATCAGCTCGTATTCAATATGTGATCTGCTGTGAACTCTCTTCTCTATCTCTCCTGCTTGAACAAGTGCGTTGATCTCTTGATATACTATTTTTTCGTTGCCTACTTTTTCTATCACCCGTCTGGCAAGATCCGCTCCCCGGGTCTTTCCATTCTCATTTAGTATCCTGATTATCTCAGTCTTGATAATCTCAGAATTTTTAGCCATCTTGTTGCTCTTCCCCCATCGGATATTTTTGATACCTTTTGAGTATCTGGCTCTCCCCGATACCGTCAATATCTTTTATCAGTCCCTCGAGAATGTTTATTCCTTTTTTAATCTGCTCTTTGTCCAAATTCTTATGCCCCAGTTTTTGCTTGAGGACCATTCTTTCATTGTTTACAAAACTCAACAAGCTGACATCTTTTCCCATGTTCAGATCAATGAAGAAGTTCACATACTCTGCTGTCGTTTTTATTGCCATATATTGCAATTTTCACACCATTATTTGTTTGAAAGCATTTAAACAAAGTTTGCACGATATAATAAATATGAATAACAGTTGTGATAGGCGTACACGTGCGTACAAAAATGGCCGTACGTTAGAACAGTGCAAGGATATTGCAGAATCTATGAATCCTGATTTTAAAAGACAGATAAAGCAGAGGGGAGAGATACGGTGGGGCGAGATATTGGACAGAGTTGATCATGATGAACTAGTTTACAAATTTACTTTGAAGTTTCTAAGACGTGACGGCTATGATATTGGCAATTATAAAATTCCACGAGTAACAAAATTTACTTTGTGAAACTTATCTTGCAGCTGCCATCTGGATTCTGTAATTTCTTTGCCATCATAAAGGGTATGGCAACCAATACAGGTATTGATACAGCAATGAACAGCGTTTGCAGCTGTGTTATTGCAATTGAGAATGCAATGCCGCTTGCAGTACCGACAAATATCGACAAAAATGTTCCGGCACAGGTGGGACACGCAATGAACAGCCCTGCCGCTGCTCCAATTGTACCTGCTCCCCTGTTTTTCTTGGACAGTCTGTATGCACTTACCGCAATGGATGCGTTTAATCCAACCAGATACGACACTATTAACTGCAACACTAGATTGATTGGGATTATCTGTAACCCTACATGCTCTGTCAGATATATGATAATCTTTGGCATGTATCCCAGCTCGTCACAGCATGGCGCAACAAATCCTGATGGAATCGTAGCACCGTAATGGGTGACAAAATTGACTTCTGGCTGATACACCAATGTTCCTGATACCAGTGAAAAAAATGAACCGTACAGGATAAATGTAATAACAAATATCCTTTGGGCTTTCTTGGTTTGTGTTACCAATGCAATGATGCCAAACAAATCCGCTGTCGGGTTTTCTTGGTGTCTCTTGATTTTTTCTTTGTGATACCTATACATTCCAAATGCAATAGCGCCAAAGGACAGCATCAGCATTACATAAAATCCGTATGCGAGTCTCTGTATGGAATCAATTGCGCTAGGTGTTAAAAGCTCCGAATTTTGATATCGTCCATAGATTAGGAACAGTACTCCAATGACTACAAACCCTAAAATGATGAGTTTCTTGCCTGTGTTTACACTGTTGGCCGAATCATTCATGGTTTACAGTCCATCTTGTTGAATTAAATTCTATCTTTCTTGGAGAGTTCAGCTAAGCCTTGGAACAAATATGTAGATTATCGCAATTATCTCTAGCCTGCCAAATATCATTAAAAATCCCAGGATTATCTTTGTTACAGAGTCTGTTTCTACATCAATCACTCCTGCTGATAGTCCACCGGTAGTAACGACCCCTATTGCCTCAAAGAACGCATCTTGATATGAGACATCCTCTGATATTGCAAGATGCAGTCCTGCAACAGCGGAGATGCCCGGAAGCAGTGCAATGATGAGCAGTGTCGATATCAACTCCTTTTTGGCTTGACTTGAGAGTTTAGATCTCCTAGTCTTGCTTAGAAACATCCCTATATCTTTTAAAGTGAACAGCCTGAATACCTTCAAGCCTCCGGCAGTTGAAAATCCGCACCCTCCAATGAGCATCAAAATTATCAGTATTGTATGCGCCCCTCCACTTAGTCCTGCAAGACTGTCGTGTTGAAGCCCTGCAGTGGTGCTAGCTGACACCGAATAAAACGCACTCTGAAGAACATCCATCCCGCTAACCCCCATAAACAGGACTATCGCGCTACCTAAAATGGCAAAGTATACCAATACCTCTCTTCCAAGTTTTGGCGAGAGGAATTTTTTTCTTATAAATGCATAATGGAATGTAAACGGTAGTGCCCCCAACACCATTGCCCCCATCAATATAATGTGTTCTTGCCAGACCAGCCCGGCAAGAATTGTGGATGTTGGTGTAAACCCGCCGGTGGCAAGCGTGCTCATTGCCAGTGAAAAATTATCAATAATGTTTCTTTCGCCAAACACATACAACAGAAATGCAACAATTACAATGTAAATTGAAAAGATCACCGTAATTGTAAGAAATAACTCCTTCATGTGGAGTGTTCTTCCAGATATAAAACCACGCATGGCCTGAAGTTTGGATTCGGGATAAAACGCGGTGATTACAAGATAGATAAAGCTCATCCCTCCAACAAGCTGTGTGTAGCTGCGAAAGAAGGTAAAGCTCTGGGAAAGCTTTTCAGGCTCGTCAAACAGCGATATCCCGCCTGTTGTAAATCCTGCAGCGCTTGAAAAAAATGCATTGCCGAATATTTCAACATAGTTGTCAGAGTCTGTAAACACGTAAAAATAAGGTATGGAGCCAAACAGCGATAACAGAAACAGGCTTAAAAATACCAGTATTGATGCTTGCTGTAAATTAAGACTTGACTTTTCACCGTATGAGTTTAGAAAAAATCCCGTGACTAGCAAAAGCACCGTGGTAAGATAGATTCCGGTAGCTGATGTGTTGTCCTCAAGAATCGTTGCAAGAATTGCAGGGATTAGCAAAAGCACTCCTGCAAACTGCAGTACAAAGCCAAGATTGCCAAGTATGGCTTTTACCGGCGGGCTTAGAAGACGCGGTGCAGTGACAGTCGCATTCCTGATAGCATTTGCAATAACTGACTGCAGTATCATGCCAACTAGATCGTTCTTCTTTGATATTATAGGAAGTTTTCGGATCTTGTTGTCCTTCATCTTATTTAATGCCTCCTTCAATGTTGTTTTTTCGTTAATCGTAATTAGCGGTGTGCTCATAATGTCTTTTAACAGCGTGGTCTCTGCATACACTGTAACGTCGCTTACCTTACTTAGAATATCCTCATCCGTGACTATGCCTACCGGATGGCCGTCATCGTCAATAACTACAATGTCATCTTCCTCGTAGCGATGCAGCATTCTGGCAGCCACTATAGTCTTTGTGTTAAGATTAAGTTTCAACACATCCTTTGACATATAGTCTGTAACGTACTTGTTTAGAACGTATGATATGGAGCGTTCTGCATTTGTTGACACTGTGATTAATTTTATTAGTGATTTTAAATAATTATGGGTTGCACTTGTGTTGACTGTTTGGTGGCGCGTTGTCTTTTTGATATATTTATAAGCCACGAACCGAAAATTCTTGTAAATACAATGAAGATTGATCAAGCCCAAGAAGTTGATTATGACTCCGTCAAGATCAATTACGTTGGATTCGTTGATCCATATGGAATTGAAGGGATAGTTATCCTAAAGGCAGACAACGACAGGGTGTTCCACATGAGGGCGTTCTCCGGTGATGTTGCACGGCAGATTATGAATTTGGGAAGTACACAGGTGCAAGAACGGGAAGACGAGATACCTCCATCAATATACAAGATGATCGAAGAGATATGTGAAGAGAACGAACTGGTTCTAGTCAAGATAAAAGTTTATGAGAGTGGCAAGGTCTTGCGTGCAAATTTATACTTTACAGGCAAAAAAGACCTTGTGCTGAAAAACTATCGTGCCTCAGACGCAATTGCGCTGGCAGTATTTTACAACATACCAATACTTGTTAGAAAGAACCTGTTAAAAGAAGAACACGATGTTTAGATTGTTGTTTTGATGGTTTTTTGCTGCAGTCAGCATACAATCAAGTTTCAAGGTCTGGCTGTACAATGGTGTCAAGACAGATAAAGTTGCACGCCTGGCTTTGAATTTTGACTTTAATGGGCCATATGCATGATGTCACATTTTGTCATATCGGAATCTTGTGCTTGTCTATTGCCAAATTTGCAGATACCTGAAACATCCTGCATTCTCTTGATTTGTTTGCAGTGTAGAAATCATTCCAAGACAACTGCGGGATATTTGTAATAGATGAATGTATTTGTGACATCAAATGTCAGGCGTTTTGATGAAATGCGGCAGAATTTATCGTTTTTGTTGTTTGCAAATACCGCATTGCGTGACTTGCATATAGAGTGGGCGCAGATTTGACAGCCTGTTTGAAAAGATTATTACAGCATTGCATTCTTCAGAGAGTTTCATCATTAGATTAGGCAGAAATACTACATTTGCTGTTTTGTATGTTTTTGGTAAAGCCAGTTAATGTCATGGTCTATTTTACACGTTTGTGTGCAGCATACATCCGTCGTTTTTAATTCCCGGTGTTCGTATTTGCAAACATGCTTTATCTAGAAACAATTCAGTGATTGATAGACGGGGCATTCAATACCAAATCATGTGCAAAAAAGTCTTTAGCGTATCGTATTTCAATCAGACATGCTTCATAATTCGGCAAATTCATCATCTTTTCAGTATAGCTTAGAAGGTCGATTAATCATCAGCAATTCTTTTTATTGTAATTTCTTGAATATATTATTATTATTATTCTTATTCTTATTACTATTACTGCTAGCGTTGCCGTTAATGGTAATTTTAACAATCAAAACCTTTTTGAAATCAAAACCCGTACAGTAGCATAATGGTCAATTTTGAAAAACACTATCAGAAAGTAGCATTAAAAGTGATCCAGAGATGCCATGGTGCAATCAAGATCACAGGGCACGGAAGAATTATTCAAGTATATGATCTAAAACGCCATATCTGGAGCAATGGGCTGGCAGGACTGATAATTAAAGAAGAATGCAAAGCGGCGAATTTACGAGAGTGGGAATTTGCAAACGTTCGAGGATACGTCATACAACAACTAAAAAAAGAGCAAAAAACTAGTACCTGACCATTCTTATCAAATGAGGTTCTTTTAACATAATTATGCAGTCGTCTCTAGGTGATGATAATTCTACTTGGCTAAGTTTGTAGTTTGTGACTACGACTAGCGCCTCACATCTAGTGCAGAGAATGGTTTTGCCGTTTGATCTCTCTTCTTTGAGCAGTATGTTTCTCTCGAATCTGTCGTCTCTTTGACAAGTAGGACAAAGTTTAGGCTCTTTTGGCATTAGACGTTATGCGTAAACAACGTGCAAGCACTCTGTCTTTCGCATTGAGCATACATCGACTAACCGAATTTCCTCAAAAAACGGTTTCGGCATCATTGCTTCACTTGCGCCCAGTCTGGCCTGCGTCCTGAGGCCACGAAAAAATATATTTCTGCTGGCATTAACATCTCGGTCTGCCAGCGTGTCACATGTGTTGCAGTACATCTTGCGGCCAGGCTGCGGTGCAAGTCTGCCGTTGCATACGGTGCATAGTGAGCTTGTGCCATGTGCATGCACAAAGATCACCGGGAGTCCCTCCCATCCTGCCTTGTACTCTATGAACTTTCGCAGTCGGTAAAACGGCCACGCATTCATTCGTCCCCGGAATCTGAATCCTTGACCGTTTCCCTTTCTGTACATCTTTCGTATTCCTGTAAGATCCTCCATTATGACTCCAAAGCCTGACAGTACAATGAACAGAGCCACCTTGTGCAACACATCATCAGTCAGATTTTTTTGTTTGGCGCCGTACTTTT
>JAKZUU010000027.1:0-9132 GCA_047516405.1 Candidatus Nitrosopumilus sp. | reverse complement strand
TGATGGAAAAAAAGTTGGTAGTATGAAATATGTTTTCTATGTGGGAAATGATAATACTTGGTTTACGCTAGGGACGTTTGTCAAATCCAAGAAACGTATTTTATTTTTCCCAGGACTTCGCGGACTTCAAATTACAACATTTCCCAGTGGTTACTCGAGTACTTCAGATACACTCCATGTCGATCATATTAGTTTAGAGCAAAATTTGCGAAAGTACCATATCACAGTAAAAGAAAAAAACAAAACAAACAAAAGAATAGAAACGCAAACCACAAAACGATTAGATAATTCTTTATTCTTGTGGTTAGTTCTTGCTGCAAGAACCGAAAATCAGTTGGAACGTACTGCAAAGAAAACTCAAATTTTATTGCAAAGCCCTACCAAAAATGAGGCAAAACGACGCGCCAATGAAATAATGGATTCCAGAAAAGATGTAGCTTTTAATGTTATTAAATTACGCCAACGCAGAGAAGACATACATTATTTGAATTTTGAAATTTTCATATCTGATAAAAGATTGGAACACTACCCTGAGATCAGTAATTTTTACACAGCTCAGAATATTAGCAGTTACAAGGATCCGCAGTACTTAACATATTCCAGAATTTGCTGTTTTTCATTGCGTGATTTTGTGGGGACAATATGTATTAGAGTAGTGGAAAATTTAGGATCTTTAGAACCTGAAGGTGCACTGATCATGGAACCATGTGTGCTGCGACCAAAATAACTCCTTTTGCGCATGCATAGTCAAGACTATAAAGAATCGCTCATTTTCCAATAAAAATATTCCAAACATCAAGCATGGTGCGGATTTGTAATTATATCGTGCAGACATGTCATCTATGAAGTTGACGCGAATAGATCTGGAGTCACGGGCATATATTGCCGTGGCTGGCCGTTCGATGGATGAGGTATTTCATCAGTTTGACCGGGCCTCATCTGGCCCGAATCAATTAAATCTGTTATTGTGCCGACAAGATCGTCTGTCGATTCGAAGTACTTTCCCGCAAGCATCCATTTGGAAGTCTTGTTCCGTTATAAATCGGCGCTCATGAAAGTGCCATGCGAACGCGGAACATGTGCTCTGATCAAAACTTTTCGGTTAACGGGCGCGAACATCTGAAAATTCAGATGGCGAACTGGCGAAATAATTTGGCCCAGACTGTGCGTAAACATAGATCTGTGCAGTCGGCAGTACCCGTCTCACACGTCAACGTCATACCACCACCCACTAACTCCCTCGGGATACCAGTTCCAAGACGGGTCTCCGGTGGCCTCGATATAATAATCATTATTCCCGTCATTAACATATACTATCATATGATTGACTTTACGCGGATCTGTAGGGCTGTCTGAATCCATCAGGACTAACTGAATTGTCCAATCCGATGTATATCGTGATGATGCAAGCATGTCGGCGATTAGTATGGCCAGATCCTCGCAATCTCCTCCCTGCCGGGTGAACGTCTCCAACGCGAATCTTCCCTCGCTTCTTTCATCCATGTCTTCCCTATACACGGTCATCTGCGATACTATCCACCACACTTCCCAAATGAAATCACCACTGCTTTCAGAGTTATGATATATCTCATCTATAACGTCAGTGAATCCTCCAACTACGAATTGATCATACTGTATCATGTTGAACGTCTTACCATTAACTGATATTGATTTCCTGTCGTTGTTCAAGCTCACTGATGTACCATCAAGTACCCATTCTTCGTATGCTTGCATCGGCATATCCCAATAATACTCGTTGCCTTTTGAATCTACGAAATCCCAGATCACCGCCCCGTCCTCAATAGTCGTCAAGAACTTGGTGCCGTCACCATAAAATGAGGAGTAAAATTCATCAAACTCATATTCCAGATCCACGTATTCACGTTCCAAATCACTTACTGTTGATTCATGCTCTGCTCTCAGATCTTCGTATTGTTCAATTACCTCCATGGCTATGCTGTTCTGATTCTTCCAATGGGCAGATTCACGTTCTAAATCATAGATAACCAACACGGCAAAAACCACAGAAATCGCCAATATTCCGCAACACGACAAACAAAATATGGATGAGCGGTTCACCACGAATATGCCGATCACACATTACATAAACCTGTGGTTTGACAAACTCTAAGCAACGTAAAAATATCCTAGTTGCAATCCCGGTGACGGATCGACTCCTCTGTGAAACTGTGCTTCGCGCACTTTAGTTTGAATGGGGCAATCCGAGATGCTGCGTTCCTGTGCTTCGCGCACTGATAGGTCAGAAGTTGACCGCAAGAAAATTTTGTCATATGTAGGAAATCAAAAGCAACAAGATGCAAATAAAGTGACATCAGACAGACCTGAAAAACCAAGATTTGGACAACGCCGCTTCCAGCAATTCGTTTACATTGTCAACTCTTCGGGCAGTTTCAATGGATTGAATCAGCGTTCATTTCAAGCGATAGATCGGCAAATATTTGCAAATTATAACGTATCCTAAACGTCAAGCCGTCCTTCTTTAATGAGTTTGGCAACACCTCGTGTGATTCCTTCATGACCCTTCTCATTGCGCAGCAACAGGAAGACGTTCTGTTGATCGAACTAGGTTTGCCGAGTACCAATTCATGAAGGTCACCGGCTTTTACAACTATGGATGAAAGGCCGTCGTTTTTGGCATTTTTCAATTTGGCTTCCAAATGTCTTTGGAACCCATGTTTGTCTCGTTGCATACAGCATACTTGGCACATTGGTTAAAAAATCAAGCGTTTTGAGTCTTGGATTGACTCGTTGCCAGATGACGTACAGGAAAGTATGATGAGCAGGTTGAAGATTCAGACAGTGCTGTCTAATCTACGAACTATTCCCTGCCTGCAAGTTTTTGGCATTTTATAGAACCCATGCATGTAGAATAATGTCAGTGGATAAATTTCAAAAAGTGCTGCGCAAATACTGTGCTACGATCAGGACATGCAGCCATAAAAGCGATTATGCCGTATTGTACAACGATATTGATACGGCGCTTCTGATGTGTCGTTATTGCTAGAATGAGGAAAAGCCCGTATACATAAACACTGACACCGTGAGGATATACAGGTCAATGAAAATACATGTTGTACGGGGACGGTGCCTACATTGTAATACGGATGTCACGGGGCAGAAAAACTGTGCAGGGTGCTTTTCTGGACACTGGATGATTGAATGACAGGTGTTGAATAGGTCCGGCATGTCATCCTGGATGTCGAACCGACGTATCGTGTAGTGTTGTATACGTGGCATTTCAAAAAATGCGTTGTGTGCTAGTGTTGTGTGCTGAATGCATGCAAGATCACAGAAGTTGGTGCATAGGAGATGAGTGCAAGGATTTTGTGAAGCGAAATGTAAATAAGCAACACGCATGTGTACTTTGTGTTTGCTCTAGTTTGTTGCATAACCCACCGCAGTTTTGATCTGATCGTGTAGCATCTCAGCTATACTTTCATCATGCCACTGAGATCACCCTCTGAGTTATATCTACGAACTGATTGTAGCGCTGGATCTTCAGCGCTATCTCTTGAATAATGTTATCCATTGTTTTTGCCATTACCGAACTTCCAAATATCCTCTTAAACGCCGAGAAGAATATCTCCACCTGCCATCGTGAACCATATTCTGCGTGTTTTTTCCACTCATTTTGGTTTTCCGTACGTTCCTTGATGTCCATGTCGTGAAATTTGGCGAGGTTTGTAATGCCGCCACCAGCTGCTCAAGCGCTGCAATGCCGCGTTCTCGACTGACCCCTTTTGCCTTGTATTCTGCATTGCGTCTTATTTTGATGATGGGTGTAATGCCATACTCTTTGCACGTCTGAAAATTCTCCCTGCTGTCATATCTTGCATCTGCCCTGATCTCAATTGCAATATGGTCCGGCGGCGGTCCGGTACCTGCCTCCATGACTGCTGCGCGCCGTACATCCGGATCGATTCCCCTGCTCTTTAGTGTCTGTTTTATCAGTGGTTCAAACTGTGGGGAGTCGCCAATCTTTTCGTCGGTTACTGTAAATCCCAACACCTGCATGGTGTCCTGCTGTATCATGACGCTGAGTCTTATGAAACCTGACCTAGTCTTTATCTTGTATTTGCATCGTATGTAGTCGCCCTTGGCAGACGGGGACATGCCGGTACCGTCTATGATGATCTGCAACATGCTGCCTTTACTCCTGACAGTTATGGTTCTGTCTGTAATAGATGCATCAAGACTCTTCGTTCTTCTCTACAGTAACGTGATCAGGCGCATTTTCCTCACCCAGAGTAGCTATTGCTATTCCTTCTGCACACCTGAGTGCAATGCCCAACTGCAGGCGTATTCTGATTATGGCCATTACCAGGCACTCTGAATAGGCAAACGGATGGCCGTTTTTGCCATTATTCATCTGTCTGAGTTCCTCGTCCATGTTGTCGGGAAGAACCAGATGTATCATCTTTCCCCGTTTCACATACCTTGCGTCGTTTTGCGCATGGCTCATGTACAGCCGCGATTTTTGTTTGGTTTTGGTACCCTCATGCGTCATGTCCGTTTACCTCCGAGACGCGGCACACAACCAATTTCGATTAACTTGCCGGAGAAAAGAAACTCACAAGTAGTATTAAGTTGTCTTCCTGCGGAGTATGGTTGGTGCGTGTGTCCTTTCATTTGTTGAGATCTGAAAGGATATCGCACTCCATCTCTTTAAACGCGAAAGTTGGGCGCAGTTAAACTGCGGATTAAATAGTTCTGACACCGTTTGGGCAGGGTTATGAAACAACCTACCGTGAGAGAGTTTGCTGTGTAATTGGTTATTGATTGGCTCGACAAGTATTACGCTACATGCTTGCTTGTCTTATTGAGGCATCCTCAGTTGTGCATTGTAGTGGCTACAATCTAATCAAAATTGTTTGGTTTTGATGTTACGGCAAAACATGGATCCACAGTGCATCTTTTCAAGTTTTTTTGTCCTGTGCTCTTTGTAGTCTCATAGCACATCTATTTTTCTGTTAAATATCTTTACAATATTTTGCCATGTCTTTTACTACTTGATAAGTAAACAGTTTACAATCTTGAAATTTTTATGCTTCTCCTACTGTCTAGAGTTTTTGCCAATGTTGTTGAACCAAATCATAAATACTCGCCATTATCAGTAGATGGAATTGTACCCAAAATTTAGCCGATTGTATTTCTCAAATTAGGCAAACTTGGCGGTACAAGTGACTATTATACGCACACATCAAAAGTTGAAAATGTACCCTATAAGCAAATTTTTTGCGCATAATTTCACAAGCTAATTCACATAATTTTTTGACATATGAGGCTAAAAGATCAAAATTTGACCGGTTAACATGTCAAATCAGAAAAATGAATGGAATTTCCAGGACGACGTTACAAAAAAAGAATTAAAGGTCTTGTATGATGCGTTGAAATGTGTAAAGTTGCCTTTCTCAACAGAGCATAATGCCATGTACGGTCTTGAGGATGCTGTCTTAGTTCTATTATACATGCGCAAGAATAGGGCTACTGCCAACAGGGCCGTGACAGAGCTGTCCATCATGTTCAGCGATGACGAGAATGTCCGTATCTCAATATCCCAGTGGCTGTTGGGAATGATAAGTGCGATAGACCCCGACAAGATGAATGCCCTGTGCAGGCGCATGTTAAAGAGTACAATCAAGAACGGATCCAGTCTTGAGAAGAAGACGGGCCACATGCTGGCCATAGACAAACATCTGATCCCATTGACAGGTGCAGACAGGCACAATGACAACTGTAATTAGCAGCAAGCCCAAGGGCGGAACATTCCAGTTTGAGACGTACGCCACAATGCAGATAGTCACCTGCCCATGCGTTCATACGTAAGATGCCGCCTAGAGGCAGACCGTAGTTGACAAGCAAACAGGGAGGAATACCATGTCAAATAAGGTGGGAGGGGGAACTGTTTTTCACATACCACAATCTACTGGTGCTTGTAAATAATTTATATAAGATGTGTGACGGAAATGAATTGGATGGTGCTCAAGCACGTAATCGTCTTTCAAAATATAAAATATGATAAGAAAACAGTACTCCAAAACGAATTCAGTTGTGATGACGAGACTTCCATGACTATTCTGTCATGGCCCCATTGAAGCCTATAGAACGCCACAACCGAACTCTGCCAAAAGTGAACTTCCATGACTGTTCTGCCATGGCCCATTGAAGTCTGATCAGCGCAAAATCAATTGGAATAGAGACGTAACTTCCATGACTGTTCTGTCATGACCCCATTGAAGCGTGCAAATCAGAACACGTACTGCAAAGAAGTTTTGTGAGATAGGTGAAATCAAAAGTAACAAAGTACGCATAAATAAACACCGGACAGGCCTGAAGAACTAAGATTTGGACAACGCCATGTGCTACAAAAAACATAAAAACATATTTTTTGAAAACACTACATGCTAAAAATCAACGCGCCATCAAGCAACATATTCACAGATAAGGAATCATCTCACATGTCAAATCAAAATCTTGAAAAACTGCAAATGACTCGGGCAGATCTTGCAAAGAAAATTTTACGTAAAAAAACTGACCGTGGAACAGATGTTGCAATACATCTAAACCACGGCGTCACTTTGCATCATGGCGATCTTTTAGAAGATATCGACAACAAAATTCTCGTCGAGCAGTTACCAGAAAAAGTACTGTGCATTAAATTGAAAACTCTTGCCGACACAAATGTCTCCATTATGTTAGGTCATATCATTGGAAACCTGCACAGACCCATATCAATTAACAACGATACGGTATACTTTCCAATACAGGCAGATTCTGAATATGACACATTTGTAAGACTATTCCGTGACATGGCACCACATATAGAGATAACAGTTCAAGAAAAAATATTCCGTCCTCATGCAGGTGCCGACATACATGGACATTGACTCCATACAACTCAGGTTAGGCACGCTGCAGCTGTCAGACTCGTTTTTTCCTACCGGTATCTATGCCACCTCAAACGGATTAGAATCACTCTTTACATCTAAACTGATTCATAGCTCAGATGACATTACCAAAGTCATCAAGGTGTGCATAACCCAGCAGACAGGACCGTCTGACTGTATCGTACTATCAAACACATACGATCAGATTATCAAAGGCAATCTTGATGAAATCATACATATAGACAACCTGTCATTTGCTGCAAAATCGATCAAAGAGATACGCGATGCATCCACAAGATCAGGCATCCAGCTAGTCAGATGTATGAGGGAATTTGTAAAAGATGACCCTCTCTTAAACCATTATCAGGACAACATAGTTAAAAACAGCGCACATGGAATATTCCCTGTTGCGTTTGCCTTGTCCTGCAACAGCATAAAAATAAACAAGGAAGAATCTGCAACAATGATGCTGTACGGTTTTACAGTCAGCATGGTCGGCGCTGCACTCAGGCTAGGACTGATTCAGCATTTTGAGGGACAGACCATAATTCACGACCTCAAACCTGCCATCAGTAAGACCATACACGAAAACATTGACAGGCCGATATCTGAGATGTGGCAGTTTGCACCACAAATGGAGATTGTCCAAATGTCCCACGAACAGATGGACTCTAAAATGTTTATTACGTAAAAATATGCCCTCGTGTAATACTGTTTTTGTTAGCCTTTTATAGCAACGAGGTATTGATGGTATGACGACGCATTACGAGGTTTTACGCCCTATAACGCCTGCTGATCTTCACACATGTTCAACGTACGTTGAAATATTAAAATCGCTCCCTTCGCACGGGTACGTAACCTTTGAGATGTTCAGGCATATTGACAAAACAGGTTCAACCAGATGCATGGCATATGCGTGTTCACGCGGAATACTCAAGAGGATCTCACCGCACGAACGGATATTAAAACTTGATTCCGTAAAATTCTGGGTTACACAGTTGAACAAATCCGGCCACAAAAACAGCGTATCCAAGCATGGCACCAAACCGTTGTACTTGCAAGGACTCTCAAGGTTCGATGAATGGCTGCCCGGCCGTTCCTTCCAATCACATGAGACTGTAGTGGCCGGCGGGCAGATAACCAAAAAGGCAGTCACCAAGTCGTTTGCAAACGTGGAGGAGCTGTTGCACTATTGTATAGAGTCAGGTTACGGCACAAAGGCGGCACAACGCGCCATACGCGAGTACTTGGTAAGCCCGCAGGTGGATAAAATGTCAGACAGCCTGTACATGTCCACGCGTTCTGCCATAAAGTCGTATTTTAGCATCAATGACCAGGCGCTGGATCTTCCCCGGACCAGAAAAAAGCGGGCAGATCTGACCACTGATAACAAGCCATCAATGTCGCTTGAAGATTTTTACAAGATGCTGCAAAATGGAAAACCGGGCATCATGATGCGTACGATCATGCTGGTAAAACTCCATTCCGGCATGGACTCCAGCACGCTTACTGACCGCTTCAACTACGAGGGTTATTCCCAGATAGTAAGATACTTCAAGACAGAGGATCACGCCATGTGGAATCTTGATCTGTGCCCTGTTCCAATCAGGCTTGTACGCGTCAAGACCGGCGTGCAGTATACGACGTTTCTGGAGCGCGATGCGATCGCGCAACTGCAGGAATACCTGGCATGGAAGGAGATGAAATACGGCAAACAGGATCCCTTAAAACCGTTATTCATGACAAAACAAAAAACACCGATCAGCTCTCTATGGCTGTCTAGGAGTTTTTCAAAAGTAGCCGTGCAGGCTGGGGTTCAGAAAAAAATATCCCGCAGAACATACAAAATCACGGCGCACGAGGTGCGGGATCTACTCAAAAGCACGCTGCTCATGTGCGGCTGCAAGCAGTATGCGGCGGAACACGTGCTCGGACACGCACCAAAGGACTCGTATGAAAAACAGGCCATATTGTATCCTGAACAGTTGCGCGCAGAATATGCAAAGGCCTCACCGTACATCAACATATTCTCAAAAGTAGAGGGCACCCTGAACACCGCAGAGGATCCTGCCAGCCTGCTAGCCCGCATAAAGGAACTGGAGGCGCAGGTTGCAGGGACCAGTACTACCAACGCCGAGATTGCGCTCCTTGAAAGGAGACACCAAAAATCCATGCAGGAGATGTATGATGTGATCGAATCCCTCAAGGAACAAATCAGTTCGAT
>JAKZUU010000026.1:0-3702 GCA_047516405.1 Candidatus Nitrosopumilus sp. | reverse complement strand
TGAAGTGGTATGTTCCGTTCTTGAACTTTGAGGTGATGATGATGTTGAACATGTTGTATGTCTTGTCGTATCTTGGAGTGGTGTGCTTGTCAATTGCCACATCCAGGAATCTTGAGCATGTCGTATCTTCTCATCATCATTACTGTACAGTCAGCCATCTTAAGGCAGCGGATCAACATAGTCGTATTTGACCTGCTTTATCATGTCAAGCATCTACCTACCGCACAAGATACACTTGGACCGGTTCTTTGTGTCCTTTATGAATCTGGAATTGTACGCAGTCTCTGCGTACTGGCAGTGCCTGCACATGTCAAAGAGTCTGGCCAGAAAGTCGCTGTAGCCGTACAAAGTTGTACCTGTCAGAGAATTGAATCTTCAGGTTTGACAAAAATAATGAACTCATAATGCTAAATATCTTTTTTGTGTAGACTTTTGGAGTTTGTGATTGTTTTGCATGTGAACTATGAAAAACTTGCATTCTCTGCTTTTAACTTCCAATATCTAAAAAATATTGTTTTTGATGTGTTTTTATTTATAAATTATGAGGATTTAAGAAAAAGTACGATTCCGTCTACTGTGTAGGCGGCATCTTGCGGGAGAATGCTTGCGCAAGAGTCTCCTGATTCTTCCAGTCAAGAGGATGATGCACCCGATCATGGTTGTACCAATCCATGAATCGATCTATGGCATCCAGCCTTGGCGACGTGTGAAACGGCCCACCACCCACGTGACAGTCATGCGGCTCCTTAGTGATTCTGTATGTCAGAAGTTGAAAATGTACCCCATAAGCAAGTTTTTTACGCATAATTTCACAAGCTAATTCATATAATTTTTTGATATATGAGGCTAAAAGATCAAAATTTGACCGGTTAACATGTCAAGCCAGAAAAATGAATGGAATTTTCAGGATGACATTACAAAAAAAGAATTAAAGATTCTGTATGACGCGTTGAAATGTGTAAAATTGCCCTTGTCAACAGAGCATAACGCTGTGTACGGTCTTGAGGATGTTGTCATGGTTCTGTTGTGCATATGCAAGAACGGATCTACTGCCAGCAAGGCCATGACAGAGCTGTCAATCACGTTCAGAGATGACAGGTAACAAGCGGCATCCAAAACATCTCTCCTGTTCGCATCGCCAGATCCAGCGTGGCCAGATTCAGTGATGCCTCCAGCAGATTGCGTGTCATGGTGCCTGTTCTGATAAAGTCGTCATAGTGCCTTTTGCATGATGTAAGGTATTTTCAGACATGATTATCAGATCTGTCCATTCCTTTGAATATTCCATATAGTGGCATTCTGTTGCATCAAGGTACTGCTCGTGTGTAGACATGGTCCTGTCAAACGGTCTCATAATGCCGTCAACCATCACGTATTCACCGCTTCTGAGTTTTATCTGATCAACGGCCTCCTCTGCAACCCATCGCCTGTCTATCGCATCCAGGAATGATTTCTTGATGTGAAACCGTATAATGCAATCGAATGCGGTTCCAATTATGGAAGCTTTTTTGACTGTTGGCTCTGCAAGGATTTCAGTACGTGGCATCTTTGGAACTGGGAATCGTTTCTTGAACCTTGCTTTTATGGAAGGGTCTTTGAGTACGCTGGTTAGGGGCATGGAATTATATTCTGGTTTTGGTTATAAGGGCGTGTTTGCGAATAGTGTCAATACACATCGTGTGTAATAATTGTTTCAAAAACAACCCACGACAATTACTACACTTAAACACTACTCTATCAATACATATGATTACATGGTTCACAATACTACTTTTCAGCCCCATCATAGCAACGTATATTTGCCACAGCCTCGGTTTCTACATCTCTCACATACAAAACAATCATGCAGTTTTTATAATTAGACGTTCTTCCTCAATAGCAGCATCAATTAATGCTCTTGCTATTATCCGTCCAGTTTCAGGTTTCATACCATGTCTGGCAAATTCTGTTTCAAAAGATAAAATGACCTGTTTTTCCCTGTCTGCATTTATTATTGGCAACCCGTTTGTTTGCTTGCAGACTGCTATCTGTCTTGCTATTTCTATACGTTTTGCCACTATTGATGCAATGTTTGTGTTCATGCGGTCTAAATCCTGTCTAAGTGTTTCTAGATTCATTTTGGTCAATATGTATAGAACCCAGTTTTAAATAAATGTGGTGGTTTTTACTTAAACGTTCTTTTACTGGAAAGTCTGTTCTAATAAAATAACCAATACTTTCTTTTCTAATAAAAGAAGACATGAGCAGTGCTTTGATAAAAACATCTTTTTCTTTTTGTATAGCGTTTGTTAAATAAATTGCGTCTTTTACCATACGTATATTTGTTTTAGGTGGTTCAAATGGACATATATCACATTTAATTTTTTTTAGTATCTGTTCACGTAGTTGGAGAAAATTTCCGGATTTAGGCACAAATTTGACATACTCTGGGAACATTTCTTATTTTTCTAGGCACGACGTGAACAGATACTTTTTTTATATCACAATTCAATGCAGCATTTTCACCAGCAATTTTACCAAAAACTAGAGATTCTGTTATTCCATTACCCCCCAATCTTAACGAACCATGTATGCCGCCAATTATTTCACCGGATGCGTACAAGTTTCTGATTGTAGTTTGTGCATTTTTATTTATTACCAACCCGCCAAGAGAATAATGATACACTGGGCATATGCTAAGTTTTTTATTTTTAAGTAAACGAAGTGCTCCGCCATAAACTTCATTTTTTATAATATCTCTTATTTTATCATGTTTAACTGAACTATAATCTAAAAATACTTTTTCGCCGTTAGATATTTTGTTCATAAATTCAATATTTATCTGTGATAACAGATGATGATATTTATTTTCCTTTACAGAAATTTCCAAATCTTCGGACAAAAATTTTTCCCCATGTTCATCAACAATGTCTGGATACTCCAATAAAATGCCTGCAACTATAGTTTTTGCAGACTCTATGCCAAACGGATGAGACATTACAAATTCAGGATTTAAAATTGCACGACCTTTTCTAAAAGATGCACAAATACCAAGTCCATTTACAATCTTAGGATTATCAGATATTCCTATAGCATTAGAATATCCGCCGGTTGCAATAATAGTAGCACCTGAAAATACGATCATAAAATCATTATTTTTTTTAAAAACAGCGCCATGACATCTACCATTTTTTGTCATAATATCAACAAGATCAAAATCGTTAATTTTTTCAATGCTTAAATTTTTAGCATCAAAACGTATACTGTCTATTATCTGTTTACCGCTTTTACTAGACGGCATATAGCCAAATTCAGTTTTTATCATTTCAGTTTTTTGTTTTAAATAATCTATTTCTGATTTTGCTAAACTACATAATATTTTGACAAGTTCAGTATTGCCCAAATAGTCTCCAGTTTTATACATCAAATCAAAATTTTGGCTGTATCTTGCATTGACTGGACTTTTAGTACTATTACCAATATCATTTTTTGATACAACTGTCACTTTGGTTCCAAAAGCCGCAGAGACTACTGCTGCACGAATACCTGCTACACCAGATCCAATAACTAATACTTCGGTAGTTTTTTCCATCATCTTGTTAGATTATTATTTTTAAAATACTTATAACCATAGATTTGGATACTCCTTGTACTCTCTGCTCTCTTCACAACCATCACAAAAATCTAAACTGAATTTTGTTATTATATTTTATCCACATGTAA
>JAKZUU010000025.1:0-6602 GCA_047516405.1 Candidatus Nitrosopumilus sp. | reverse complement strand
TTTACAACTCAACGAATTTAACCAAGTAGACAATAAAGAAATCGTGAAGGTGCTCACGCTAGATGACTTTGATCTGAAGGGAAAGACTGTCTTTTTAAGAGTGGATATGAACTGCCCGATGGATCCCAAGACGCAGGAAATTTTGGGGACAGACAGAATTGAAGAGGCCATTGAGACCATCCAGGCACTAAAAGAGGCCAAAGTGGTGGTTGCATCACACCAAGGAAGGGTGGGAAATAACGAGTATACAGGCATGGACAAGCACGCAAAAATTCTTGAGAGACTGCTGAACAGGAAGATAATATACGTGGAGGACGTCATCGGGGAAACGGCACAGAACGCAATCAAGAATCTAAGGGATGGCGAAATTCTGTTACTGGACAATCTCAGGTTGTGTGCAGAAGAGAACTATGAGTTTACGCCAGAAAATGCTGCAAAGACGATAATGGTATCACGTTTGGCAGAATTGTTCGATCTCTGTGTGCTCGATTCATTTCCTAGTGCACACAGATCGCATCCATCAATAGTCGGATTTGCCCAGGTTCTGCCTGCATGTGCAGGGAGGACAGCAGAAAGGGAGGTCAGGAACCTGGACAACATAATGACAGTTGCCAAGGCGCCCCACGTCATCGTGCTGGGTGGCTCAAAGATTCCCGACAGGCTGGAGGCCATAAAGCTGCTGATTCAAAACGGCCGCGCAGACCATGTCCTGCTGACAGGGCTGATTGGCAATGTGTTCATGCGCGCACAGGCCAGAATCAAGTCACCGCTTGGAATCAAGAGGGAGGACGAGGTCGTATCAAGGGCACACTCCCTGATAGGCGAATACCCGGATGTATTTGCAACCCCAGTCGATATTGCAATTGACAAGGACGGCGAGAGGATTGAGATGGATGTAAGGGAGATGGGCAAGGGAGACAAAATCTTTGATCTGGGTCCAAAGACTGTGGAATACTATTCAAAACTAATTGCAGGGGCAGGAACCGTCTTTATCAGCGGACCTGCGGGGTTTTTTGAAAAGGAGAACTTTAGCTACGGGACAAAGGCGCTACTTGGCGCAGTATCAAACTCCATGGCCACAACAATTGTCAGCGGAGGCCATCTGACTACGGCGCTGAAACAGCAGGGACTGGCAGAAAGAATCAATCACGTCAGTACTGCAGGCGGTGCGCTGGTGTTATACCTTACAGGCCAGAAACTGCCGATGATAAAGTCACTTGAGGATGCTGCAACAAAGTACAGATCTAAATAGAGGATTTGCAGGAGGGGTTTGGACATATTCTGTCCTCTAAGATGCCAAGACAGACGTCGTGATTGCATGCACTGCAGTGGATTTTTTCCACCGTATCGAAGAGCTTCATCCATATGGTGGTAAAGTTTTGTGCGATGTTTCTTGCAAGGCCGGAGTCACAGATATCGCAGAAAAAGGATTCGGTGTCATCGATAATCCACGACGGGTTGATGTCGGCATCTTTTTTAATCAGCTCAAATATCTCATCGTTTGTAAAATTGATGTCAACGTCGTTGAACTTTTCAAAGATTACTTTGCGTATTTGAAGTGTGATTGGAACGGTGGGGGTAAAGTCATCCATAGTAGATTTGATTAGTACAGGTTTTTTGCCTCTTCCTTCAGCTTTTCCACACTTGTAGCCTCACTCAGGTGATCGCCAATATATGTATAAAGAGCGGATTTGAGCACCTTTAACGAGAGTAATGCGCATTTTATCCTGACTGCTTGCAGGTGTTCAAGACCCAGCTCGCTTAAAATATCATACTTTTCAATGAGTCTTGCCTCATCAAGCGTCTTGCCTTTTGCGATCTCAGTGAGCACCGAAGAGCATGCCATGCAGATGGCACATCCCCTTCCATGAAACTTGATGTCAGTTATGCGGCTCTCATCGATCTTCATATCTATATCGATGCTGTCACCGCACAAAGGGTTTGAGTCATGAAAAGTCACGTCATGGTTCTCAATCTTTCCAAAGTTTGCAGGATTCCTCGAATAGTCAACTATAATCTCATGATAGATATCAGCACTGCCACTGCTCATAATTTGAACACCTTTGCCACAGTATTAAGTGAATTTACTAGAATATCAACGTCTTGCTTTGTGTTGTATATGTAAAAGCTTGCACGGGATGTAGCTGCAACATCGAGTCTCTCCATCAGTACCTGTGCGCAGTGATGGCCAGAACGGATGGCAATGCCTTGTGCATCAACAATCTGTGCAACATCGTGCGGATGGACATCTGCAAAGTTAAAAGAGATGACACCGCCACGTTTTGTAATGTCTTTTGTGCCGTAGATGCGGAGTCCCTTGACTTTTGAGAGTCTCTCCAGGGCGTATTTTGTCAACTCTATCTCATGCTCGCGTATGTTGCCGATTCCAATCTTGGCAATATAGTCAATGGCTGCCCCAAGTCCTATAACGTCTGCAATGTTTGGCGTACCTGCCTCAAATTTGTAGGGCAGGTCATTCCACGTAGTCTCATACTTGTGAACCTCCCTTATCATGTCACCGCCCCCGTGGAACGGTATCATGGTTTCAAGTACCTTTTTTCTGACCCACAGCACGCCGATTCCTGTTGGACCCAGCATTTTGTGTCCTGAGAATGCAAAAAAGTCGCACCCCATATCTGCAATATCCACCTTCATGTGGGGTACTGCCTGGGCACCGTCAATTAGTGTAAAGATATCACCTGGGGCATCGTTGCACATCTGGATAATTCTTTTGGCGTCTGTAATTGTTCCAAGAACGTTTGACATCAGACTGAAGGTTACCAGCTTTACTTTGCCGGTTGCAAGATACCCCCTTAGATCGTCCAAGATTAGCTGGCCGTCATCATCGACACCAATGTATTTTAATTTGGCACCCTTTTCCTGTGCAAGCAGCTGCCATGGAACGATGTTGCTGTGGTGCTCATACTCTGTGGTAACAATAATGTCATCCTTTTGGATATGTGGACGTCCCCAAGAGTATGCAACCAGGTTTATTGCCTCAGTCGTTCCCCGGACAAAGATTATCTCCTGGCGGTCATCAACGCCGATAAAATCTGCAATCTTGTCTCTTGCCTCCTCATACGCTCTGGTGGCTTCCTCAGCTAGGGCATAGACTGCCCTGTGGATGTTTGCGTTATGATTCTGATAATAGTCGGTGATGGCATCAATGACTTGGTTTGGTTTTTGTGTCGTCGATGCATTGTCAAGATATACAAGTGGCTTGTTGTCCCGAACCGTTCTTTTAAGGATTGGAAAGTCATTTTTCAAATTTTCAAACGATGATTCTGTACTTTGCATCAGTTATACCTCCACGTAGATGTCGTCTTCTTGCACTTTGACATTGTACACTCTGAGCGGCGTCTCTGCGGGAAGGTTTTGTGGCTTGCCGTCTGCCAGGTCAAACACGGACAGGTGTAAGGGGCACCTGACCCCTTCCTCACTGAGAAATCCAGTAGAGAGGTCTGCGTCTGCGTGCGTGCAGATCATGTCAGTTGCATGTATCTTGCCCTTCAGGTTGGCAATCAGTATCTTTTTGTCATCGTGTACAAACCCAAAGAGTTCTCCCTGTTTTACCTGCTGCAAGGTGCAAGCTTTAATCCATTCAGGCAAAAGAATCACCGGTACTTGTAGTGCTGCTCAACTTCAGCATCCTCGTTGTAACGTGTCTCCTCAATCTCAACGAACTTGGCAAGTTCCTTGTCGGTGTTAATGGTTAATTTCTGGTTGTCCCACTTGGATTCGATAAGATATGCTATCCATGCCCGAACCTGAAACGACATCTTTCTTGAGAGCGGTTCTAAAAACCCCTCAATGATCGTCCTTTCGGCCTCCTCGTGACTAAGACATCTGGTTTTAAGATAAAATATCTGCTCCTCGTCAATCTGTGCAACTGATGCAGAGTGGGTGGCCTTTACATCGTTTGTAAAGATCTCAAGGCCTGGAATTGCATCTGATTTTGCATCCTTGTCCAAAAGGATTGAGCGGCCAGACAGAAACGAGTTTGATTTTGTTGCGTTCTCTTTTATTCTGATCATTCCCTTGAATAGTGACTTTGACCTGTCGCGAAGAATTGACTTTTCGACCACCCTTCCCTCGGTAGAGCGATTCTCATGGTTGACTGTGGTGTGAATGTCAAAGGACTGCTCGTTGTTTCCAAAGATCACCTCAGAGTCATTTGTGGATGAACCGGTTCCATTCAGGAAATACTCGATGTTGTATCGTGACAGCATGGAGCCGAACAATCCAGAGTACCAGTTTACGCTAGCGTCTTGGGCCAAGTCAGTTCGCCGGGTAGAGAAAGTTACTGCGTGTTGGTCCATCATTTGCAGGGTTGTAACATCAAGCTGGGCATTCTCTGCAAGTGTCGTGTTTAACAGTTCCAGATACGCCTGCTGGGTTTTGATGTTAGGCGAGTACAGCTCTTGAATTACAGTAGCTTTGCTGCTTTGATCTGCAAATATTATATTTCGGGATATTGCAGAGTGCCCGTCCTCTGAGAGGCACACCAGGTGATGAATCGGTCTGTCCACAGTGATGTTGCGCGGAATGTGAACAAATATGCCAGAGTTAAAGGCTGCATTGTTCAGTGCAGTAAACTTGTCCTCGTTGGATTTTGATGCATGTAGTGCTTTTTTTACCAGTTCGGCATTGTTTTGTACGGCATCAGATATTGAAGAGATTATCACGCCCTGTGATTTTATAGCGTCGGGAAGGTTAATTTTGTAGATGTTTGTTCCGATTTGAATGATGCATATCTCGTCTTCTAGCTCGCTCAGTCTTTTTTTAAGAAAGTCAGGAACGGTTCTGACAGTAGATGTCGAGAGCGACACCTTGGCAGGATCCATCTTTTTTGCATCAGTGTATTTGTTGTAAAGGGGGGAGACCTCGATTGGCATGCTGTCATATACTGATAATGATGTCTTTCGGTAATCTTTTAGCCAGTCAGGCTCATTCATCGATGAGGATAACTCGTCAATGTGAGCGGTGTCAAGTTTTGAGAGCATTTGTTCTTGAGACATGTTCCATCAAAATCATATTATTGCTGCATTGTGAGGCCTTTTTACCCTACAGAGTCGTCCATCTCTAGTTTGATGAGCCGGTTTAACTCGACTGCATACTCCATTGGGAGTTCTTTTGTAAATGGCTCCATAAAGCCATTTACAATCAATGAGAGCGACTCTTCCTCGGTAAATCCTCTGCTCATAAGATAGAATATTTGATCGTCGCCAATTTTGCCAACTGTTGCCTCGTGTGTAATAGTAGCATCTTCCTGATCAATCTCCATGTATGGATACGTATCAGTCTTTGATGTGTCATCTAATAGTAAAGCATCACATCGTACAGTGGATTTTACATTCGTTGCACCTTTTACCACCTTTAACATTCCCCGATAGGTTGAATGGCCATCCAGCCTGCTGACTGACTTTGATGTAACTTTGGAGGTTGTATTTGGTGCAAGGTGGATCATCTTGGCACCTGTATCTTGGTGCTGTCCTTTGCCTGCAAAGGCAATAGAGAGTGTTTCACCATATGCCCCCTCACCTAGGAGGTAGACACCTGGATACTTCATGGTCAGTTTGCTGCCAATGTTTCCATCAATCCACTCCACTGTCGCGCCCTCGTATGCATAGGCACGCTTGGTTACAAGGTTGTAGACATCGTTACTCCAGTTTTGGATTGTGGTGTACCGTAGTTTTGCATCCTTGTGGGCTATTAGCTCAACGACTGCAGAATGCAGTGATTCAGACGAGTATACCGGGGCAGTGCAGCCTTCAATGTAATGTACCTCTGCACCCTCATCAACGATTATCAGTGTTCTCTCAAACTGGCCGATGTTTTCGGCGTTGATTCTAAAGTATGCCTGTAGCGGCATGTCAACTTTGACGCCTGGTGGAACGTAGATAAATGAGCCTCCACTCCAGACTGCACTGTTAAGGGCTGCAAACTTGTTGTCCTCTGGGGGAATGATCTTCCCAAAGTATTTTCTGAACATTTCTGGTTGCTCTTTTAGTGCAGCGTCAGTGTCCAGGAATATAACACCCTGTTTTGCCAAATCTTCTCTCAAACTGTGATACACGACTTCGGACTCGTATTGCGCCCCAACTCCTGCCAGAAACTTTTTTTCAGCCTCTGGAATCCCCAGTTTGTCAAATGTGTTTTTTATGTTGGCAGGTACATCATCCCAGTTCTTCTCTGTCTTGTCAGATGCCTTTGCATAATAGTAGATGTTTTGAAAGTCAATTACGGCAAGATTCCCGCCCCAGGTTGGCATTGGCTTTTGCATGAAAATTTCATAGGAACGCAGCCTAAAGTCAAGCATCCATTGCGGCTCGTCCTTCATCTTGCTTATACTAATTACGGTTTCCTTAGACAGGCCTTTCTTGCTAAGGTGGACATACATCTCGGTAGAATCCTTAAAATCATATTGCGAATAATCCATATCTAGATTTTCAGTTGTCATACAGTAAATAACCCCGTTATATTATAAATAGATGATGAAAAATAGGCACAGCTAAACAGATTTAACGTGTTTGGGGTTTTGGACCAAGATAAGGGTGCAATTGTAGTCTTAAAAAAAATATTCAGAGATAATATTCTGACAA
>JAKZUU010000024.1:0-5813 GCA_047516405.1 Candidatus Nitrosopumilus sp. | reverse complement strand
GCAGATAGTTAAAAAGTGCGATGTTGTAATATTTCCAGAAGACGGCGAGAACCAAGACAACATCCAAAGAATTGGCCCCATAGTTCGGTCTACAAGGCATACAAGGGACGAGTTAAGAAAAAGATTTTCATTTGAAGACATTACCATACTGATATCTATAGGCGGAACTGACGCCGGCCTATTTTTAATTGAAAAGGCGCTAGGGGCAATCTCAAAGATCAGTCAAAATATTGATGTCGTACTAGTTTCAGGACCTGCTGTAACCAAAGAATTCAAAGGAGTAAAAAATTTGGGTTTTGTTGACAACCTGCACGAGTTAATCTTTGCAGCTGACATGTTAATCTCCCTTGCAGGCAAATCAACAATTGATGAGGCACACGCTTATGGAACCCCGTCAATTTTCATACCAATCAAAGGACATTTTGAACAAGAAGACAATGCAAAGCAACAGGGATTTGTTTTTGAGGATGTTGCGAGATTGGATGTATTGATTCTAGAAAAACTAAAAGAAAGACGGGTTCCAGCAAATACGGACGGCGCCAAAACCGCATCAAATATCATTAAAAAATTCATGAGTCAGTGATCAAATGATTAATAGATGGTCAACAAATTTTCAAAAGTCATTATGACCAAACTAATAATTGCTAAATTTGGTGGCAGCGCAATAGGCTCAAACGGCATAACAATTCCCGACATTGTCAAGCGAATCATCAGTTTAAAAGCCGATTCCAAGATAATTGCAGTCTTTTCAGCGCCCCTGACAGTTCACAATGAAAAGATACACTCGTTAACTGATGTAATTTTAGAGGAAGGCAAAAATGCAGTAAAAGGCATCCCTCCATCACTTGATATTGTAAGAACCACCTATCAGAGGATTCTAAAGATGGTAGATAACGCAAATAGGCTTGCATGTGCAGACATTATTGAGGAGTACCTAGCAAAAGTGCAAAATGCGCTAGATGAGGCATTTCAAACAAAAACGTTCGAAGACGAGGTTCGTTCAACGGCGTTGGCATTTTCAGGCGAAATACTGATGTCGCATGTGATGAACTATATCCTCAAAAGCAACAACATCTCCTCTCATGCAGTAGATTTTAAGGATTGGCCGATAATTACCAGCAACAACATCGAATTTACCAATTTTCTCCCAACCGAGTCAAAAAATGCAATGGACAAGACGGCGCAGCTGGTCGAAAAATATGATGTCGTCACCATCGGGGGATTCATCGGAAAGACGCTGCAGAACCAGCTCACGACATATGAGCGGGGAGGTTCTGACAGAACTGCTGCAGATCTTGGAATATTGTTTCATAAAAAATATGAGACAAGTGTAGATTTTGAAAAAGACAGTACCGTAGTTTCAGCTGACCCAAAAATTGTAACGGCAAATCTCAGGGAGATACACGCATTGTCATATAATGAGGCAAGACTTGCAGGCATGTTTGGAATGAATATACTGGATCCTATCGCAATCAAAGAGATGGTGGAAAACGGGGTGGATGTACCAATAACCATCACAAACATGAAAAATCCTGAAAAAAGAACCACAATAAAGAGAATACTTGATAAGCAAAATGGACATCCAATAAAGCTAGTTACAGGAAAAGAGAACTGTGCAATATTTGCAATTGAAACCAACACCGTTCATAAATTAATAACATCGCTAAAAAAAGACAAACATTACAGTGAATTTGTAATCTTGTCACCGTATACCAAAGACGACACTGAGTTTTCCAGAATACTGTTCCTTGATGGGGACTATGTTAAAAAACACGAGTCGTACATGTTAGGATTTGATCCCCTTGCAGTAATCAGGTATCACCGTGGAGTCATTACATTGATCGGTGATGAGATGTGGAGAGTAAGACAAGTCGTATCTAGAACCAGTGCAAAGATAGGGGAAGCAGGACTGAACATCTTGAACATAGATGCGCAAGAAGAGACATCTAGAATAATTATTGTTATGGAAGACACTCATGACAGTATCAGTATGGCCATCGAGTCAATACATCAAGAGATATCTAAGATCGATTTTATCTGAGAAAAGAATAGTGTGGTGCTATACGGGCTTTCGCCTGCTAGCACCATCATGGGTTTGTTCTTGAACCGTTATCTAGATTTAGTTCGGCGTTACCCAAAACACGCTACTATACATTAGAGTATCAAGTATTTAGAGATTATCTATATAGATCACATTAGCCACGCTCAGCAATATACCAAAGAGCGATGCCTGCGCCAAGTACGGCATACCACTTGAAATTTCTCTTATCGACAAATATGTTGGCAGTATCCAAGCTGTCTGCTGCAAGACGAATCTTTCTCATCTCAAATGCCTGTCCGACTAGTCCTGCAGTCAACATCACTATTGCTGCAACGCCCAAAGTCCAATCCATACAAACGATACTATCCATTCAGATATGTAACTATCTTTTTAAAATTTCAAAATAAACACAATTCTTTAAATTAGCTTTGTTTTTTCGTTCACCTATGAAAGAGGTAGGCAAGATATGGATGAACGGCACGTTGGTACCGTTCAAAGATGCTAAAGTTCATGTGCTGACTCATGCATTACATTACTCGACGTCAATTTTTGAGGGGATAAGGTGTTACAATACGCCGGCAGGTTCAGCAATTTTTAGATTGCCTGAACACATTGACAGATTCTTCACTTCTGCAAAATTATATTCTATGAAGATGCGATTCTCAAAAAAGGAGATCTCTGATGCAATCATCCAGACAGTAAAGGCAGGAAGACTAAAAGAGGCATACATCAGACCGTTGGCGTATTGTGGTTACGGTTCAATGGGATTAACACCTACTGCAAACAAAGTTGATGTCTCTATTGCATGTTGGGAGTGGAGTATGGGTGAGTCAAAGGCAGGTAAATTTTCTGGATCAAAGTGTCAAATTTCAAGCTGGATCAAGATTGATTCAAGATGCCAACCGATGCAAGCAAAAGCTGCATCGAATTACGGAAATGCGACACTTGCAAGAATGGAGGCATTGAATAATGGATATGATGAGGCCATCATGTTGAACATGCAAGGCACGATTGCAGAAAGTAGCGCTGAAAATATCTTTATCGTAAAAGACGGCATAATTCAGACGCCACCGCTGACATCCGGAGGTCTGAACGGAATAACAAGAGATTGTATTATTAAAATCCTAAAAGAGAACGGCGAATCCGTAACAGAGCATGACTTGCAGCGAGATGATCTATATACTGCCGATGAAGTTTTCATGACGGGAACTGCAGCAGAAGTCAAGTCAGTAACTCAGATTGATGCGATAAAGATAGGCGCTGGCAATATGGGCAAAAAAACTAAAGAGTTACAGAGATCGTTTACTGATGTGGTGATGGGCAAAGACGAGCGATTTTTGTCATGGCTGACATTTATCTAATTCTTATTTAATTCATCTAGTTTTTTAAGCGTAAAAAATATGGTTTAGCATGAATTCGTGTGATGCAGAAGATGTCGATACAATATGCTGGTTTTGCAGAAAAGGACGTCATAATGACTGCATGAGGGAGATTCCTACACAGGAGAAGGCAGACGGGCCGCATGATTGTACCTTTGACACAAAATTAGTTCCGTGCAGATGCAGTCATGATTAATAACAAATACGGTGTTATTTTGATATAATCATGATGGAGTATGATGAAGAATTTTGGAGCAAGTATGCAGATTCAAACGAATCAAGGTATAATGAAGAATTTGCAAAGTTTGTAAGTGAACTAGTCAGAGGATTGCGCTGTACAAGTGTTTTAGAAATCGGTTGTGGAACAGGCATTGATCTGACATTGTTAGCAAGCACTGACAAGATTCATGGAATTGATCTCAATGAATGTGCACTAGCCATTGCAAGACGCAAATTACCTGCAGTTGATTTCAGAAAAGGGGGCATTATCGAGCTACCATTTGAAGATTCTTCAATAGATTTTATTTTTACACACGGATTGATGAATTATCTAGATGATGCTATAGTGGAACAAGGAGTTGTTGAGATGTATAGAGTATCAAAAAGATACATTATGAACTGTGAAAAATTTGAACCTACAGAGAAACAAATTGACAAGTATTGTAAATTTCGTAATATGCAAAACAGATGGTTAAATCAAAAGGTAAGGATTGTAAGCAATGTAGACATGCATGAGGATATCGAACCGGACAAACCTAGATTTACTTTATTAAAAAAGCTCTGATATCTGCAAGCAATAATGTTACATCCAATAACAATGCCTCCTTTCATCTTAGCTGTTAGTCCTTGATATCTTCTTTGATCCATGCTGTTTGAAATACTCTTGCAATGTGCATTTGACTGCGCGTAGGCGACATGATTTTTGGAGACTAAAATGATTTTTTCATGCGTTCAAACTATAATAAATGGACATACTTTTATCATAGTTAGTAATATGCAAGCAACTTTTAGAGTTTCTCACACATCGTTTTTTGTAATACTTGCAATTATTTTTATATTCACATACTCTGGCGGAGCAGAGCCATCTCCTACAGATCCCAAGTTCTATTTGCCAATTTTTGACACTATTGATGCACAATCTGTGCAAGAGATCATCACATTGGCAGGTTCTTCCAACTACGCCTTTGCTGCATCTAACATAGAGATTACTCCTGTGGAAACTATTCGTGACGGTGGCGACTTTGAACTTGGCGGTCCATGGGATGTTGCAGTCTACGATAATGACAGTGGCATCTATGCCGTAGTCCTAGCACGTATTGGTGATGCAGTTCAAATTATTGACATCACAGATCCAACAAGCCCGACTGCAGTTGCAACACTTCAGAACAGTACTAACTTTGAAATTGACGACCCGGTGGATATTGCAATCTATGAGGGTGGTAACGGTGGCATCTATGCCATAATCACGGCACATAACAGCAACACGGTTCATATTATTGACATCACCGATCCAACAAACCCAGTTGTAGTTGCAGCCATTCTGAATGATGAAGACTATACACTTTATGGCGCATCTGGTTTTACAATCTATGAGGATAACAACAGCATCTACGCCATAGTTCCGGCACATTTCGGTGATGCAGTCCAGATTATCGATGTCACCGACCCAACAAGCCCGGCTGCCGTTGCAACAATTCAAGACGGTGACAACTTTGAACTTGACGGTCCATGGGGTGTTGCAATTTATGAGGATGACAACAATGCATATGCTATGATCATAGCGCGTCTTGGCAATGCAGTCCAGATTATCGACATTACCGACCCAACAAGCCCGGCTGCCGTTGCAACTATTCGAGACGATGTCGATTTTGAACTTGACGGCCCTGCGGACATTATAGTTTATGAGAATGACGAGGGCAACTTGTACGCAATAGTCTCTGCACTTAATAGTGATGCAGTCCAGATTATTGACATATCTGATCTTACCAACCCGGCTGTCGTTGCAACTATTCGAGACGGTGAGAACTTTGAACTTGATGGCCCAACAGGTATTGCAGTATATGAGGATGACGGCAATGTCTATGCAATAATTACGGCATTTCACGGCAACATGGTAAATATTGTGCAGATTGATGCCTACACGTTACCGGCAGACAGCGCCAACGTATTGAATGACAGTACGCCCCAAGAAATAACTGAGCAAAACATTGAGGAGGCGACGAAAAAATCAGATGCCGGCGGATGTCTTATTGTCACTGCTGCCTACGGGACAGAACTTGCACCGCAAGTTCAGGTGCTAAGAGAAGTACGTGAGAACGTATTTTTAAACACGGAGCTAGGATCTGCCTTCATGTTGCAATTTAACCAAGCTTACTATTCGTTCTCGCCTGCAG
>JAKZUU010000023.1:0-3727 GCA_047516405.1 Candidatus Nitrosopumilus sp. | reverse complement strand
ATTTTGAATCAAAAATTGGATGCTTTGGATAAAGGTGGCATCATCTATGGTACCGTCTGCCCACCATCCAGCATTATTTTTAATCCAGCTAGGAATTGATGCTGCTTCAGGCACAGATGTTGTCAAACCAGAACCTATGTCTAAGCCTGCCGTGCCAATCCCAGCATATTTTTGGTCATAGTCCAGTCCAACCCCATAAACTAAGACATCAATTCTGATAAGACCTTGAGATGGGATGTAGATGTTTTGGACATCCAATCCCTCAAAGGCTATAATTCCGGGAGTCGCCGTATCATCATAGCCTCCGCGTGCCAATTCTTGTTTGGATTCGTCATAAACAACATAGGCATATCTTACATCCGGGATTAATGCTCTATTTTCATTAAAGAATGCAAACTCAAACGGTATGTCCTGATCGGCGCCGTATGTGCTGTCGTATGAAACAGATACATCCGTTGGAACTCGTCGTTCCAAGTCTTCAAGGTCAGCAAGATAAAAATCGCTAGATACCGCCTCAATCTCAGGTGATGGGACTATTTTCAGACTCATTACTTTGTTTGAATAGTTGTCCGGACCAAGTGCGTCATTGATCTTTTTTAGTGTCTCATCTGTGATAAAAAAATGAAGGATGTTTGTTTCGTCAATGCTGTATGGACCAGATATCAATCCCCTTTGATCAAGTTCTATGCCGTTTACATAGCCTGTAAACTGTCTTCCTGGAACAAATGGCTCAAATGAATCTGGAATCCTAACCTCTTCATGTACTAACGGAACCAAGTCGATGTAGTCCGGATCCCAGTCAAATGGCATATCAAAGCTAATTGAATTGTCAGACGCGTCAAATTCAAAGTTTTCAATATCGTCATAGTACGTCTTGACAACTACCGGAACCTCCGCATTGGCAGTCTGAATCAGGAAATCTTGCTTTTTTGCAATACTGACGAATGTATCATAGCTAAGTATTTCAGACAGCAAGGTTCTTGGACTGGTGGCAGATTCAACATCTATGCGAATGTTATACAGCCCACCTTGAATAAAAACCGGACCGGTGATTGTAGGCCTTGCGCATATATCTAAATTTTCATCAGTACAGTCTGCACCAAAAACATAGAGTGCGCCTGGTGAAACGGAGTGTTCAGAACCGCCGTAAATAGTGCATCGCCATAACTCATTTTCATTACAGTTAGTTACAGGGCGTATCTCTACATCTAGTCTGCCATCATCGTCAAAAAAGAGACTTCTTGCAAGCAGTTCCCCACTTTTCCAGATTTCAATTCTATATGTTACCTGATCTAATGTCAAGTTCGTCTCAACGTCAAAAAATCTTATCTTCATATTCACCTCATCAATATCTCCTAGTGTAAGGTCATAGGGAGTTAAATCAGTACGAACCGTAACTTGCGTGTCTCCAAAAGATAGCGGTTCGGCCTGATCTCCCCCTAGACCATGTGCAAATGCGTTGGGAAGAGCGGCAAAAGATACTGTGAGAATGCTTACGGCAACAAGAAATAATGTTAGTTTGTTATACAATACAACATTTTAGTTAATTCCATATTTAAAGCTGATTTCAGTTTTAGTCACTCAGATAAGTTTTATTCTTAAATATGCCAAGATTGTTTGCCAGATATTTGAAAATGCGTGAATAAGAAGACCTGATTTGTCTGCATTGCCCTGCAGATGACAGGCGCTGAAAATTGATTATCCTGTCTTTTTTCCCTCCATCTCGCATTTGGGATTTTAGGCACGATATCGTTGATGTTCTTGATCTTGCTGCTAAACAATTAAAATTCCTTGCCGAATCAAAAACCGGATGCTTTGAATAAAGATGGCATCGTCTATTGTACCGTCTGCCTATGTCTGTTTTGCAATGATTGGTGTTGTGTAAGAAAATTTTAGTCAGATATAGACTGAAGATTGGCATGGAACAATGTTTGTTTTTTAGATGCAGTATAAGCAGAGGGTAGATTGTTTTTATGCAGGAAACTTGTTACTGGAAAACAGAGTACAATTTTTATTTATGATTTACAATAAAAGTATATGAAAGGTTTGCTTGCTTTATTACTAATTCCGCTATTAGTTATTCCGGCATTTGCAGAATCACAAACATTGCCTAGCGAGAAGGGAACACTCAATGTAAAGTTGACATATGATGATATTGAACCAAACATACAAACCAAGATAAACGTTGAATTTATCAATCCACAGACAGAAAAAACCCAAGAGCATATTGATTATTACGTGTCAGTTTCAAAAGATGGCGAAATGGTTTTTGGGCCAACTCCGCTGATACATACATCAGTCGGTATTGCAAACATTCCAATCGAGTTTAATCTTGGAGAAGGAACATATACTATGGGCTTTACAATGGAGGGAATTTTGTTTCAACCAATCCCACCAGAAACGGTTTCTTTTGATATTAAAGTAGGTAACGTTTTTGTCAAGCCAGAATTAGGATCAAATACGTACTCGAATCAGAAAAAAGATGGAGGATGTTTGATTGCAACTGCAGCGTATGGCTCAGAATTAGCACCGCAAGTCCAACAGTTAAGAGAAATTAGGGATAACACAATTCTATCAACACATTCAGGCGCTGCATTTATGGCAGAGTTTAACCAGTTCTACTATTCATTTTCACCAGCAGTTGCAGACTTGGAAAGAGAGCAACCGATATTCAGGCAGGTTGTACAAGTGGCACTTACCCCCATGCTATCATCATTATCATTACTGAATTATGTGGATATTAACTCGGAAGAAGAGATGTTGGGATACGGAATCTCGTTAATTGTGCTAAATATCGGTATGTATGTTGGAATTCCTGTGTTTGGCATAGTAAAATTGTATCAATTTAGGAAAAATTGAATCGTTTTTGTAAACTTGGATGAAATTTTTACGTGTACAATAAAATTAAAAGACGTAATGAAATTTATTTGAAATTGTATATGAAGATATGGTATAAATTGATGCTAAAATAAAAATTTATGAAAGTATAATTTTTAGTATATTAGAGATTGACGACGGTGTATGCATGCTTTGTAAAGACATAAAAACATACGGCTATCTTTCACAAGAGATATTTAACAAAATAAACGTCATAATAAATTAAACATCACAACAAAAGAAACACTAATTCAATCGCTCTAACTCCAATGATCTCATAGTTGATATCTGCCATCCACGTTCAGTAATTGTTTGTATATGTGATTCATTAACACATGTCAGAAGTTGAAAATGTGCTCCGTAAATGGATTTTTTGCCCATAATTTCATAATCTAATTGACATTATTTTTTGATATACGACGCTAAATGTTCAAAACTTAACCAGTCAACATGTCAAACCAGAAAAATGAACAAGGTTTCCGGGACATCGTTACGAAAGAAGAATTCAAGGTCTTGCATGACGCGTTGGAATATGTAAATATACCGTTCTCAACAAAGTATAACGCCCTGTACGATCTTGAGGATGCCTCTCTGGTTTTGTTACACATGTGCAAGACAGGATGATTGCCAACAAGGCCGTGGCAGATCTGTCAGTCATGCTCAAAGATGACAAGAACATCTGCATCCCGACATCTCAGTGGCTGTTAGGGATGATAAGTGCAATAGATTCAGACAAGATGGACACCCTGTGCAGACGCATGTTAAATAATACAGTCAAGAACGGATTAGGTCTTGAGAAGAAGACAGGTCACAAACTGGCCATAGACAAACACCTGATCCCGTTTACAGG
>JAKZUU010000022.1:0-7458 GCA_047516405.1 Candidatus Nitrosopumilus sp. | reverse complement strand
AGGTATGTTTGCCCAATACCTCTCAGGTGCCTTGTCCCAGGAGTTCAGGTCAGCGCATAAAACGATGACTAGCGACGCATCAGAGACTTGATGCTGGCCATGTGAGAGCTCAGACAACCTGTCTTTTAGTGCCTGGTCAGTGACTACAACGAACCTCCAGTTTTGAATGTTGTACGATGTTGGCGAGAGGACTGCCAATTCCAACAGTTCTGTGATCTCTTGTTTTGTCATCTTGTAATTCTTATCAAAGTTTTTGATGGAGCGCCTTGATCTTATTGCCTCTGCAGTATCCATATCTTTGTAAGAATAGTGTTAAATTTAATTGCAAGGTAGATGAGCTTAAGACCGACTCCTTGAAGAAGGATCGTCGATGAGAGCTCTTCGCTTAAGACCGGTACCGGTAAGTTTCCGATGAGAGCGATCTAACTCTTATCTGGCAGTACTGACAGATAAGACTACCTTACAGATTAACTACGACGTTCCGCTAATTAATATTTTCTAATTGGGACAAGATTTCAGATAGTGTATTTATTAGGCATAAAATAAGCAAAGTAACTTGAAGATAGCAGTAATGGGAATGGGTGTTGCAGGGTCTTATCTTATGGCAAGATTAAAGGATACGGAACACACAGTTGTCGGATACGAGAGGATGATACAGGAGAAGCACGACTCAATTTGTGCATGGGGTACGATAAAGTCAGAATTAACAGAGTTTTGCAGAAAGACTGGCAGGAACTTTGATGACTTTTTGATTCATGACGGCAAGAACATGCATGTAAAGATGAGCAACAACGTAAAGTTCGATATCAAGTTGAAGGGACTGTGCACATATGACAAGTTAGGACTAATCAAGGATTTTATCAAGGACAGCGACATAGTTTATGGCAAGGCCCCAAAGTTAGAAGAGTTAGAGGAACAGTACGACATGATAGTGGATTGTACTGGATTTAGCAGGACGTATCTGCCAAAGTTAAAGAAAGATTTCTTTCTGCCGACATACGAGTACAAAATCGAATACGAAGATGCCGTTCCATTTGATGACTTTTACATAGAGCCGTTCCCCGGGATGTCAGGATACTTTTGGTACTTTCCGCTGGGTGAAAAGTGGGCACATGTTGGCGCAGGGGACTACAATAAGAACCACATAAAGGCGACCAACGAGTTTCTAGAAAAGTACGGGGGAAAGATAGTTGCAACAAAGGGCCGTCCGATAAGGCTTGCTACCCCTGACCAGTGCAAGCCGTACTATTCGGGAAAGGTAGTTGGCGTCGGAGAGTCGATAGGGACCGTGTATGCGTTGCTGGGCGAGGGAATCATACCATCCATGCAGTGTGTGGATATATTTTTGGAGAACATGCACGATTTCAAGGCATATCAAAAGGCAGTAGAGAATCACTACAAGGTGTATGCAAAGGTGTTCAAGTTTGTAAGGGCCAAAATCCACAAGGAATTTAGTTTTATCAAGGCCCTGCCGAACTTTTTGTCAATATTCAGATACATGAAGAAAAATGAGGACAGGTTTGGAATGGACATAAGGATAGCGGACCTGATAAAAGTGGCAAAGGCCTAGTAGTAGTAGCAACAACAGTGGTAGCATCAGCAATAACAACAGCGACAGCAGCCTAAAGACTCACACTACTGAATCCTTCACGGCCGGTGCGGTTCGATGCCATGCTGTAGTCGTATATTATCTTCGAATACTCTTCGAACTCTTTTTTCATCGAATCAAGACTCTCTTCAAGATAAAACCCCGGACAGTCGCCGGTGAATTGGTATGTCGCATGGACCCGTGCCGAACCTTTCTCATTTTCAAGCCAGCTTGAGAACGGATAGAGATAACAGACGCCTGGACGTGAAGGATGCATGCTGCACCCGCCCTTATCATCGAGGAACCTGCAGGAGATGTGCGTGCCATCATCGTCGTGTGTCTCATCGACCTTTCTTTTCAGGTTAATTGTAGTCATGGTAGTGACACCACCGGAAGGATTGCGGTCCTGATACGTGACAGTCAGCGTCTCGTTTTTTATAAAGTCAGAGGGTCTTGCGTATTTCAGGCCTTTGCCAATAATTATCAGGTCATCAGATGTCAGCGGCAGTCTGCCCTGCCTGTCACAGCAGTTGTGGCAGTCAGGCCAAAAGCACTTCCACAGGATGTATTTTTTCTCAGAGTTTAAAAACGGTACATGAAACACGACATCACGAACCTTGAAAGAGTGGTCAGTTACGTCATGGATTTTGCCAAGCATGAATCTCCTCAGTACGGGGTCTACATCCCAGTCCTTTTCCAACAGATTAAGAGACTCTTCAATTTCGCTCTGAGACAACTCAAGTTATAAGATCAATTCCAGATGTTATTAATGTTGAGCGAGAAAGGAAAGCACGCAACTGCGACAGAGAAGAGAAGGTTTGTCTGGCATGAGATAGTCTGGCCGTTGGTTTTGGAGATTGGCGAGGTAGAGTTCTCACTTGAGCAGTTTCAGCGCAAACGGGAACAGATATGCAAAGAATGGAATATCTCGATTATGACCCCCTCAAGAGGGCTTGCGTCCTTGATACAGAAGGGAATTGTGCGAAAAGAGAAGGGCGGGTACTCTATACATTTCAGATTGATTCCGTATATGAGGCTAAAGGCCCAATGTGATTATGGGACTGCCGTTTACGAGGTAAAGATAAAGTGATCGTGTGACTCTTGAAGATAAATTTTGTGACATCAGATGGCCCGTATTCCATGTATGTTTGTGCCATGTCTAAAGTAAAGATCATTACAAATTTTATTTTACGGATATGCGGTGCCATGCGTTAGAGCACAAGCAGACAGTCAACAATACGGGTGTAAGGATTTAAGAACAGACATTGTTGTTTCAGGGTTTGATATGAAATGGGATAATTCAGGATTTGTGCAAAGATTCTTCCCAAGTCGACAAAATCATTATGATGCCAACAGGTACAAAAGACATTACAAATGCAAGTTGCTTGAATCATAGCTGCATATCTTAAATTTTTGTCGATCCTGAACTAAATTTAGATGGCATTGCGTTACAGCAAATGGTTATATTCTCAAACATTATGATTTTTTGTGGTAGCCCGATAGTCTAGCGGTCAAATAGTAACTTAGATCAAGGATTCTGCCCTCTGGATCTCAGGAGTGGATAGGCAGAGACGGCAGTTCGAATCTGCCTCGGGCTACTAGAAAAATCTTGATGCGCAGCAAAGAGACAGCATCAGATAGAGAGGTGTTTGAACATTAACATCGTCGTATTATCAGATAATAGGGTTTTGTCAGGTTGCCAGGAGATGCAGGCTGGATCTTCTCTATAAAAACTGGCGTTTTGTATGATGGTCCTCTGCCTGTTCTTTCCGGCATACCTCAAAAACTACAAGGTGGGAAGGAAAAGAATGTTCAGAGATAACAGGCCTCATCGCGGGTGTTTTTGCACCTATGACTATTTTTGTCATCATTGTAACTTTTTCATATTATAGTATGGGTTTAATCTACATATAGTTGAGACTCATATAATGTGCAATTATTTTCCTGTGTATGAGTCAAAAAGTAGATGGTGACTATTGGCGATATGAGTGCAACAGATGTGGTCATATCTGGCATAGTACCAATTCTGCACCCAAAAACTGTCCAAGTCCAAAATGCAATTCTCCATACTGGAACAAGGAAAGGGTACGTTAAGGTATGAGATGCAAGGACAAATCTTCCTCAATCTGAAGGCTCAGAGTACAGAGGTAACAGAACCTCAGATCACGACAGTTAACACAAAGAAGGTTTTGGGATAGATCCTGACAACCAGATAAAATCAAGAAATAGACAAGGTATGGCCAGACCTGCGGCCCGGCCATACCAGCGTCTCCCACCACCGGAGATCAAAAAAGGCGGTACACCACAAGTCAGACAAATACTACAGATGCGGGGCACCGGCTTCTCAGATGTACGTAGTTAACGACGCAAGTATGCGCTCATTTTTACAACTGGGATCTCTTTTTTCCTCAGCATTTCACGTATGGACTTTTGCATCTCATCGACACTTTGGTACAGACGGTTTCCAGTGTATTTTTTGAACATCTTCCATTCTCCCTCTATGGGATTCAGATCCGGTGTGTATGGTGGAAAGTACACGATCTTGATCTGATCACCCATTCCTGCAAGGAATTCTTTCAGAGCTTTGGACTTATGATATGCCGCATTGTCAAGGAACAGGACGAACTTGCCGTATTTCTTGTGGACACCTACCAAAAACTCGATATAGTTTGCAGTGTTGACCTTGTCATAGAATTTACAGTACAGTGTCCCGTCGCCCAAGACGCCTATGGAGTAGAATCTTTCTCTGGAGAGAATCGTGGGCGCAGTCGGCGGAACGCCCTTGAGATACCATCCCTTTTGTATGTTCCAGCCTATGATGTGTGATGACTCGTCACCTGCAAGTATCTTGTAGTCGCGGTTGGAGTAGTATGTTGTTATCCATCTAGCTTTTTTTTAAACGCCTTTTTTTCCCTGTTTGAGGCTGATTTTGGGTGCTTGGGCCTTGGCTTGACGTATGAGAATCCCACATGGTGCATCAGCCGCTGCATTGTGCGTGGAACATGCTCTATACCGTACTTTCTTCTGACATGCTCTACCATCATCCTGCCCGTCCACATCTCGGACTCAAAACCGTGCTTTTGCGGACCTGATATGAGATCTGCCCTGAGTTCTGCAATCTGTTTGGGGCTTAACTTGCGCGAAAGTCCGGGCGGGGATATGTCGTAGAGCCTTTCAAGTCCTGCCTGATCTGCACGAACCAGCCAGTCACGTATGGTAGAGTATGCCTGGCCAAAGATTTTTCCGATCTCTCGAATCGATTTGCCCTCTTTCCTGTAGATATATACCAGCATCCTGTCCCTTGCCTTTGCGTCTGTCTCTTTTTTGCGCAATTTCTTGAGCTTTTCTATGCCAACGTTTTGGAGAAAATTATCTCCTCTTGTCAGTCTTTTCTTTTTCATATTCGAGTATCGCGGACCTGTGTTTAATTTGGAAGGTTAAAAACAATTAAACTGCTAATAAAGATTGATTAACTTGGTCGTTCACTACGCCTGCTTTAACCAATATAACCATAGAAATCCCAATGAAACAGTTTCAATGAATGTGGAATCTCATGAAAGATGATGTTAGAAATGAAAGATATGTCAATACTGGAAAAAGATTTTACACGTATTGGAGTTCATCATATATCTCTACATTTATTGATCATATAGTAAAAGATCAAAACATGGAACAAGTTTGTATACTCACAAGCCGACAAGTTCATAGATTCTTATGACTAGTGTCAAATTTTCAAGTCTTTGTTATTCTGCTGAATTTAGTATGTTGGAATGTCAGTAAAAAACGTCTTGACTGATACATTATGTTTTTTTGCCAATTTGATAGAGTGTGATGTTTAGTCCAATAACTATTTTAAGATGGATTATGCCATAGGTGGCGATGAGAATTCCAAGACAAGGTGAAATATTCACAGAGGCAGAACTTTACTCAGAATTTAAAGTTAGAAATATGGGAGGTATACGACCGAGTAACCAAAACAAAGTCATCATCTTGATTGATTCTATAATAGATTACAAAGGCAACGCTAGTAGTAATCCAAACGGTTATCGTGACACTCAAGACGATGATGTAGGATTTCTAACATATGTTGGAGAGGGTCAAGATGATCAATCCCTTACTAGAAACAACAAGAACATATTGCTATCCAAAGAAAATGGTTACACGATGTTATATTTTAAAAAAATAGATAGAAACAAACTAATCTTTCGCTTTCCAGTATCATATGATTCACATTCTTCTGCTACACAAGAAAATCGCAATGGATATCCACGCAAGGTAATACTATTCAAACTAAGAATATTAGATTAATCGTAACAGCTCGCGCTTCTGAAGTGATTTTTCAAGATATTGTGTGTGATTGTTTTAGCTTCATTTTGTTTTTTTATGAACAAAAACTGATTTAGGTTTAAGAATTAATAGACACATATGATCCCCAGCTTGGATCCCACCAAGGTTGATTGGAATAACCCTAGTGTAGTTTATCTCATAAAATATTTTGAAACAGCAACAAAGGCAAGAGATGAGGAGATTGAACAGTTGAAAAAGCAGATTGCACATCTCAGAGAAGAAAACGATCAATCGGAAAAGCAGATTGCACAGCTCAGAGAAGAAAACGATCAATCGGAAAAGCAGATTGCACATCTCAGAGAAGAAAACGATCAATTAAAAAGGCGCATCAAAGGCGGCAATGCCTCAAAAGGTGCTACAGGCAACAAACGAAGCTACAACGTAAGAAATTTCAAGGGATATCCAAGAACTGCAAAATCCTCAAAAAAAACTAAAAACAGATCATCACACCAAAGACCGGAACCGAAGATAGACGTAGAGATGGACGCAGACCAGACCCAATGCCCACAATGTGGATGTGCCCTCTCTGATCCGACTGAGACATACAACAGAGTTTCAGAGGATCTGATTGACTTTAAATGGACTGCAACTAGATGGACTGTCACAAGAAGATATTGTAAAAACTGCGACAGGCAGCGCACACCGACACTTGATGGCGTGCGCCCAAAAGAGCATTTTGGGGTCGCTGTCATGGTCCGGGTGGCCACAATGGTGCATGAGCATCTCGTTTGGAAAGATAAAGTACCTCATGGCGATATTTCATGGTGTAGATATATCAAAGGCAACCCTGAATCATTTCTGCGATGTGGTAGGAAATGCGTTTGAGCCGTTGTATGAGGATTTGAAAACGGGGATGCACGGCAACACGGCCGTGTACGGGGATGAGACCGGATGGTATGTAAACGGCGATCGCTATTGGGTATTGGGTGTTTGTGGGCAAAGACCAAGGCAGTCTTTGCCATTGACAAGTCAAGGAAGAGAAAGGTTGCACATTATCCATACTAGAAGAGTTTGACGGCATCGTAGTCTCAGACTCGTTTGGCGCATGGAATTGTATCGGAGGCATGCAACAAAAATGCCTGCTACACTATTTTCGAGACGTGTACCGCACAAAAGAGAAAAACACCAGCCCAGAGTTTTCCAGGTTCTTCTCCACCCTGTATCATATTCTCAAGGATGCAATAGGGCACAAAAAGGGACACAACAACAGAAACTCCAAAAAAGAATGCGTCAGGAGAATGGAAAAGCTCAAGGCCAGGGTACGCAGGCTGATGGGCAAAAAGTACGACTGCAAGGACTGCAAGAGATATGTAAAGCGCCTGAAAAGGGAGATTGACAGCCTGTTTACATTCATTTTGTATGATGTGCAGTACCACAACAATATCAGTGAGAGGATGCTCAGGGCGTTTGCAGAGGCACGAAAAGTCCTGTACGGAAGCAGGACAAAAAAGGGTGCAGACAGGACAGCAATAATGATGAGCGTGCATGCAACATGCAACATGCGCGGAATCAATTTTTATGAT
>JAKZUU010000021.1:0-4212 GCA_047516405.1 Candidatus Nitrosopumilus sp. | reverse complement strand
TTTGAGATGGCATACAGAGTATGAAGAGTGGTAAAGACAAGTACCTTGGCAAATTCTTCAAAAAGGCAGATGAGGTAGTGCAGGAGGGAATCAAAAAGGCAGATGAGGTAGTGCAGGAGGGAATCAAAAAGGCAGATGAGGTAGTGCAGGAGGGAATCAAAAAGGCAGATGAGGTTAAGGATAACGCATTAGAATTAAAAGAGATGGCTGCCAAACAGGCATCTAAAACCGGCAAAGAGATTCATGAAAAAGCAAAGGTGAAAGGCGAGGCATTGCAGAAAAAAGGAGCTGAGACGATGGATCAGACAATAACGTCTGTAAAGAAGATGGCTGCAAAACCATCATCACCACCACCCAACGATCTGGAAATATTAGCAAAACTAGAAGAATTAAGAAAACTAAACGTGATTACAGACGAGGAATTCCAAACAAAGAAAAGGGACATTTTAGAGAGGATATAACAGCATGAAAAAGACCAACATTGAGGGCACAAAGGACAGAAGGGATGTCAATCCTGACTGGTTTACATCAAAGACGTGGATGAAGATACTCTCTGAAAAAATAAAGCTGCAAAGCCATGACATGTATCATGTTCATTTTGAGAGTGGTTCAAGGACAAAGCTTCACTATCACAACGGAGATCAGATATTAATCGGAGTTAAAGGAAACGGCAGTCTTGAGATGTTCAGAAGATATGGCAAAAACAAGACTAACTTTAAGATTAAAAAGACAGACAAGATCAACATCAACAAGGGAGATATCGTATACATCCCGGCAAAGGCGCTTCATACACATGGTTCTGTCAGAAAAGACAGAGAGTTTTCACACATTGCAATCAATGTTTTACCAAAGAAGAACGCAGCATACAAAACAGAGTGGTACGAGTCAGATTTTAAAACCAGAGTCACAGAAATTGTCTAGGTAAGATGTTGCTACGTCAAGATTCCCAGATAAACACAGTCAAGGGCGCAGAGGGAACTGCGATAAAACAGTATTTTGATCCATCCAACACATCAGATGGAATCAACTATAGTCTGGCACAATTTACATTAAAACCCAAAAAGAGATCCAAACTACACATAATAAAGTCCTCTGAAGTGTACTATATCCTGGAAGGCTGCGGGGATTTAAAGGTCGACAAGGTTGTACAGCATGTCAAAAAAGATGATGCAGTGTATGTCCCTGCAAACTCCAGACAGTCCCTTGAGAATTCAGGATCAGAGGATTTGAGATTTTTATGCATCGTCGAACCTGCATGGAAGGCATCTGATGAGATTGTGCTAGAAAAAGACAGATAATTCCCAGATATTAGGCAACTATTTTTAATACGTAACAGATAATGTAATGTATTGAATACGTACCAGGCACTCAGGGTTTTAAATGTGGATTCCAGTTCGTCACAAGAGCAGATCAAGGCAGCGTACAGAAAGATGGCGCTGGAGGTACACCCTGATAAAATCCAGGAGAATAGCAAGGACGAAGAGTTTAAAAAAATTACAGAGGCGTACAACCATCTCAAAAAGAACTACAACCAAAGAGATGATGCGGTGCAAAGAGAGCCAAGTCAATATAAGAAAGAGACCGATTTTAAGAAAAGACCCCAGTGGGGGGCGCCTCAAAATGAGGAAGACGTCCCACAGCAGGACTGGAGTAAATACACCCGCGAATTTGAAGAGGGGGATCCCAGCGTATGGAGAGAGTACGAAAAAAGGTTCTGGGAAGAGTACAATGCCCGCGCACGCGCTGATGGGAGAAATGGAGAGTACCAGAAGGCACAAGAGCCAAAGGTTCAGCCGGATCTTTTTGTAAATGTGGATAAAAGTTTGTGTATCGGTTGCTGTAGCTGTGAGATTATTGCACCGGGTGTATTTGAAATTGACAAGAGTGCAAAATCAAATCCCAAGTCGTCAGTCATTGATCAAAAAGGGGAGGGAGTAAACAAGATAATGAGCGCAGCAGAGACCTGTCCGACAAAGGCAATCAAAGTCGAGAACCTGATTACAAAAGAAAAGCTGTTCCCTCATTGAATTTTTAGTTTGTCGTATATCTCGTCGGATTCTGACTTTGAGATGTTTAATTCTGAACTGCCAAACATGCTGTGAATCGGGCCAGCAGTATCAGTACTGCTGTTTCTGGGAACAAGGTGTACATGAACATGCGGTATCTCTTGTCCTGCCCCCCTGCCATTATGGACTGCAATCAGTGTAGAACCGGTAAGGGCATCAACCTTTGATGTCATGGCATGAACGAGGGCAAATAAATCAGCGTTTTCCTCAATTGACATGTCCTGAATCTTTTGACGGTGTCTTTTTGGAATGACAAGCACGTGTCCCCGTGCAAGTGGGTATGCATCAAGGAGTGATACAGAGTGCGCAGTCTCTTTTAGAAACTTGGATTGAATCTCACCTGATATGATTTTGCAAAAGATGCAGTTCATGACACCTGTTGGGATTTAATGTAATAATTATTTATGGACTGACTATCGTACCCCATGCAAGTCCTTGGCCATAACTGATGGTGGCATTATCACCGGCAGATAGCGTGCAGTCTTCGATGGTTTTCGGGATGTTGTCGCCGGTCTCGACATAGCATGTTCCGCCATCATTTGCCAGAATTTCAACACTCTCAAAGACATCCTCGCGTATCAGATTCCAAAATGGAAAGACAAGAGTCGATAGGACGATACCGGCAGTTACAAATGCACCTCCAAATACAATGGCAGTTTTTTGACTAGAGCTCAGTTCCAATTTAATTGCCGCCTGTTACCAAGTTCCGCCATCGCCTGAATTTGGATCTAGTTTCTTTGCAGGGACGTTTCCATGTGCCTTCTTCATATGTTTTTTTAGACGCTGGGGATCGTGCAACTCTGTTCCGCAGGTATCGCATTTTGTTTTATTCTCATCGTCTTTTTTGCGTTTGAACAAACCCATAGATACCGTTATTTGAGATAAGTTAAAAATGATACGGAATTGGGTTCTGTGAAGTTATCGAGGGATCGGATTTGTCGGGTTATCAGGGGGCTGAAAAAGCCAAATAGTATCTATTATACCCCGAAAGCAAGAAATGGGCGTTAACAATGAATAATCTCATGTCTGAAGCATTGTAATAGCCTGTGCCATAGTGGCATCGATCGTAGCTTCAAGTATCTGGTCAGGCTGGAACATATACCAGAACAAGAAACAACTGAAGGACATGAACAAGATCGCATCGACAAACCTCATAATGCAGCTTCACAAGCCTTGGCGAAAGAATGAAGATTTTAAGAAATTTCTTAGAGATATGAATGATGACAAGATCACCGAATATGAAAAACGTGATGTCGGCACCCTGCTTAACAAGTTTGATGAGATAGCGACATTCTGGGCGGATGGAACATTACGTGATGAACACATAAAAGATCTTATGTGCAGACCACCAATATCTAAAATTTTGATCTAATTTATAGGCCTGCATGGTGCTCAGGTTAAAGATTCAGACTAAAGATTCGGACAAATTTTCCAAGCAATTGCTGTCGGCAGTAGAAAAAACTGTCCGGATTTTTAATCAAACCACCACGCATGCGACATCGCGGGTTTGATCATACACATAATGGTCCGGCCTGACGCGGGACAAGATATTTTGTGGCAGTGTATGTAGATTAGTGCGCACCCTTACAGCACTGCAATGTGCACTGATTTTGTCTTCAGAACGGGGCGCCTTTTGCAAGGGGGACGGTCCCGTTCCAGTCAATCAATGTCACCCACCTGTCAGGTGATGGTGGACTCTTATCGATCTTATCCCAGAGCAGGTGCAGGTTTACAAGTCCTGTGATCACGTTGAACTCCCTGTTGAATTCGCCTATGGTGCCGTCGTACGGGTCTGTCAGGCGCGCGTAGCGCTTGATCCTTCCGATAGAGTGCTCCACCAGCACCCTGGTAGAGTTGACCAGGTGATTGTGCGCCTTTTGCTCTACAGTCAGGATCCTGTGTTTCTTGGATCTCTTGTAGGGGATCATCAGCGTCGCGCCGGGCAGATCCTTGCCGGTTCCCTGGTAGCCCCTGTCTGCCCAGATGCGAATTCTATCCTCTTTGAGGGTAGCCTCATCACGCATGGATTCGGCCCACTTGCCAAACGGCATGGGATCCTCCCTGAGCAGTGTGATGTCGCCGGTAGAACCCACAGAGCTTTTTGATATCCCGATTATCACTCCGTTGGCGTTGGTGTAAACGTTGG
>JAKZUU010000020.1:0-23858 GCA_047516405.1 Candidatus Nitrosopumilus sp. | reverse complement strand
CAGCAACAACAACAACACCCGTACCTCCAACTGCGAAAAAATAATTTTTGATGAAAAAGAGATGCAAAATATTCACGACGAACTGAACACTGCCCAGCAGGGAGACATAATTACACTTGGCAGTCCCCAGCTAGGATATGAGGAGATCTCTGATCTTGTAACCAGATTAAATGGGCGTACATTCCAGAAGCGATGCATGGTATTTGTGCCAAGAACTGTAAAACAACAGGCAAAAAAGATTGGATATACTGATCAGTTAGAGCGTGCAGGATGCGAGGTTCTCTCTGATTGTTGCACATGCCTGACTCCTTTGATAAACAAGGATGACGTTGATGCAGTTACCACCAACAGCATCAAGGGCGCATTTTATCTGAAAAATGCAACCGGTGTAGATGTGAATCTAAAACCTTTATCACAAATAATCAAAGATGAAACAATATGAAAATTCTAGTTTCCGGTAAGACTAAAGGAGTTGTTCTAAAATCTGAAAAACCAATCAATTTTTTAGGCGCAGTCAATAAAAAGACCGGAATTGTCTCTGCAAAGAACCACGATCTCTTTGGGCATCCTGTTGGAGGCTCCATTCTTGTATTTCCTTCTGGCGTTGGCAGCAGTGTTGGTGCATATACAATTTATTCAATACGGGCAAATAATGCAGCGCCGCTTGCAATGGTATGCACAAAAGCTGATCTTACTGTTGCAACAGGCTGTGCGCTAGCTGACATTCCGCTGTTGATAGTATCTGATGAACTGTTTGCCTCACTCCAAACCGATGACGAAGTCACTATTGACACTGATGCTCAGACTCCCATTATGAGATCAAACAAGCATTCGGGGCCTTAGTCTTGTCTATTTTCTTATGCGCTCTGCTCTTTAGTAAATGATGATTATACATGACCGTGGTACCATGTTCCAGCAGATCTCTTCCTTCTGGGATCATCTACAAACGAGTCGGTCAGTAAAGACACGGCGTACCATAACTGTGCGATACTTGACAGTCTAAGTTAGAATCACCTTGATCGCATTTGGAGGTGTATGTCCCAGTCAATAAATCAAATATGTGTACACAAATTACAGGCTTGCTTAATTTACACATGATAGCAAAACTGATGCTTTACCTGCCTGCCTGCCTGTTGTAAAATTCAGTCTTTTGGGCGGAATTTTTCTCATCCAGCCCAGCATGTCAATTTTGTCATTTTTTAGGCGCAACAGTCAATTAGCCATATTCTCGTTATCTGGGGAAACTTTGTAATTTATACACAAATTTGTAATATACCTGAAGAATCCCTCTTTTTTCAGCTACGATGTAAATATATGCGATAATGTGTTTAAATTAAAAATTAATATTCATACAATAAAACATCATGATAACAATATGCCTATAAGAGAATCTCCACAAGTGTCAATTATTGTTCCCACATACAATGAATCGCTGAACATAGTTGACATGTTAAAGTCAATCACGCAGTCTATACCAAAAGGAATATTTGCAGAGACCATCGTAGTTGATGACAACTCTCCTGACGGTACAGGAAAGATTGTAGATGAGTACATTTCAAATTTTAAGAGATTCACAGAACACAGCATCAGCATCATTCATAGAAAGACCAAGAACGGCCTATCTTCTGCAATATTACATGGAATACAAAATGCCAAAGCAGACATGATAGTAGTCATGGATTCTGATTTCTCTCACCCTCCTCAAATTATTCCCAAGATGATCAGTGCCTTCAAACAGTATCAATGTGATCTTGTTGTCGCTTCTCGATACATTACCGGTGGAAACATCGAGGGCTGGACCATCAAAAGAAAGATGATGAGCAAAATCGCAACATTGATTGCAAAAAAAGGATTGGGCGTGAAAACAAAAGATCCAATGTCTGGGTTCTTTGCCTTTAAAAAAAATATTATTAATGGACTGAATTTTGATGTACTAGGCTACAAATTTCTATTAGAGATACTTGTAAAAACAAAAGGCGTCAATGTAAAGGAGATTCCTTATACCTTTGAGGATAGAAAGTTTGGCTCTAGCAAATTAGACAGTTCAACAATCTTTGACTATTTTAAATCTGTATGGAAGTTATACAAGGACGGAAAAGCCAAAACAGGAACTGAGAAACGTGCCTCGGTCCGCTTTTTCTCAAAGGCTGCAAGATTTTTTACAGTAGGTGCGACAGGACTCGGCGTAAACTATCTGGTTTCCATGCTGTTTACATCCGGCCTGACCGAACTGTGGTACCTTCATGCAAACATCTTTGGAATAGTCGCATCAATATCCACTAATTTCATCTTAAACAAGGTATGGACATTTGAGGATAGGGACTTTGCCAAAAGAAGAGTTCTCTCCCAGTATGGAAAATTCTGTTTGTTTAGCTCGTTAGGAGCTCTGATTCAACTAGGATTGGTATTTTGGCTGGTAGACTCAAACGATATTGCATATCCCCTTGCTTTGGTTTCGGCCATATCTGTTGCAGCATTTAGCAACTTCCTTTTGAACAAAAAACTTACGTTCAAAGAAAAGCTCTGGAACTAGCAGAGTAAATCTAAAAAAGTAAAACAAAAAGAATGAACTGTTCGTCACTTTCAATCTACTTAGAATGTAGAAGTAGAAGATTGTGACGAAAGTTCAGTTGAAGATGGCACAGATGGGAATCTGTCTCCTATCTCTTGCTCAGCTACTGCAGATGCTTCCTGAAGAATCTTGTCTGTCTCTTCATTTGCAGTATCAGACTCCATACTAAATGAGTCTCCTGCAAGCGAATCCATCATCAGTCCATTTAATGTCTGTGTCATGCTATTCAATTCTGAATCAGCTTCTGGCATGAATCTTCCCAACGATGACTTCAATCCCTTCATTGTAGACATTGCAGGTCCGATTGCTACCATGGCATCACCAAGATCATGAATGGTTGTCAGTCTTAATTGAACTTGTTCTAATGACATTCTTGCATTGCCGAGCATCTTTGTAACTTTACGAATTTCTGCTAATTCGTTGGACAGAACTCTGCTTGTGTTAGCATCGTGTTGTTGCATTGCAGCCACGACTCGCTTAAAGAGTTGTGCATCTCTTTCACGCAGTTTGCCTAACATAGAGTCCATCTTTGAGATCTGGACCTGTAGTTTGTTCACTGCAGTCTGAATTCGTGGCTTTAAAGCACCCTGAGGTTTTACTGCTTCACGGAGTTTGCCGGTTACACTCTGGGTCTCTTGTCGAGCCCATGTTTTATCGAAGTTTGGCATGTTAATTGGTTTAGAAGTTTAGTCTTAATGGGCGGTGTGTACTTTGATCAACTTTAGCCTAAATTTATCTAACAAACTATTATTCATGGGGTCTTTTCTAAGAATTTATGGCAAGATTGGCAGTTTTTGACTCTGGTCTAGGCTCACTTTCAATCATCAAGGCCATCCAAAAGACGTCAAAATCGGAAATTATCTACTTTGCCGATCAAAAAAACTATCCTTATGGGCACAAATCTTATGCACAGCTGCGCACAATAGTCAACAAAACCATCAAAACACTCAGCCTCAAATTTTCACCGGATCTCATAGTCATGGCATCAAATACCCCTACCCTGATGCTAAACCTGTCGTACTCTAACGTCATTGGTGTCAAGCCCCCTCTAGATGAGGCCGCCTTGGCTTCTGAATCTAAAAGAATCGGCATTCTTGGAACAAAATCTGCAATATCAAGCAGGGGCATCCTAAAATTCATCAAAGAAAAGAACTTTTCCAAACCTGTAAAGCTCTTCAAAATCAATGGCTCTGCACTAGTTGACCTAGTCGAATCTGGAATCTTTCTAACAGACAAACAACATTGCAAAAAAATCATCAACCAAGCATTATGTGATGTCATTTCAAAAAACTCAATTGATACTGTAACCCTTTCTAGTACACACTTGCCATTTTTAAAACCATTACTTGAAAGCGAGTTTCCAAATGTCAAATTTCTAGATCCCGGGTACATCGTTGCAGAATCAATCTCAAAAATCATAAAGAACAATACCTCAAAAAGAAATTCATTAAAAATCTACACTTCTGGCAATCCTGAAGCTTTTCAGAACAGCCTCTCCAAATTAAAGATAAAAAACAGAGTGCATTATCTGTCTATCTGACTTTGGCCTTTCTGTAACCGTGACTGAATTTTTTATCATACAGTTTAGAGTATTCATATGATTGCGGATCAACCACATCGCCAATAATTACAATTGCAGTTCTTGTGATCTTTTCCTCTCTTACTTTTTTTGTGATGTCCTCTAGCGTACTCTTGATAATTTTTTGATCAGTCCAGCTTGCCTTGTACACTACAGCTACCGGTGTGGTTTTTTTATAGCCCCCCGCAATCGCCTCTTTTGCCAAATTTGAGACAAGGTGTACACTCAGATAAAAAATCAAGGTCGCCCCGTGCTTTGCAAGCTCTGAGATCTTTTCCCGTTTTGGAACCTTTGTTCTTGACTCTGCCCTTGTGATTATAATTGTCTGTGTGACACCTGGCAATGTTAGTTGCATTCCTAATGCCGCAGCAGAGGCTAAAAATGCTGTAACTCCTGGAACAACTACAGATTCGACCCCTTTCTCTCTTAAATTGTCAATCTGCTCTCTTATTGCCCCGTAAATTGACGGATCACCGTCGTGCAGCCTCACAACTAGCCTGTCATTCTCGGCATTTTTGTACAAGAGATCAAAGATCTCTTCTCTGACAAGTTTTGCAGCATTGTGCAGCTCTCCTCTTTTGCACAGTTTCAGAATTGGTTGAGGAATCAACGATCCGGAATAAACTACAACATCTGCCTTTTGGATCAGTTTTTTGGCCTTTACAGTTATCAGTTCAGGATCGCCTGGGCCGCACCCTACAAAATACACCTTAGACACGTTTTACCACCAATATTGAAAAATACTTTGTAGTCAATGTGGAGTCATTGACCTGGCCGAGCGTAAGTTTTCGTATGATCTCCTTGTCTGTTCCTAAATCTTGGCCGATTGCAAAAATTGAATCGTCAGGGAATCCTGACTCTTTTAGCACCTGTATTACGTTGTCAAAGTATCTGCCATCCTTTAGAAAAACCATTGTATCTGAATTCTTTGCGATCTCTTTTACACTTGACAAGTCATAGCATGAGGGAATTATCGCTACCTTCTCTGCGCCTTCTGCAATGCTCACCCCCACTTTTGATGCAAATGTAAACATTGAAACAATTCCTGGAATTACAGTGATGTTCATCTCTGGATAGTTTGCTTTGAGATCCCGATGCATGTAGATCCATGTGCTGTACAAATACGGATCTCCCACGGTAAGATAGACAACGTTCTTTCCTGACAAAACTTGCTGTGCCATTATTTTGGCATTTCTCTTCCATGTCTGTTTCAACACGTCTTGGTCTTTAGTCATCGGAAAGATTAGTTTTACAATCTCCTGATTTTTGGATTTATCTATTAGCGGTGACACCACTGAAAATGCGATGCTTGGCCTGTCCTCATTTGATGCAGGGCACATTATGATGTCTGCATCTTGAATGGCTTTTGCAGCCTTGAGAGTCAGCAGTTCTGGATCTCCTGGACCTACACCAATTCCAATCAATCCTGGCATACTGATTGCACCGTGCTCCCAATTAAAAATCTAGATTATCGCCATGACCATTACCATTATGATCTGGTTGCTGAAATTATCGTTACAGGATTTTTTGCAAGCATCATGGTGCCTGTACTGGTCTTTTTACTCTTTGAAATTGTGACTTGAGTGATGTCTATCTCTACAAAATCCAGCCTGTCCAACACCTGCAAGACTGTATACAGTGTCTCAACAAGTATTGTTCCTATTACAATCCTTCCACCTTGGTTTAGTTTATTCTGGCACAGCTCTACAATCTCTGCCGTATCCCCGCCTGTACCGCCGATAAATATTGCGTCAGCTGATTCCAGCTTTGGAATCTCGTCTTTTGCGTTGCCAAAAATCGGCCTAACATTTACGATACCAAATTTTTCCAAGTTCTTTTCTGTCAATTTGATGGCATTCTCGTTGTAGTCTATTGCCAAAACTCTTCCTGTTTCCTCAATCTGAATTGCCGCCTCCACTGAGATTGACCCGCTCCCACACCCGACATCGTATACCAACTGACCGGGCCGCAGTCGAGCTTTACTGATCTGAATAACTCTTACCTCCTCTTTTGTTATCGGAACTTTTTCTGCACGCTCAAAGAACTCGTCAGGAATTCCCGGAGTCTTAAAATTCCACATGCGTCTCTTCTCTTGCATCCTATTAAATATTGATTACATCAGAAATTCGCTCTACATTAACTAGCGTATACACCATAATCCAGCTAAACAAGTACAAAAAGACATAACTGCCAATTCCCTGCGTGATTACTTTTTTCCGGTCAGATGATGGCAGCTGCATATTCATGCTCTTTGCAACAATTATTGTTCCGCCAAACACAACTATCATTAAACCGATGGATGCCCATCTTCTATCCTCCCCTTCAATATCCTCAAAGATAAAGGCTGCCGAACCGCCTACAATAACTGCCAAAGCAATGCGCAGCCAAAACAATCTGTTTAATTTTCTGTCCTTTTCACTGTGTTGAGCCTGACTGATTGATGGCCCTCCTACAGGTTCCTGGGGCTCTACGTTAGAATTCTCAGTCGCTGGAACGTTATCGCTGGCCTCTGTTGATGGGGATTCTTTCTTTAAATCATTGGGCCCAGGCGTTGCTTTTGATATTTTTTTTTTGAATTTTGCCAAGTAAATTACCAACGTGACTCTATCTGACCTTGTTTAAAATCTTTGGTAATTTCCAAGCATCAGTAATAGCAAGAGTATAATTTCCAGAGATTTATGTCATGTTATGGCACTAGCTGGGATAGAACTGCGATATCTGGTAGATCAAATCTCCGAACAGGTTCAAGATTATTACATCAGCAACATATACGGAATAACAAAAGACAGCATTCTCTTCAAACTTCATCATACTGAAAAAAGCGATTTGTTCATGATGATCTCAACGTCCGGTGTCTGGCTAACCGGCGTGAAGATAGAGCAGATAGAGCCCAACAGGCTGCTTCAAAGGCTGCGAAGCGATCTTCTCAGATTAAAACTGAAAAAGATAGAGCAGATTGGCGCTGAAAGAATTGCATATTTCTTCTTTGAGGGATTTGGGAAAGAGTTTGTTCTGATTGGAGAATTTTTTGGAGATGGAAATATCTTGTTGTGTAACAGCGAGATGAAGATTCTTGCGTTGCAGCACTCCATTGATGTCAGGCACAGAAAATTGAGTGTTGGATTGCAGTATGTACAGCCACCAGACAAAGGATTGGATATATTCAATCTATCCTTGGATGATCTCGCTGATCTGAAGACCGCTGATCTAGGCTCTGCAAAATGGCTGGGCAGGACCTTGGGCCTTCCCAAAAAGTATGTGGAGGCAATATTTGAGATTGCAGAGATTGATCCGAAAAAAATAGGCGTTTTGCTGCTAGATGAGGAGATAAAAAAGATCTTTGAAACTACAAAGAAGATTGTCTCAGATGTAACGTCGGGAAACCACGATGCTGTCATAATTCGAGATGAAAAGACGGAAGTTTTGCCACTGAAGCTCGGAAAACTAAAAGGCGAGCTGACAGATGCTAGCAGCTTCATTGAGGGACTAGACACAGTTTTTACAGAGAGCATTCTTGCAAAAGGAAGATCTATCCAGTCAAGCGGCTCTGATAAAAAGATCAAACAGTTAGAGACTCAAATTTTTGAACAGGAAAAAGCCATCAAGACAGTCAAGGAACGCTCAAAAAATATTACCGGCGTCGCAAACTCGCTTTTTGGCATGGCATCCTCTGGAATTCTCTCAATTTCAGAACTGTCAGCACAAGAGACCCTTGCAAGTTACAACGCCAAGATATTAAACGAAAAAGGCCTTTGGTTCATGGCCATACAAGATGAAAAGATAAAGATAAACATCAAATCTTCACTACAGTCCATCGCATCGGCATTATTTAACGAGGCAAAAAAACAGTCAGGCGCAATAGGCTCAATTCAGGCAATTAAAGAGAAGACAGAGAAAAAATTGGTAAAGTTTCAGAGCAAGACCGAAGCTGAAAGAGATCTGACGGTTGTATCTGAAATTCGCAAAAAAAGCTGGTATGAGAGATATAGGTGGTTTTTTACGACTGACGGACTTCTTGTAATCGGCGGGCGTGATGCTGCATCAAACTCTGCTGTAGTGCGAAAACACTTGGCAAACGACGACAAAATATTTCATGGAGACATCTTTGGATCGCCATTTTTGATCTTAAAAGACGCACAAAATGCCTCTGATGCAAGCATGAATGAGGTTGCACATGCGACTGTCTGTTTTAGCAGGGCATGGCGGGAGGGATTGTACGGTGTCAGCGCTTTTTGGGTAAATCCTGGACAGGTAAAAAAATCTGCCCCTAGTGGTGAGTTCCTGCCAAAAGGGTCATTTACAATTGAGGGACAACGAAATTTCATCAAATCTGACACTCTCAGACTGGCAGTGGGCATTATTCCCCAAGATACCGGTGACTATGTTTTGACATGCGGTCCACAGGAATCGATAAAAAAGTACTCTATCCTTTATGCAGTTATCGAGCCGCACGGCTCTGAGATGGTTGACACTGCTAAAAAAATCAGGGTAGAGTTCTCAAAGTTAAAAGAAGAGATTGCAAGGAGCATATCCATTGATGACTATGTTCGTGTATTGCCTGCCGGAAAAAGCCAGATCAAGCAGATAAGCCAAGGCGACGCTTCTCCATACCCTTATGATGTGTAAAATGTGTTACCGTTCAAATGATCATAATAATAATAATGATCCATAATTGACAAACCGGCATCTGTCGCATCTTTAGTTCTGCCTTGTCTGCAATATTGAAATGTATGTACATATGCATGAAGTCTGGAGGGGAGGGAAACTCTTGACGAAAGATGACTATCTATGGATATGCAATTGATTCACTGACAACAGAGTCAATGTCTGAAACGTTAATTCTTCTCTGTTCCATACTGTCTCTCATTCGAATTGTTACCGTCTGATCTTTCAGAGTCTGGTGATCAACTGTAATTGCAAAAGGTGAACCGACCTCGTCTAATCTCCTGTATCTTCTTCCAATCGCACCGGAGTGATCCAAAAATGTATCAAATCTTCGCTTTGTTTGTAGGTAGATCTCGTCAGTCTTCTCTTTTAATCCGTCTTTTTTGACAAGTGACAAGATCCCCACATGAATAGGCGACAAGTAGGGCTTTAGGGCCAAAACCACTCTCTGGTTCTCTGTATCCTCTTTTAGGCTATGTTCTAAAACCGTGTACAAACTCCTGTCAATTCCCATTGAGATCTCAAATACGTGAGGCAGTACTTTTTTATCATTATCTACAACCTCAAATTTTGTCTTGCTTGTCTTTGCATGGCCTGCCAGGTCATAGTCTGATCTGTAGTTGCACGCAACCAACTCAAGCCAGCCTATTGTAGTCTCGACCTCGAAATCAAATGCAACTTTTGCATAAAACGCCTTTTCTTTTTCACCCAGTTTTCTGAACCTGCTCTTTGTAATGTCAATTCCGGTCTTTTCATAAAACTCAGTCAAGATTCCCAGATAGTATGCGATAAACCTGTTTGGAACAACCCCTGACTCTACTGCCTGTCTGCACGTCATTGGGACGGCCTCACCTTTGTCATCACTTTGAATCCTGATTACGACATCTGCAACCTCTGAAAACTTCTCTGTCTCATCTAGCCTAGCTGGATTGCAAAACACCTCAATCTCTGCCTGATAAAACTCCCTTAAACGAAGCAGACTCTGTCTTGGCGCTATCTCGTTTCTAAAACTTTTTCCTACCTGTGCCACCCCTAACGGAAGTCTTCCACGCATGGTCTTGTACAGCCTTGGGAAATCTACAAAGATTGACTGGCACGTCTCTGGCCTAAGATACGCCTCTTCTCCCTGCGGACCAATACCGACCTTGAACATCATGTTAAAGTTCTCTGTCTTTTCAAAATTCCCCTTACATTTTGGACATCTTATGTTGTTTTGAGATATCGCATCATCGAACTCTTGCAGTTCTGCTGACTCTGGAATCTGAATCTGCGTGACTTCCTCTATCATCTTATCTGCCCTGAATGTCAAATTACAGTTTGCACATCTTGTTATTGGGTCTGCAAAATTCTCCAGATGTCCTGATGCCTCAAATACTGATTTTGCCATTATCTGGGATCCGTCAATCTCCAGCATTGCATCTCTTCTGACTAGCTCTCTTCTCCATAACTCAAGAAACTTGTTCTTCAAACCGACTCCTGACGGTCCATACTCCCAAAATCCTGCCTGCGCATCTGCATAAACCTCGCAGCTAGGAAAATAAAATCCACGCTCAAGTGCTAGTTTGATGACTGTCTCGTAATTCATTATATCTCTCCAACTCCTTTTACACAAATCCTTTTGCTATTGCAACATTCTCAAAGTCATCACGGTCATCATCGATGGGCGTCTCCAAAATTATGGGAATCTTTTTACTGTTGCCGAATTTTACAACAGATGCAATTCCTTCCTCTCCTATTCCGCCCAATCCCAAATGGTAGTGCCTGTCAAGATTGCATCCCATCTCGCCCTTTGCATCATTTAGATGCAGTATCTTCAAGTTTTTTACGCCCACATGCTTGTCAAATTCTGAAAATACCTCTTTTACACTCTCTTTTGTTCTCAAGTCATATCCTGCAACAAATGCGTGGCAGGTATCAAGGCAAACTCCAAACTTTTTTGCAGGTTTCAACTGATGGAATATCTCTCCGAGCTGCTCAAAGCTAGAACCCACAGAATTTTTCTGTCCAGCAGTATTTTCCAATAGTACCATTACATCATTCTCTGTCTTTCCGGCTCTTGTCAGCCCCTCCACCAGTCTCTTGATTCCTGCATCCTCACCTGTTCCCAAATGGCTGCCAAGATGCGTTACAAGGTACGGAATTCCAAGCTGTGCACATCTGTCGACTTCGCTGATCAGCGTATTGACAGATTTTTCAAATCCGTCATCTTTGGGGGTTGCAAGGTTTGGCAAATATGGCATGTGTGCGCAGATTGCAAATCGGTCAATCTTGCTTGCCTCCAACTTTCTCTTAAAATTATCAATATCCTCTTTTGAGATCTCTTTTGCATGCCAGCCCCTTGGATTCCTTGTAAATATCTGAAATGCAGTACACTCTCTTTGGACTGCACTATCAACTGCATTGACAATAGACCCTGATATCGAAACGTGGCATCCAATCTGCATTTATGTTACGTCTCTTTGAACATAATTTAAATCAGCATTTGAATCCAAAAAAATCATATTTTTAAGTAAACAAACTGAATTATCTTCATGCTAACGCTAGGACAAGACGAGATGGCAAAGTATCCCTTTTTAGGAGATGCCGGTGCATATCTTAAAGAACAGGGCTTTACTCTTGAGCAGTTCGGGACAGATCCTGATCTTGCGCCATTAATTGAGATGGCATTTGAGCGAATCCAAGTTGCATCTGACGGCGGCATCTACAAGTCGGCCCTCAATGAGGGCCATGTATCAGATCAGGCGGCACTTCCAAAGGAAGTCTTTTCATTTCTGCTGTCCATCGTTCTTTTGAAACAGAGCAAAACATACACTCTGATCAAGAGATTTGCACTTGCAGAATCCAGGCGTGCAGAAAGATACCTTCAAAACGATCTTGCAAACATCTCTGACGAATCAAAAAAAAATTTAGCTGTTCGAATAATTTACGATCTCTTCTCGATTCAAGTCGAAAAAATTAACAACTCTTTTGTCATTCCAGTGCCGGATTATCTGAAACACTCTATTAACTTTCATGAACGAGAATGGAAACTTGTAAACCGGCATGTCGAGAACGGCTTGGTGTTTCTCTCATCACACGAGACAATCCGTCTGATAAGGACAGAGCTTGTAACATACATCAACTCAAAAATTATCAACGCAAAGATACCAGAGATGCTACCAGGTTTTGAAGGGCCCGTCAACAGACTGATCTTGCTCTCAAAAAAATTTGTAGTTGCCACTGTAGATACCGGGGAGTATCCGCCATGCATCAAGCATGCAATTGAAACGCTTCAAAAAGGTGAAAATCTTCCACATTCAGGAAGATTCATGCTTGCCACCTTTCTTTTCTCAAAAGGGCAGACTGTCTCACAGATTGCGCCTCTGTTCAAGAACGCCCCTGACTACAATCCACGTGTTACCCTGTATCAGCTCAACCATCTCTCTGGAGCAGGCGGAAGCGGCACACAGTACACCTGTCCTTCCTGTGAAAAATTAAAGGTACAAAATCTATGTTTTGCAATACCTGAATGCGACAGCATCATCAATCCCCTACAATTCGGAAAAAAGAGGATATAATGGAACAATCAGACATAACTTTCCTGGAAGACTCGTTTAAAAGATATTATTTTAAAAATTTTGACAGAATCAAGGCACTCACACACTCACAGTACAGAGAATACGGCTTCCAGAAGTTCGGTTCTGGGATGATTCGCCATCTCTCCATAAAAGACGACAAAGAACTGCATCTCCTGTTTGTGCAAAACATCCCATCAGATGTCTATTGCTCCAATGCATACTATACGTTTCCCGACCTGCCAATGAATGAAAAAGTTTGGAGAGAGGCAGATCTGATCTTTGACATTGATGCAAAGGATCTAAATCTGCCATGCAGGGCAGGTCATGTTGTCTCCATATGTAGTCAATGCGGCAGCATCTCAAAGGAGTCAAAACAGTGTATAAAATGCAATTCTGTCAAGCTGGAACACAGGTCACTGCCATGCAAAAACTGCATTGATGGCTCAAAAAATGAGATATCCAAACTGGTTGAAATTCTAACCTGTGATCTTGGAATAGATACAGAAAACATACACCTATATTTTTCTGGCAATGAGGGATTCCACATTTATGTGTATAATTCACAGTTTCAAAAAATCGGCTCAAAGGAGAGGCTGGAGCTGGTCGATTACATCACGCTTCGCGGTGCGATTCCTGAGACGTTTGGAATGAAAAAGAACGGTCCAAACCGTTCGGATCTTCCGGACTTTGACCAAAATGGCTGGAGGGGAAGATTCTCAAAACTTGTCTTTGTCTCAAAGACCAAACGCTCAAAAAAGATCACAGAGTTAATTGGAGGCGGATATGCAGCTTTTCAGAAAACCCTCAATGATGTGGTGGCACCAAGCATCGGGGTACGCATTGATCCCAACGTGACTCAAGACATTCACAGAATTTTCAGGCTGCCTGGCTCTATTAACAGCAAAAGCGGCCTATCAAAGATCCGCTGCAACATCGGCGACCTGGCAAATTTTAATCCATATGCAGATGCTGTCCTGTTAAGTGACGATGTAGTCGAGGTTACAGCTAACTCTCCAATAGAATTCAAGCTAAAAAACAGGATGTTTGGTCCATATTTTGACGAAAAAATCAGCGTTCCGACATATGCTGCAGTCTACATGATATGCAAGAAATTGGCAAAAATAACCTGATTTTGCTGGTAAGACATTAATTTACCGACTACTAACAGTAGTTGATTTTGTATAGCGCCGCTACAGACAAACAAGCTCCACCTCCTAATACTGGAAAGCTCCTCAAATTGGCCGTTATTGCAGGCATTATAGTAATCATATTTGCTCTTGTTGGAAACCAGGCAGTAATACTGTCAATGAACTTTACAGAGTTCGGCGATCAGTTCACCAAGCCTCTATTCTACACTTTTATCTCTACAGTAGTCCTGTCAGCCATTGCCCTTGTACGCGTAAATGTTGTCGGACGCTCATCAATCTTTTGGTATGTTGCCAATACTGGTATAGGGCTGATTGGACGCGGCAACCAACCTCTTGCAAACAACATTCCAAGTTTCAAAGAGCACAGACTGTCGCCTGCCCAATTCACGGTATGGCAAATTACCAAAATTCTGCTGTTTGGAGCCTTTTTTGCAAATATCATGTTTGGATTTGCAATAATATCGTTTATTGAGGGAAATACCCTAGGAATTGAAAATCTACCAACACTGTTCTCACTGCCATTTGTAACCCCTGAGACCGATCCCAGTTATGCGACATTAAATGTCATACCAATGATTCCTGCCCTCATAGTCTTAATTCCTCCACTGCTTGCGGCAATCGGAATACGTCTGATCTTGTATGTTGGAATTCACAGAATCGTTCATGTGATTACATCATTTCTAAAGGATTCCACCGAAGGCAAGCCACGATATCTGAACTATGTATCCACCATTGAGGGAGTACTGGGCATTGCCGTACTCTGGATAGGATTCAACTTCTTCTTTACAGAGCAGATTGACTACAACACACGATACATAATTGGCGGCACGCTGATTGTTGGTTCTGCATTAATTGCATTCTCAGTTGTCGACAGAATTCGGGCACGCGTATTAACGCACATGTTCAAACGGGACGTATACATTAGAATAATAACAGTCATTGCAATCACAGTCATTGTTCTAGGGATCATCACCGGCAACAACATCATTGCTGATGCCAAAAAGATCGAATTTTTGGGACCGTACACTGCACAACAGATAGGAGTCAATCGCTATCTGGGCGAACTGGACAACATTCAGGAAAACGTTCATGATGTCCAGCTCACATCAGTCTCCCCAAACAACATCGAAAACTATGTGGACCAGCACAGTGATGTCCTGGACGTCATTCGCGTTTGGGATTGGGAGGCAGCATTTGCCAAACTAAAGCCTGAGATAGGACTGATTCCATACGTTGATTTTGAAGACAACGACATTCTTCGTTTTAACGATACATTATACTGGACTGCATCTATGAAGCCAATTATTCCATCGTCAGTCACTACCGATAACAGGTGGTATAACGAACACCTCGTCTATACTCATGTCCCTAACGCATTTCTGACCCTTGAGGCAACTGACGGGCAGATAGTCGATAGCGGTGAGTTCTTCCAACAGCGAGAGATTTACTACGGTGAGGGAGGACTGTTTGAGGATACGTGGTCTGGCTATCCCAACTCAAGAGGGGACACAAGTGCCGAGCTTGGACAGGTATCGTATTCCGGGCTTGGAGGATTGGATGTCGCACCGCCGCTCAGTTGGATCTTTGAGCCAAACTTTTTGCTCTCATTTCCAACAGAATCAGTCCACATTATGAGATACAAGGACGTACATGACCGAATGGAGGCTTTGTATCCTTACTTCCTTTATGACTTGTTTGGAAAAGAACTTGATTCCCTTCCGGTAACTGACGGTGAAAATTCATACTGGCTAATCCCCCTAATTGTCGGGTTTAACACAGGTGATGTTCCATGGTCTGTAGGCAATCCCTATCTACGTCTTGTTGGATATGCGCTTGTCGACTCGTATGATGGTGATATACAGCTCTTAAAGACCGGCGATGACTTTTTCTCAGAGATGTTTGCCAACCAGTACGCCGAGCGGTTTGTACCTATACCTGTCTGGCTAGAGGAGCAGATCAGGTATCCTGTAGAACTATTCAACTGGAAGACTGAGATGTACAACATCTACCACGTGACTAACGCTGAGACCTACATACAGGCAAACGAGTTCTATGAGATTCCACGTGGCCTTGAAACATACTATGTTGAGGCAAAACCTCCGGGCTTTGAGCAGACCGAGTTCTTGGGACTGCTCTCATTGGAGTTGAAGGGTTCCCAGGGCAGAAACCTTGCAGGATACATGATAGTGGAGAATGATCTAGCCCGTCTTGGCGACTTGCAGTTCTATGAGGTTCCATTAAACTCCACAACAAAGTTGATCGGCCCTACTGCAGTAAGGGAAGCACTTGACAGGGATCCCGAGTTTGCCCAGCTAAAGACGTTATTGAGAAATCCAAGAATCGGCGACAATATCCTGTATCGCGTAGGTGACCACGACGTCTATTTTATTCCTGTATATACTGCCGGTGCAGGAGGTGTAGTTGCCCAGTTGGGGACAATTGCCGCTGTGGGAGCAGCATTTAACGGAGAGTACTTTGTTGGCTTGGGCGAGACACAAGAGGAAGCATTCGAGCAGTACCTAAAAAAGGTCTCAGGCGTTGCATCAACTGTAACTACTGCTGATGATGACTATGTAGAACTGGTCCGCAGTGACAGAATCGACATCATAAGGGCGTTGTTTGAGGACAAGGGCATATCTGTTGCAGAGCCCACATCCATTCAGATTCCACTGTCGTTCAATGAGGGAGAACTGTTCTTCTTTACTGAAAATGATCGCCAGAATGCTGAGGAGTCTATATCTGCCTTTATTGATGATTTCATCACACCAGAAACTGACAGAATAATCATGTGGGAAGAGGACAACAACCTCAATGTCGGAACAGTGCTTGTAAGGGACGGCATTCCTGAGATCCACTATATCTCAATTGAGGTAGGCACCTAGCAGTTGCTTCTGGTAGTGGACAACGGTTCTTTTTATTCAAGGCACCTAGCAGGTCTCTTAAAAGAGCATGGCGTATCATTTGAGATGCTTGCGTCACCACTTGTTGATACTGGATGCCTTGCAGATTACAGCGGTGTCATCCTGTCAGGACGCAGGCAAAACTCGCAGGAGACAAACAGGGTTAACTCAAAAACTGTTCTGCACTGTGTAAGGCATGACATCAAACTGCTTGGAATATGTTACGGTGCAGAGATACTGGCCCTTACTTTGGGCGGCACCATAAAACGCCGTGCAACACCTGTCAAGAGACTGGAGACAGTTCAAGCTCTTCAGGATAATCCGATCTGCAGTGATACTCTGAGTGTATTTCAAAGCCACAGCTATGAGATATCCAAATTGCCTGATACTCTGACCTGTATCGCATCATCGCAAAGCTGCAGATATGAGATTGTTCAACACAAAAAAAATCACATCTTTGGAACCCAGTTTCATCCTGAGATGAGTGAAGACGGTCACAGCCTCATCAAAAAATTTCTTGTCTTATGATTGATTTTAATATCGCCACAAATACACTGTTTTATGGATAGCATGGATGCCGATAACAATGATGATCAGCAGCTATTTTTACCTCTTGTAGACCAGGAGAACATCTGTCTTCCACTGCCAATCAACGTTGTATCGCAGTACTGGAATGTGCAACTGTCATTGGAGGATGCTGTACAGAACGCAAAAAGGTATTCCAACTTTAACGGCAGCATTCTCATTGAAGGAATAGAGTTTGCAGAAAAGCATGGACTGGCATGCAAAATTGTTCATTCTTCTCTGACTGAACTGAAAAAAATCATTGATGCCGGCATTCCACCAATTGTCATCCTGCCTGGAATTCCTGAGATAACCCAGCACGCATCAGTCATAACCGGTTATAACGACAAGGAGAAGACCATCTTTCATTATGTACAAAAAGGAAACCAGGATGGGGAGCAACAAGAGGGGGCAATACCTCAAGACATATTTGATAATGAATGGTCTGAAGAAGGAAGACTGCTGATAGTGTTGGCACCTAATGAAACTCTTGCATCCGTACCACTCGATGACCAGGCACATGCAGAATCAAACCGACTGTGCTTTGCCTCTGAAAGGCACACCATCCTAAAAGATGCCCGCAACGCGCTTGAATCACTGCAGCGGGCACTCAAACTATACCCTGAAAATCCCACTGCCTTGAACTTGCTAGGCTTGCTGTACAACGATCAAAATTCTCCCGAATGCGTCAAGCACTATACAAAATGCCTGGAGACAAATCCCAGATCATATCTTAGCTGCAGTGGACTGGGAAATTTTTATCTTAAATCCGGCCAGTTCGAAAAGGCAGAAGAATGTTACAGTCAGGCCATAAAAATTAACCCTAAAAGATCTGCCAAAATCTACAAAAATCGCGCCTTTCTCAGAGAAAAACGAGGCAGTAATTCTGGCGCAAAAGATGATCTCAAAACATATCTAAAGTATTATCCAAGAGCATATGACAGGGGCGTCATAGAGCAAGCAATCAGAGAATTATAGGGAAGAAGAGCTTGTCGATCAAATAAACCCAATCACTCTGTAGGATCTACATCAGGTTGCAGAATCCTGATGGGGTACGCATGTATTACGTGCAGAAAACGGGATGGCCCATGCTCGGAAAACCTGAATTGTACGTAAACTTGTACCTGTAACTGTTGCAGTCTGCTTTGTCATTTGATTCTAGTTGTGGGACTGTTGCTGAATCCGTATTGGATGTTTTTGGCGTAAAAGGCTAAAAAACAACTGATTTTTTATGAAAAATTACGTTCAACTGACTCTCTACGGCAAAGCTGCCTATTGATATTTTTTGTTTGACTTGATGTAATATTTCATGAACCATTTTAGAAAATAAATCTCGTTTGATTCTAGATTTCCTTTTTCCAATGCCCTGTAGTAATTCTCTCTGTCTGCAAATTTTATGTTCAGTGGAGGGCAACCGCTGTCAATTAGAATGTAATTCATTAACAGTCTTGAAATTCTACCATTACCGTCACCAAATGGATGTATGTTTACATATCTGAAATGAGCCATCCCGGCTAATTCTATTGGTTCAATCTTTTTTTTTGATTTCTTATACCACGTCATAAATTCTTTAATGAACTGTGGCACGTATTTCCAATGAGGGAATGTTGAATTGCTATTCTCTACATAAACTGGATATGTTCTAATCTTTCCTGCAATTTCTGCCATTGTTTCTCCAAACATTTCTTTATGCCATGCTAAAATGATCTTTTCAGTTAATGATGGAAGTTTTTGTATCATCTTTAGATATACCCCGTGATGTTTTTTTGCTTCTATCATATCTTCTTCTGGTTTATGATGTGGCGTCAACGATAGCCTTAGCAGGTTGGATGTCTCTTTTTTTGTAAGAGTAGAGCCTTCGATCTTCTGCGAATCGTGCGTAAACATTATTGAAAATTCTTCCAGATGTTTTTTTATTATAGACTTTGGCTGCTTTGTGTATCCTCTCTTTATTCTTTCTAACTTGATCTCCCAGTCCTTACACAATATCGCAAGCAGGAATTTTCTTCGAACAGCTTCAATATTTTTTGGAACTGTTCTGCCCAAATATTTTTCGTGCTGATGTTTTCCTGTATTATGAATTAAAATGTAATATCTACTGTTGCCTTTTTTACGAATTATGATTGAAACCATCGCACATCTTATCCAGCGTATTATAATATAAACATTAAAAATTAGTAAAACCACTGGATACTTTTTGATGATGCCGTTGTTTGTAACAGCTGTTGGAAAACACAAGTCTCTAAACCTGAAAAATTAGCAGCCGTGCAGTTTTTTTTAAAGCAATTTTTGATCTCAGAACATAATCCCGAATTTGGACCGTTTTAGCTGCCAATAGACTCATCTACAAATTCGGATGTTAAGAGACGGCAACAATCCTAAATCATATAATCATGTTGATCGTATACCGGGTGTGGTTATAGGAACACAGCTAATGGAAAAAGTTTTGTTCAAGGTAGCAAAACAATGGATTGCAGGCAACACCATAGATGATGCTTTGACATCTGCAAAAGAGGCATATCAGAGTCAACGCCATACGATCATAAACAAGTTAGGCGAGTACCACACTTCAAAAAGACAGATAGGGTTAACCATACAAGAATATCAAAAAATTGTAAATTCTTTTAAAAGATGGAAGATTCGTGGAGCGATATCAGTAAAACCAACCCAAGTGGGCCTTTCAATTAGCCAGAGGGAATGCTATCGAAATTTTGAAAATATCATACAGACTGCTCGTAATGCCAATGTTTTTGTTTGGTTGGATATGGAGTCATCCGAACACACAGATACAACCCTTGAGATTTACAATACGCTATTTTCAAAATATGAGCGAATTGGAGTTGCCTTGCAGGCCAATCTCAAAAGAGCCGAAGACGATCTAAACGATTTGCTAGAAATTGGCGCAAAAATACGTCTAGTAAAAGGCGCGTATAGGGAAAAGGCAAGCATATCCTTCAAATCAAAACAGGATGTGGATAAAAATTACATGAAACTGATGATGATATTGTTCAAAAAAGGCAACGAATTTGCCATAGCATCGCATGATGGAAAGATCGTCAAAGAGGCACAAAAACTCTCAAAAAAATATCCCAAAAAATTTGAATTTCAAATGCTAAAAGGAATAAGGGATGAACTGAAACCGGACTTGATTAAAAAGGGGTTCGTTGTTTCAGATTATATTCCGTACGGTGTAAACTGGCTGTCTTACTCCGTTAGACGAATTAGAGAAAGAAAGAGAAACATTCTGTTGCTTGGAAGCTCACTAATTCAATCACAGCGTGTCTGAGTCTGGCTTTGCATAAATTGCTGCAGATAGTTCTCACCGCCTGCACCCTTTCCGGTTGAACCTGAATGTTTCCAACCAACAAACGGCTGGCTTGAAACCAGAGCTGCAGTAGTTGCACTGGCAAAGCGGTTGGCATAAACCACTCCTGACTGAATTTTTGCAAAAAATTCTTCTACCTGCCTATCGTCATTACTAAAGATACCTGCGGTTAATCCATATTCTGTCTTATTTGCAAGATTAATTGCATCATCAAAACTGTCATACCTCTGCACGCACAGAAATGGCAGAAACAGCTCCTCTTTTATCAGCTTGTGTTCCTCAGGCAGTTCTGTAACTATTGTAGGCTCTACAAAGTAGCCCCTCTCAAAATTAGGTGATGTTATTACTGACCCTCCTGCAACAACTTTCCCATCTGTCTTGGCCGTACTTGCAGCATTCTCAAACTTTGTCTTTGCGTCCTTGTTGATCACAGGACCCAAAAATACATCCTGTTCCCAAGGCATTCCAACCCTTATCTTCTTTGTCTTTTCGACAAGTTTTGAGATAAACACATCTGCAACCTTGTTCTGGACATAAACTCTGGAACATGCGCTGCATTTCTGTCCCCCAAACCCAAAAGCAGCATTCACCACTCCTTCTGCTGCCTTCTCCAAGTCCGCATCCTTTGCTACAATTACAGAGTTTTTCCCTCCCATCTCAGAGATAAAGGGTTTTGCAGTATGTTTTGTAAACTCTTTAAATCCTTGCATGCCTACCTTGCGAGAGCCGGTAAATGCAATGCCTGCGATATCCTGACTCTCAATAATGGTTCTGCCTACAGTGCTTCCTGAACCGGTAACAAAATTGATCGCACCGTCAGGAATCATCGAATGCAATATCTTTACAAACTGAAACGATGATATGGGCGCATCGCTTGCAGGCTTTAACACTACAGTATTTCCTGTAATCAGTGCAGCAGCAGTCATTCCTACTGCAATGGCGGCAGGAAAATTGAATGGGGCAATTACCCCCCACACACCATAAGGCCTCATTACAGTCTGCGTCTTTTCATGAGGGTTTGGATGGCTGGTCTGTTTACAAAATCCGTGATTTTCTTCTAGCTGTGATGCATAAAATCGCATAAAGTCAATTGTTTCGTCAATGTCTCCCATAGATTCAAGGCGGTTCTTTCCATTCTCAAATGTCATCAAGGCTGCCAAAGAGAATTTTCGCTGTGAAAAGATATCTGCACACTCTCTGAATATCTCTACCCTTTTTTGGTATAAAGTGCCAGACCACTCCTCAAACGAGTCTTTTGCACTGGATATGGCATTTTTAGTATCAAGTATCGTCGCCCTTGGAAACTCTGCTACAAGAATTTCCGTGTCTGAAGGAGATTTCACGCTAAAACAATCATCAGAATGCATCTCCCTACCGTTAATTATGATTGGATATCTTTTGCCCAACCCTTCTCTGATTTTATCTAATGCCCTGTCAAAATCTGCATGAAATTTCTCAGTGGAGTTGTTGGCAACAGCCTTGCCCCACGTGTACTCGTTTTGAAATTCAACCAAGATGTTATCGTACCTCCCCTGATGAATAGAGTACTTCGGATATTATTCTGGAAGCTAAATGCGACGTTCTATTTTTGATGTCAAATTCTGGGCAGACCTCCATGATATCCATTCCTACTATCCCTTTCTCTACGATTCTTTGTAATAAATAAACGGCCTCATTGCTACTCAAACCCATGGGAACCGGAACCGAGACCCCTGGCGCATATGCGGGATCAAGGCAGTCCATATCAAATGAGACATACACTTTATCCCCTAAATCATTTAATATCGAACCTGCAATCTGTTTTATTCCCTGTTCTGCTATATCCAATGGCGTAATTACTTTCAGGTTGTATTTTTTGATATTGTCTATCTCTTCTTGCTCAGGAGTCCTTATACCTATCTCTACACTGGATGCAATTTTGATATTTGAAAGGACATCAGTTATCACTGAACCGTAATAGTTTGTAGTCGAGCTTATAAAGTCAGGATGCGCATCAAAGTACACCAGGGAAATTTTTCCGTGTCTCTTTGCCAATGCATTAACTATCAGAGTTGTACACGAGTGATCACCACCGATCGAAATTGGTATCTTGGAGGATGCGGAAATTTTATCGTACATGGCCTCAATCTGGCCTTTATCGATGTTCCCAATGTCACAAGTCTTCTTTTCTGAGCCTCGGAATGGCAGGCCAAGTGATACTTGTCCATCTCTTTTGTAAGAATCGTACAGATTCGAGACCTGACGAATTCTGCAAGGCGCCTCCTGCGTCCCTTTTCTTAACGCATGGGACTGTGACTCGTCAGGAATTCCCACTATAACAAACTCAGACTCGTCAAAACTATCCGTATTGGCCCAACAAATCCTCTCCATACTGCATACACTGTTAAATGTATTTTTAATGTTGTTAAATTTTTTTAAAATACTGTTCATTGGTTAGAATCTGTCTGCACGGTACATTTTACCGCAACAATAATCCAGCAAATCTTGTCTACACTTAAAGCACATCTTGTGAATTATAAAATATATTTCAGACAGGATGCTAAAATTCAATCTTATATCTTTAAAACAGTGACTTGTAGAAGATCAAACCCCTGCCGTATCATGCAGGCATGTTCATGTTCAATAAGGACTCTAGTATTTTAGATGGTAAAATCAAGCCTTCTATAACACAACAACTCATAATTTCTGAATTTTAAAAGATTCAACTTACACTTCAAATTTCGGCAAAATATCTAAATGATCTGGCCACCATACTAACACACAAAGTTTTTTGACAAGAGAAAGAGACCAAAATAAAAATTCCAAAATCTTTGCAATCAGAGCATATCTGACAGATCTTCGTTGAGCATTTATTTGAGATTTGAGCATTCATTATCATAATGCTTTACTGCACATAGTCAATTATAATGCGGAGTGCGGGATTTGAACCCGCGGCCTTCAGCTTGGGAAGCTGACGTCATACCAGACTAAACTAACTCCGCCTACAGCCAGTCCACCCTCTATGATTAAATATCTTAACTGTTATGATAATACATGGATGCAAAATGTCCTGAATGTGACAGGGTTGCAAAATTGGATGATGAAATTACCACTGTAAAATGTCCCCACTGCAACTTTGAGGCAGACTATGAGACATATCTTGAAATCATGAAAGATCATGCAATCAACATGGCATCAGATTACATCCCTGACAGACCCGGAATTTAATTATCATCTGCCTGCGTATCTTTTACCATCATTATCGCACATGTCTCAATACCGTCTTTTCTAATTCTTAAACTTTGACCGAATAATCAGTTAGCTCAGAAGTAGCCGAAATCTAGGCAGATGTTAGATGGAGAATCTGTAGCAGATCACGTGTTTAAAACTAAAATGCAGATCATTCTATATGATCAATGCCATCTGAATGTCAGGACAGTATAATATGCTACATACGATCCTCACAGGGTGCAAAAAAGCGCGCAGATGTGGATTGCAGGCTAGGAGACATTGCAGTAGTGTTAGATAACGCAATAAAATCAAAATTCAAGGCGTGCAGATGTGGATTG
>JAKZUU010000019.1:0-3059 GCA_047516405.1 Candidatus Nitrosopumilus sp. | reverse complement strand
GCCAAAACCTGAATGTTGTTCCGTCATTGGATCTCACCTCGTATCTTGATATTGCATCTCTTTTGCCACTGCGAAACTCCAAGACAAATTTCTTGATTCCCGGCGTCTTGCTGACTGCCATCAGGAATCTCTTGCCATACTCGTCCAGAAAACGCATCACATCTACACTGCTAAACTCGCAGTCCATGAAAAGCAGCGGCTTTTTCAACCCCCGTTTCTTTGATTCTGAGAGTAATGTGCACGAATTCAACCTTGATTGTATACTCTGTGAGGCGCACGGCCGCTATCAGGCAACTGCTCTTCGGTAACTATGCATTGTGGCGTACGTCTCAAACCTGGATGTTCCGCCCTTGGGCTTGCCACCGACCACAAATCTGTCATTGTGCCTGTCTGCATCCGTGAATGGGATCAGATGTTTGTCTGTGGCCGGCATGTGGCCTGTCTTCTTCTCAAGACCAGATGACAGCTTTAAAAATACACACGTGTATTGTAGGCGCGGATCAGAAGCCGAATGGAAACCACGCGTGGTTGCGCTCGGATGTTTTAACATAAAAGATGATTACGCAGCCTTTGCCCCTTCTTCTTGTCTCATATTTTTTGTAGTATCCTGGCAGGCGTTCCCATTTCCTGCCGTCGGCATTCTTGTTTTTGCAGTGTTTTGTGTCATTACTGTCTTTCTTGTCCTTGCTGTCTTTCGTACTTTTATCACGCTTTTTACTCATCAAGCCAGCGCGAGATCCGTGATCTTTAAGATCTTCGCTGATTTTGAATTAAAAATCTGGACAACGCCTGTCCTGTTTCTCATCTAACACTACACATGCTATGCCGTATGCCCTTTCTGCAGTAGCCCAACACATGTGTTTGCATTTCATAATCGCAGTAGCCAAGATGCGTGAAAGACCGCCATAGAGCCATGGCGGCTAAACGAAATATTGGTTTGGAGGTGTAAAAGATCCAATTACCTGTCAACATGCAATCCGCATTCCTTGATGCCTTGTTCCCACCACCAACGACCGGCACGCGGGTTTTCTCCTGGCTTTACGGCTCTCGTGCACGGTTCGCATCCTATGCTTGTATAGCCTCTGTTTAACAATGCATTGTATGGCACGTTGTGTTTTTTGATATAATTCCAGACATCTTCGATGCTCCAGTTTATTATTGGGTTTATCTTTACTATTCCGTCGTGCATTGCATCCTGTTCAAACATCTTTGTATCACGCCTAGTTTCGTTCTGGTCGCGCCTCAGACCTGTGATCCATCCATTCAGTGTGGCCAATTTTGAATTCATTGGTTCCACCTTACGAATGCGGCAGCACGTTTTACGGTTCTCGATACTTTCATAAAACAAATACTTGCCGTGTTCTTCAACCATCTGTTTGACGTGTTCAGGATTCGGTCTGAGTCTTTCAACACTGATGCTATATCTGTCTTCAATTGCAGTAATTGTTTCATGTGTCTCTTTGGGCAGAAAGCCAGTATCCAGCGTAAAGAATTGAAACTCGGGATTAATCTTCACCATCATATCAATAAGTGCCGCATCCTCGGCACCAAAACTAGATGCCTTGCCTACAGACGGGTGCAGATTGTCAGATGCCCACTTGATTGCGTCTTCGGCGGTGGTTATTTTAGAATTCAGCAGATGCACGTCGTTTGCCGTAAATCGTTTACGTACCAATTCGCTCTTCAATTTTCTTGACCTCGCTTATGCATTCAAAACTATCTGCTTCCAAACTGGAAATTCGTGCCTCATATTTATCAATGTCGTTTTTAAGTTCTTTAATTTCGTTTCCATCATTTGAATTTTTGATCCGATAATCTGTTGCCTCTCCAAGTCCGCGGTATCTGTGCAATTCTCCTTCGTTTGTTCTTAATCTTTCTTTGAGTGCTGCAAATGCACCTTCTGCACCGTAATTTAATCCGTTCATTGCTACATTTAGATATATGATATATTGATATAAACGATCCTAAAAAACACTGCCAAAATTATATTAAAAATATAATCAGTTCTTTGGCAATTTGATTAATTTATTGTCCTATGTTTTTTCAACATGTATTTTTTACGTTATAAAGCAAACACACAAGCAATTCAGTGACAGAATACATCGAGCAGGAATACATCCGTGAGAATACAATGGAGAAGAGATCGTACCCGGCAAGCCTTGCACCACAGGCAGTCAAAGAGAACTGTATTGTGGTTTTGCCAGCAGGCCTTGGAAAGACTGCAATAGTGCTTCTGGGTAATGGCAGAATATCTGTCGCACAACAACGGAAGCACACTGTTTTTGGCGCCAACCAGAATGCTTGTAAACCAGCATTATGACTTTTTACGAAACTGCATGACATTGGAGTGGACTCCATAAAATGAGAACACTTTTTGCATGATCATCCGCAGTCTCCCTCATTTATTCTTCATCTTCCACTGCAATGCAAACTCTACAGGCGTCATGTATGCTGCTTTCAGGATCCTTCAGTGTGCTATAATCTACGCAAAAGTAACAAGCCGTCCGGTTCCATACATACCCAAGCATGAAATCCCACAGCCTGCATATTACACAAAATATACAAAACACTGCAAAAAACCGTGTTCTATCTCATCATTGCACTTCCAGATCTTCTTGACCCATGGAAACGTCTGTTTTATCTGTCGGTATCTCTCTTATTCTTCTTTGGATATATTGATCAAGTGATAGTCTTATGGCTGAATCTGCAAACATGATTATCTGATCTGCGTAACTATTACTTGTCTTTTTCTTCCCTGTCTTTTTCTTCCCTGTCTGATCCGTTGCTATCATCACTGTTATTACCATCCCACATGTGCATAGTACCTCTAATCATAAACGAGCCAACTATTATGGCAACTATTCCGCCAATTACAAACAAAAAGAATTTTCCAACATCCTTGATACCTGCCATTACATTAGATTGTATCTCTCTAATTATAAATCTCTGAATTTCCCAATTAGATTAAATAACATACAAAGAAGACAAACATCATGTCTAAAATTAAACAGCTTGTTGCTTGGGTTGCAATAATTGGAGGAGGGATTGGATTTTTCTTC
>JAKZUU010000018.1:0-11061 GCA_047516405.1 Candidatus Nitrosopumilus sp. | reverse complement strand
ATTCGTGTTTCTGCCAGACGGTCTTTACCTGAACTAAAGTCATACCGTATATTACGGTACAATTGCTATTAAAGCTGCCGAATCCCTACATATCCAAGATGTTTTGGGGCCAACACACACGATACGCCGATATTGCTTCTGATAATACATCTTGTGTACAGAGAGATTACACAAACCAGAATATGTGTAAGAGTGGGACGCAATCGTCTATTTCTGGCAGTAAAGTCGATTACGCATAGCCTCTAGCGTATAAAAAAATCAGTAAATATAGTAATTAAATGGAACAAATTAGGATAAATATGGAGATTGAATTTCCCGAGGCCCAGGTATTTGAGATAAAAAAGAGAGATCTGAATAGTCCGATAATTTTTGCAGGATTCGTTGGTGCAGGACTGGTAGGGCCTGTTGCAATTAACCACATCATTGCAGAATTAAAGATGGAGGAGATTGCAGTAATGAGATCAAGACACCTCCCCCCATCAACAGTGTTTATGAGAGGAAGACTACGGCACCCATTCAGATTTTATGCAAACAAGGAAGGAACCATCTGTACGATAATCTGCGAGATAACGCTGAGACTGGAAGGACTGTACTCGCTTGTTGCATCGATTTTAGACTGGGCAGAACGTAAGGGATCCAAGGAGATCGTAATTTTGGACGGAGTAGCAAGTGATGAGTGCGATGGCAAGGCGTACTGTGCGGCAGAAGAGGATCTGATACGAACAATGGCAGACAAAAACATCAGCATGATTCCTCAAGGATTCATTACAGGCTTTCCGGGCGGAGTGCTAAATGAGTGCCTGGTAAGGGAGATTCAAGGAGTCGCCCTGCTGGTAAAAGCAAACAAGACGTCTCCTGATTCTGCAGCAGCTGCCACGCTAATTGAGGCACTAAACAGATTCTACGACATGCATATAGACACGCTGGAACTTCAGGAAGATAAAGACAGGATACATTCTGACTTTAGCGAACTCTCACAGAAATATGTAAAGCACAGAGAAGAGATATCTGGAATGTACATGTAAAGGATAGCAGTTACTGGTAGTGGTGGTGGTAGTAGCAACAACAAAGGCAAATTCTTTTATTCATAGCATATACGCATCAGAATATGGCATTAACGTACAGGACGGCAGGGATCGATATCTCCAAAATTAAAGAGAGCCAAAAAGCCATTGGCAAGTTAATTGCATCAACTCACAGGCTTCAAAAGAAGGCAAAGATGACTCACGGGTTTGGACACTACGCAGGTATAGTGGAAATTCCAGGCCGAAAACTTTTAGCTACACATACAGACGGTGTTGGAACAAAAGTGGTAATTGCAAACATGATGAAAAAATACGATACCATAGGAATTGACTGTGTTGCAATGAATGTAAATGATGTAATATGCGTTGGCGCGACACCTATATCATTTGTAGATTACATCGCTGCAAACAAAAATAATCAGCACATATTTGAAAAAATTGTAGAGGGGCTGGTCCAAGGGGCAAAGAGATCCGCAGTTCCAATCGTAGGGGGGGAGACTGCAATAATGCCAGATGTGATAGAAGGCAAGGGATTTGCCTTTGACCTGGCAGGGATGGTGGTAGGACTAATAGAGAAGAAAGGCATGGTTCTAGGGGACAAGATAAGGAATGGAGATGCAATTATTGGCGCAAATAGTTCAGGCATTCACTCAAACGGGTACACGCTTGCAAGAAAGGCACTCTTGAAAAAATATTCTGTCAAGGACAGAGTAAAGGGTGTAGGAAGGATAGGGGATGCATTGTTGGAACCTACAGAAATATACACAAAGCCTGTATTGGAGATTGTTCAGAAATGCAAAGTTGACGGCCTCGCCCACATAACAGGCGGGTCATTTACCAAATTGTTGCGACTCAAAAAAATAGGATACAGTATAGACTCTCTGCCAAAAATACCACCGATTATGGGATTAGTTGAGGAGCAGGGGGTAAAACGCGATGAGATGTACAAGACATTCAACATGGGGGTAGGATTCTGCGTGATGGCACCAAAACAGCAGGCGGCAAGAATCATATCAATATTCAAAAAACACAGGATTGCAAGTCAGGAGATAGGAGAGGTAATTTCTAAAAAAGGGGTTTTTGTAAATTCAACAAGGATTGCATGAGGCTGTTATGAGAAGACAGATTCGATTGTATTATACCTTATATTGTAGATTTTTTGAGAGGTATTAAGAAAAATGGTAGAAGGACAGTTCATTGAGACAATTATCGGGGTAGGAATTCTTCTTTTTGCAGCCAAGTTAATGGCAGAGCTCTTCCTGAGACTGAAACTTCCAATCGTGCTGGGCGAACTGTTAGCAGGAATGATCGTCGGACCGTTTGCGTTGGGCGACATATTCTACGTTGATGGAAAGCAGCTGCTGCAGATCAACGATGAGATAATAATACTTGGAGAGATTGGCGCAATTGTAATTCTGTTTATAGCAGGGCTTGAGATGACCCCAAAAGAGTTCCTCAGAGGGGGAAAGGCATCATTTACGGTAGGGGCGCTAGGTGTGGTAGTCCCGTTCTTTGCAGGTCTTGCGGTTTTTCAGATGTTCGGTTTTGACGCGTTGCAGTCAATGCTGATTGCCACGGCGCTTACAGCTACAAGCATTGCAATTTCAATTCAGGTTCTCAGCGAGTTCGGCAAGATTAAGACGCCAGAGGCCAGGCTCATCATAGGTGCCGCAGTAGTAGACGACATCCTGGCAATTGCCGTACTCTCAGTTGTGTCATCAATAGCAGTCTCAGAGGGAGGAGTTGACAACATAGTGATTACAGATGTTGTGATTACAATTTTACAGGTACTGGCATTCTTTGCAATAATGCTCATAGTAGCAGTTATCGTAATCCCAAAAATAATCACGCCCAGACTATGGAAGGCAAAGGGCAGTATCGAGGGCATAGCTACGGCGTCGTTTTTTGGTGCGGCGGCCCTTGCTGGGTCTATAGGCCTCTCGCCGATCGTCGGTGCGTTTGCAGTAGGGATGGCGCTGTCAACTACCAAGGTGTTCGAAAAGATAGAAAATTACGCTGGAAAGATAGGCTTGATCTTTGCACCTCTATTCTTTTCAATTATCGGTGCACAAGTGGATCTCAGGGCAGTTGATCTCAACATCATAATGCTAAGCGCAGTGGTAATTGTAATTGCAGTTGTGACAAAACTGTTTGGATGCGGACTGCCTGCAATATTCTTTTTGAAGGACAGAAAGCAGGGGATGAGAGTAGGGATTGGAATGATCTCAAGGGGAGAGGTAGGATTGATTGTTGCAGGGGTAGGAATTACGGCAGGAATTCTCAGCTCAGAGGTATACTCGACAATTGTAATCATGGTAGCAGTTACAACCATAATTACACCGATATGGCTAAAGATGGAATACCGAAAGGAGAAAAAGAGTGGCAGTGATGCGTCGCAGACAATAGTAAAATAAGCCATAACGCATCCCACAAGTCTTAAATTACATAAAATATTTTACATGTCAGCGTATGTCAGAAACAAACCATGACTCATACAAGATGAGTGTTATAAAGGAGATCAAATCAATATACAAAGAGATAAACGAATTAAAAAAAGAACTTGCAGAAAATGATCTAGAAGAGGCAAAGCCGTCAGGCAAGAAGAGAGCAAAGCAGGTTGCAAAGGCAAAGCCCTCAGGCAAGAAGAGAGCAAAGCAGGTTGCAAAGGCAAAGCCGTCAGGCAAGAAGAGAGCAAAGCAGGTTGCAAAGGCAAAACCGTCAGGCAAGAAGAGAGCAAAGCAGGTAAAAAAGATAAAGCAGGCAAAAAAACCGGCGGCTACAAAAGCAAGGCAGGTAAAAAAGATAAAGCAGGCAAAAAAACCGGCGGCTACAAAAGCAAGGCAGGTAAAAAAGATAAAGCAGGCAAAAAAAGCAAAATCTACTAAAAGTGCTAAACCAAAAAAATAGGCAACAAAACCAATCCCAAATTATTTAAGGAATTCGTATCCAATCTACAGCAGTCATGAATCAGCTAGATCCAATTGTATCCAAAGCGTGCAGTGAGATTACGCAAAATCTTCTGACAATACAAAAACCCAGCAAAAAACAGGTAAATGCAGAGATCATAAAAATCTGTACAAAATACGCACTAAAAAAAATTCCAAAAAATTATGAGATCCTCTCGACGGCAAAAAAATCAGATTTTGACAGCCTGAGAATGGTCCTGCTACGAAAGCCTGCAAAGACAGCATCAGGTGTTGCAGTAATAGCGCTGATGCCAAAACCGTATGCATGTCCGCACGGGCGCTGTACATACTGCCCTGGAGGGATTGAATCCAACTCTCCTAATAGTTACACAGGAAAAGAGCCGTCGTCATTGAATGCAATCCAGAACGAGTTTGATCCGAAGCTTCAGATTACCTCAAAGCTTCAAAAGTTGATTGCCTTTGGGCATGACCCATCCAAGATGGAGATCGTAATTGTCGGAGGAACGTTCCTGTTTATGCCAAAAGACTATCAAAACAATTTTATAAAATCATGCTATGATGCGCTGAACGGAACAGACTCAAAAGATTTGGAAGAGGCAAAGAGCAACAACGAACACGCAGCAATAAGAAATGTAGGATTCACAATAGAGACAAAACCTGACTATTCAAAGAAGGAGCACGTAGACATGATGCTAAGTTACGGAGTTACAAGAGTGGAGATAGGCGTCCAGTCACTGCAGCAACGGGTCTACAAGATAGTCAACAGGGGCCACAACTACAGCGACGTCACAGAATCGTTTCAGATTTCAAAGGATGCAGGATACAAGATTGTTGCGCATATGATGCCAGGACTGCCTACAATGACGCCGCACGAGGACATTGCAGACTTTAAAAAGCTGTTTGCAGACCCGGAGCTGCGTCCAGACATGTTAAAGATTTATCCGTCGCTGGTAATTGAGAATACGCCACTGTATGAGCAGTACAGGCAAGGGGAATACACACCATATTCAGATGAGGAGATGATCAAGGTGTTGATAGAGGCAAAAAAGAGCACGCCGAAATGGGTCAGAATCATGAGGGTGCAAAGAGAGATATCCCCAAAGGAGATCATTGCAGGTCCAAATTCTGGAAACCTGCGACAGATTGTACAACAGAATATGGCCAAGCAGGGACTCTCATGCAGATGCATCAGATGCCGGGAAGCAGGACTATCCAACAAAAGACTCGATAACAGAGATGTAAAACTAAACAGAATCAACTACGAATCGTCTGGAGGAGAGGAAGTGTTCCTGTCTTTTGAGGACAAAAATGAGTCAATATATGGGTTTTTGAGACTGAGAAGGCCAAGCATTGATGCTCACAGGGACGAGGTAAGGCAAGACAACGCATGTATTGTAAGGGAGATTCACGTGTATGGGAGGTCGCTGAAGATAGGAGAGAGAAAAGACAGCGAGATACAGCATTCAGGATTGGGGAAAAAGCTTATGGAAGAGGCAGAAAAAATTTCAAGGGAAGAGTGGGATGCAAAAAGGATTTTGGTTATTAGTGCGGTAGGTACAAGGGAGTATTACCGGAAATTAGGGTACTTGTTATATGGGCCATACATGTCAAAGATGTTAGGTCAGTGAACGCGCATGATGTCAGAACAAACAGTTATCGGCAGAGGAACATGGATAGACAAGCTAGCATCAGAACTGCTTGAGCGGGAGAAAACACTGGGAAGAGAGACAACGGATGTCTTGAGGGTGGAAAGCGGTCTTGGCGCATCTGGAATCCCACATATTGGAAGTTTAGGCGATGCGGTAAGGGCATACGGTGTCAAACTGGCATTAGAGAATCTAGGCTACAGATCAGAGCTGGTTGCATACTCTGATGACCTAGACGGGCTAAGAAAGATTCCCCAAGGGCTGCCTGACTCGCTTGAAGAGCACATTGCAAAGCCGGTATCACTGATTCCTGACCCATATGGATGCCATGATTCGTACGGCATGCACATGAGCAGCATACTTTTAGATGGACTGGACAGGGTTGGAATAAGATACAAGTTCAGAAGGGCAGTTGACACGTACAGACAGGGGTTGTTACAGGACCAAATTCACACAATACTGCAGAACAGTGCAAGGATTGGAGAGAAGATTTCAGAGATGGTAGGACAGGAAAAGTATCAAAAGTATCTGCCATACTTCCCTGTATGTGCAGACTGCAACCGCCTATATACGGCAGAGGCGACGCAGTATATCGCAGATGAAAAGAAGGTAAGGTACACCTGCCACGATACAACAATCGGCTCAAAGCGAATCAAAGGATGCGGTCACCGCGGGGAGGCAGACATCACAAAGGACCTTGGAAAACTAGCATGGAAGGTGGAATTTGCTGCAAGATGGGCGGCCTTTGGGATCAGGTTCGAGGCGTATGGAAAAGACATCATGGATTCAGTCAAAGTAAATGACTGGGTCTCAGACGAGATTCTAAAAGTTCCGCACCCATACCACGTAAAGTACGAGATGTTTTTGGACAAGGGAGGAAAAAAGATCTCAAAGTCGCAAGGAAATGTAATTACCGCACAGAGATGGCTGGAGTTTGGCACGCCCGAATCAATTCTATTGTTATTATACAAGAGAATCACAGGTGCAAGAGAGCTGGGATTCGAGGACATCCCATCACTGATGAACGAGTACAACGAGCTGGAGGATGTCTACTTTGGACGAATCAAGATAGAGAACAAGGCAAAATTGGTAAAGATGAAGGGACTCTACGAATATGTAAACCTGCTTGATCCTCCAAGACAGAACCGTACACATGTAAATTACAGGTTGATAGTCGAGCTTGCAAAAATTTTCAAAGAAGACAGAACGCAGAGAGTAACAAAGAAACTGCAGGACTACAATGTAATAAAAGAGGCCGAACCCAGAATAATTGAGATCATAAAACTTGCAGGGAATTTTGCAGATGAGTTTGACATGCAGGAAAAGACAGATGTGCAGATAGACGGCGTTGCAAAAAAGGCGTTGCAGGCGCTCGTTGATGCGCTTTGCATACAAAAGGCATCAGAAGACATACAAAATACGATATATCAGATTGCAAAGTCAAATGGGATGCAGCCAAAGGATTTCTTTAAAATACTATATCAGATCATACTAGGAACATCAAGGGGTCCAAAGATTGGACCGTTCATCTCAGATATCGGACTGGCCAAGACAGCACAGATGCTATCAGAGTATACCAAATGAATCATGGTCCACGGCGAACACAACAGATCAAGAAACAGTGGAGGATTTGCCCTGATCATACTTGGCGCGTTGTTGCTGTTTTTAGCGCCAAATATCTATGGCGATATGCGCGAATTAGGCACGATGGCGCTGGTTGGAGGGATGATTATAGGGGTTATGGGGTTTTACCTGAAATTCTTCAGATGGAGAACAAGACACGAATAAAGAAAGGTTATCTTTTAGAGATGCTAAGGAATAGAGATGAGATTATTTAGAAGAAGAGAGAGCAAAGACGACAATGCCTCTAAAGATAACCGTAGTGGCAGGGATGATGATGTTGATAATGATAATAATATTGAAGATGCCGCATCTGATCAAAGCATCAAAGAGTCAGAAGATGAGCACGAGATTGAAGTTAGGAATAGAGAGCAAGAGCTGTCAGAGATCAAAGAAAAGTTTCATTCAATAAAAGAAGAGTACGAGGCCACAGTCAGCAATTTAATGCTGGTAAAAAAAGAACTCAATCAAAAAAAGATAGAGCTGGAGATTGCGCAAAGAGAGTACAAGGAGACAAGGGAGAAAAGCAAAAAGGCAGAGCTTGAGAATCATTTAAGATTAAACGACAAGTTCTACAAAACAGAAGAACAGTGTATAAAGATCAAAAAAGAGTTGGAAGAGACTACAGAAAAACGTGATGAGATTGCAAAGAAGAACGATCAGATCGCAGAGAGGTACAGCAAGATCACAGAGAAATACAATGAGGTTGCAGGTAAAAATGATCAGGTTTCAAAAGAATATGACACGTCGGTTAAAAAATATAATGAGATAAAACAAAAGATTGCACAAGAAGAGATCATACTGTCAGAGATCGGGGAACAGCAGAAACAACTCAAGGCCGAGTTAGATCAAGCAGGTTCCAAATCAGATAATACGCAAGAGCAGCTGGCAAAAAACAAAGAAGGCCTCGATGGTTCGGCGGTTCCAGAACAGTCCAAAACAACAAGCAAGGTAGGTGAAAGCCAGCAAAGCAATGCGGGAATAATAAAGGCCGCAAGTGTAGTTGTGGGATCGCTGAAAGCAAAACTTAATCTGGCACATAAAGAGTTAGAGACGCTTCAGACGGTATTGAAGAAAGAGAGGGAAGAGCATGAGAAAACAAAGACAGAATTGAAGAGGGTAACTGCAGAGAATGCAGACAAATCACAGACTGTAAAATAGTCTTTTGCTTTAATTTTATCCCTTGTTGCAGATAAGGAAAAATGCCAAGAGGATATGCCAAAACACGCCAACTCTTGAATTCTTTATACCATCATGTGTTTTGTAGCAGAATAGTTTAACATTGTTAAATTTGAACATAAAATATTGTAAATTGTCAAGCAGACAACTGATGATGAGATATCAGCAGGTTTATTTCAATTGATTGTTTTGCAGATTTTTTGCATCGTAAAACGCATCTGCAGACACCGTTGCTAGGACAGTCAGCAGTAATTTAAAGAGATTTTGGGTGTGCCGTCAGAAATTTGTTGCGTGGCATAATTTTTGCAAGGATGGGATTCTTGACTTGAAGTACATTGAGAGGGTTGTTATCGTTATGTTGTTGCCGTTATGGTTGTTGTGAGATTAAAATTTGGTTTGCAGTTAACGCATGATCTCTGCCATCTCGATGGAAAAGAAGAAAAATCCAATCCCTCCTCCAATTATTGCAACCCAAGCAACAAGCTGTTTAATTTTAGACATGATGTTTGTCTTCTTTGTATGTTATTTAATTGAATGCCATTTTGGCATATTTTTCATCTCTTTAAACATATGTGTGTTAAGCGTTGGATTAATCGTCATACTTGAATATATGTGAAAATGAATGGTTTATTACTTTTTCGTAGATTTTGGCGCACCAAACGGTTCATTATTTTTGATAAATTAATTGTCATCAAAATAAAAAAATTATATGTGATTTCAAAGTTAGTTTCAATCCATTCCGGGATAACCTGTACCTGACAGACCGTCGCCTCCACCGCACGAATGACCCCATATGCTTTCCTCATTGCAGACAACACACCGTCTGCCACTTTACGTTTGCTGTATTCGTCCCTGCATGTCTGATGCATATTTTCACGTGGCAACTCTCATTTTTGTTTCGGGCATATCTTGTCACAGTACCTACCAACATGGTCGCATACCTGTGGAATACGGACAGAAAGGCAGTGTTCATCAAGGTGATTGACGCTCTGGTGGTGGTAAAATCGATGACAGGACTGCCGTACAGGCACCTGCAGGGAAGGCTGATTGAGACACTCAGTGACGAGGATTCACCCTGCTACACAACCATATACAAAAGGTTTCAGGCATTGGATGTCAAAAGACACGACGGCGTGTTTGCCGTCACAGGCGGCGGGACGGCGCCGTTTATTTTGCACATCGTGAATACGAGCCTGTGACTAGACAGTTGGATCCGCGACCTTGCCCATGAATATTATCGCACCGCTCTCGTCGTCCTGTATTATGAATATGAACGGATGGTCTGCGACAAACTCTGGCAGGGAGGGTACGGACTCAATAGCAGTCTCTATCACTGTAACGGCTGCCGCCTCGGTTCCCTCCTCATTCATGTCCACGTATGTTTTTTGTCGCGCGTCCTCCACGTACAACACCGGATGTATGCCTGGGAAATCTGCAAGATGCATGTCAAAGGCGTTAACCATGCCAAGTGACATCATGGGGTCTACTAGGTTGTATGTCAATTCCATCTTGAACTTTGGCACAGACACAACCACATCCATCCCGGCAACTGCCATCTGCCACTCCCGTACACTCTCGGCTGACATCGTATCCTCCAGTGCATATATGCCGTCCCGCTCTAAAGGCAAGAGTACCAGCATTGAGAGCCTGTCTCCCTTGTATGGCAGTTTGAGCACTTGTATGCCATCTGTCTGTGCATAGTTGAAATTTCCACGCACGTTCATAAAGTCAGCCCTTACGCTCCGTTCAGAGTTGGGCCAAAAGATGGATTTGCGTGTATCCTCCTCTGGAAACTGCGTCACCCATGTTCCCTTAAAGTATACGGCATTTGTCAGCACCATTCCGGCAACATGTGTAAGGGCCTCGGGCTTTATCACATCCGTTATCTTGCCGCGTGTCTTGTCTGACGCCCACGCGTTTATCTTCTCCGCTCCCTCATTTGGTGCATCGAACGTGTCGATGTCTGCGAGGTAGACATCGCGCACAATGTCTACGTATGTGGGCGGTGGCTCAAACCTGTAAATCCACGCCGCGTTTGCCATGGCAAGCTCCGCATGTGGGTCGTGGCGGTTAAGCGAGGAGAGTGTGTGGGATGTCACGTTATGGCGGGCCTCCGCGCCAGGTTCGAATCTGAAGATGTCAAGCATCTGGCTTGCCGTCTTGCCTCCTGCCCCCTCGTATAGCATGGAGAATGCCATGTACATGCTGGCAGGAGAGAAGAAAACGTTTCCATCTTCATCTGAGACCTGTCGGTAAAAGTCAATTGCAAAGTCGTTGTTGGCAAGGGCCGTTGAATCCGGTATCTCGGAGTGGTTGTCTTGCGCACCTGAATACATGGCGCCGTACAGCAGTACCGTTGCTACCACAACGGCTACCGCTACGGCCAACGGCTTCCTGCCTAGGCCAGATCCTGCCGTCATTGTGGACTTCACAGGCATTCAATCCTTACTGGAATCCTGTCTGGCATGCATATCTCAGAAGACCCATATCATATAATATGTTATAGGATGTCGGACGTAACAGGCTATGTCAAGCACAAAGTCATCTTTCCGCAACCATAACAAGCGGAATTTCATCGTATCCGAGACATTTCATTGTCAAACTCAGAGGTCAAGATACTGCGATACGAACCGACCAAGATGATGGCAGACATCAAAACGGGAA
>JAKZUU010000017.1:0-3931 GCA_047516405.1 Candidatus Nitrosopumilus sp. | reverse complement strand
ACCTATGTACCCCCTGCAGCAGGCGTGCTGGATGATCTGTTGTTTCAAATGGAGGGCTTTTTGAAGAATCCGACCGCCGGCATTCCAGTTCTGGTACAGTGTGCCCTGATTCATTATCAGTTTGAGGCCATTCATCCTTTCGCTGACGGCAATGGCAGGATAGGCAGGCTGTTAATCTCCCTGATTCTTGCAGACAGGGGCATGCTTGAGAGGCCGCTGCTGTATCTTAGTGAATATTTTGAAAAGAACAGATCACAGTATTATGCGCATCTGTTGAATGTGAGCAGGCACAGTCAATGGACGGAATGGATAAAGTTTTTTTTAAAAGGGGTAATTGTGCAGAGTCAAAAGGCAACTGGCAACATAAAAAAGATAATGGCATTAAAATCCGATTATGCCCAAAAACTAAGAAGAAACAAGACGTCTGTCAATGCGGTTCGGTTGACTGAGAGCCTGTTTGCCAATCCTGCAGTCACAGTTACATCCGCTGCAAGTGAACTGGGAGTAACATACAGGTCTGCAAAAAACATCATTGATCAGCTTATAGGGTTTGGAATCCTAAGGGAGTTGGGGGCAAGAAAGCGAAACAGGATATATGTTGCACAGGATATAGTGAATCTGTTTGAAACTCCGTAAGATGCAGTGGGCCGGATCCCGCTAGAATAGAACCGATCAAATCCGTATACTTTTTGGAACAGGAGGTCAGAGATGGCACGAATAGGAGACGTAACCTGCAAGACAAGGCAGGAATCATAACGGAATCAATCAATACCGGTATCCTGCCGCCGAATCATGTCGCAAGCACAGCATATCTCCAACCACCTTCCAGGACTGGAAAGACAGGTTCATGCAAAGAGACAGGCAGGCCATCCCAAACAAGGGACAAGACCGAAATCCGCGCAAAGATGGCAGAGAATCTCAAACGCAGGGCATCCTGACTAAAGATTCGGACAAATTTTCCAAAAAATTATTGCTGTTAGTTGAAAGAACTGTCAGGATCTTTAATCACATTACTATGCATCCGGATTTCTTCTAGCGTCGCGTGTATTATTCAAGATACTTTTCAATATCCTAGTTGATTATCTTGTTTTTGAACATGTAATCTAGATTTCAACGACGAAGGCGATTTTGTCCGAATCTTTAATCCGAATACCACGCACATACAAAAATGTATATATATACAAATTTGTATATAGATATATGTCGCAGCCGTTCATCGTAGGAAAGCCGGTAGCAGGTGAACACTTTGTAGGTCGGGACAAGGAGATCAAAAAGCTGACCGCACTGCTTTCAGGAGCTGAAGAGGGAAAAGCAAACAACGTAATCCTTTTGGGGGCTAGGAGAACTGGAAAATCATCAATACTGCTAAACTTGAGAGATAAAATATCCAAAGATGCAGGGGTAATTCCCGTAATCTTTGATGCGTCAGGGATTCCAACAAAGAGTAGGTTTGCCAGAACCCTCGTGAAGAGAATACGGCTCTCATACTTTGGATATACAGGTGACAGATCCTATATGGAAAAGACAAAAGAGATCATTTTTGGTAGCGCCAACAAGATACAAAGCAATCTGTCGGAATTTGATGTGGGGGTGTCAGAATTTGCCTCATTTCATGCCAAACTTAGGGAGCCGCGTCATACTGAGGATGAACTGCTAGAAGATGCTTTGGGATATGCAGAAAAATTTGGAGCGGCCAAGGGCGTCGCATTTGTGGTGATGATCGACGAGTTCCAAGACGTGCTAAGGTGGGGAGTCAAGTTCCTTGAAATGTTCAGAAATCTTGTTCAAGCACAGTCCCACGTGGCATATGTCTTTTCAGGCTCCGCATCTACCATTATGCGACGGATGGTCTATGATTCAACATCCCCATTCTACAAACAACTAGTCGAGATCTACGTGGGGCCGCTAACAGAAGATCCCGTACGTTCCTTTGTCAAAAACAGGCTTGCAACGGCAGGGATAACCATAGATGATCCCTCACTGGAAAAGATATTCCTGCTTAGCGGCGGACTGCCTGACTACGTACAGCGGCTAGGCTTACAGGTGTATCTGGATTGCCTGGCAGAAGATAGAAGATCAGTTATTGAGGAGAACGTCGAGAATACCTATTCCAAGTTGATGGTGCAGTTGGATCCTGATTTTAGTAACTTTTTTAGACTCTTTTCCAATCTGGAAAGAGAGGTCTTAATTGCGCTGGCAGACGGCAAGAAGCGCCCAAGCACAATAGCATTCTCGGTCAGAAAACCCCAGTCCAGCATGCCGTCGATCCTCAACAGGTTGATGAACGAGAATGTTGTCGAACGGCACGCCGGCAGTTACAGGATCATCGATGCCGTCTTTTCGAACTGGCTTGCCGAAAGGTTCGGCGACACCACCAGGTGACTGCCAGTCGAGTTTACCGTGCGCTGTCGCACCAACTAACCTGTCAGAACGCGGGGAGATTGTCAGGCAGGTTGCCAAATGCACGCTGGAAGGCCCGAGGATGCAGTTGACTGGTCAGATAACTGGCCGGGCCGGGCCGGCGCGCAGTCCCTCCCACACTGCTCTGGCATGCGCAAAAACGAGATTCAGGATGATGAGGGCGATGAGTAACAACTCGCGCCTCTGAAGCGATTTTTCAAGATATTGCATGATTGTTTTATCTTTATTTTGTTTTTTATTGGCAAGCACCAATTTAGATTTAGGAGTTAAGACGCGCATGATCTCCATCTTGTGTTCTGCCATACTGTTGGAACAATTCCTGCATAGTTTCTCATGGAACGCTTTGAAATGGCAGCAAAGGCAAAAAGTAAGGAGACTGATCAGTTAAAAAACAGGTTGTGCACATCATAGAATAAGACATCAATTAAAAATATACACCCATGTTCAGTAGATGGAATTGTGCCCAAAATTTGACAGATCGCATTCCCAAATTAGGCAAACTTGGCGGTACAAAGTAACTATTGCACGCACACATACGATGTTGCAGATGCATATTTTCAATCTTGACTGTGTAAGCACACATGAAAATCATGATAAGGACATGCGTGCCTTGGAGCATGATCACAGTATTTCAAATCGTTTTTCAGAATGGCGGCGGCAACTTGTACAGACCTGTGGCATGCCGTTTGCATCAGATGCTTGCCGCTGCGATCTCTGAGGCAGTGACTGCAAAAGTTACGGCGTTAACAAAGACGAGCATGTCTTTTCCCGGACAAGCAACATGAAAAATTCCCGCACTCCATTGATCGTCATCTTTGTCTCGGCTTTGCCAGAGTTGGCTTTTTGCAGCAGATGCAATGCCAGAATCCATGCGTTGAACAAAAGGATTGGCGCGAATAGTAGCAGCACGCGTACGGACTCTTCCCTGCTGGTGGTTCTGGGCCTCATGGACTCTACACGCCTGTACCCTGTCTCTATTGACCATCTGGCCCGATACTGCTCTACGAACGCCTCAGCTCCGGTCATCTGATCGCGCTTGAATCCACATACAACATCAACTGAAACGCTGGTGGCAAATACGTGAATTACTTTTCTTCCCTTTTTGTCCTCCCTCTCCAATATGATCAGCGTAAACTCCTCCGGTTCCTTGCCTGCAACACTGGAAGTCAGGATGTGTTGCGAGACTGCATCTCTTTTGCCTGCCTCAAACTCGCTTATGGTCTTTTTGATGCCTTTTGTCCGCGTTGCAGGCATGAGAAATTGCACGTTTTTGGATCTGAGTGCGCCGATCACACTCGTAGAAAAGAATTCCCTGTCCACAGTCAGCATTCCGATTCGGATGCCTTTCTTTGTGCATCCGTCAATGAGCTTTGAGACCGTGTCCTGGAGAGAATCCATCCTTCTGACTATTGTAGCTCCCAGAAAGGCCCTAGAGCCTTTCACTGTGCAGTTGATGGTGGCAAGGCAGTTGAAGTGATATGTTCCGCTCTTGAACTTTGAGGTAATGATG
>JAKZUU010000016.1:0-13008 GCA_047516405.1 Candidatus Nitrosopumilus sp. | reverse complement strand
TTATACATGCAGATATGATTCATAATCCTAATATTATAAAAACACACATTGCGGCTTAAACTAATTTTGTTTCAAACAAACAAACTCTACATCCAAAATATTGCATTCGAAGATTCTGTTATTACTGCCATATTTTTTTGGTATTCATAATCGCATGCATGTAGATGTATGTTTTTAACTATTTGCAATAAGTCTGTATGATGCTGTTAACTCTGTAATATGCTTGAATTTTATTTGATAATCATTCACTTATTCATTCACTTATTCATTCACTTATTCATTCACTTAATCATTCACTTATTCATTCACTTATTCATTCACTTAATCATTCACTTATTCATTCACTTAATCATTCACTTAATCATTCACTTAATCATTCACTTATTCATTCACTTATTCATTCACTTAATCATTCACTTAATCATTCACTTATTCATTCACTTAATCATTCACTTAATCATTCACTTAATCATTCACTTATTCATTCACTTATTCATTCACTTATTCATTCACTTATTCATTCACTTATTCATTCACTTATTCATTCACTTATTCAATCACTTATTCAATCACCTGACTAATCATTGCCGTAATGCCTGTCTCTGAATTTCAATCCTGATGAATGGCAGACGCTGTAAAATCTTTACAACCGTTTTCTTTATTGGAGTTGCAAGCAATATTGCTACGCGCTACAACATCATATCTCTAAAAATTTCTTGGCGGCAGCACTGGTAACAACAACTGCAACACCATAGAAAAAAATATTAACAATGCTCATACAAAAATTGCTATGGGCAAGATTATGGCGTGTAAAAGTGCGGATTTGTTACCTGGCAAAATGATCAAAGTATCAATTGACGGGCGAGATATTTTAGTTGCAAACATTGACAACACATACTATGCAACAGATGACTCGTGCACTCATTCAGGTTCTAGTTTATCTGAGGGCAAATTAGACGGATGTACCATCACTTGCGGCTGGCATGCAGCAGAATTTGATTGCAAAACTGGAAAATTGGTCAAATTTCCTGCAAAAATCAGGGATTTAACATCATATAACGTTGTATTAGAATCTGATAATGTTTATGTAGAGATGTAACTATATAACACTAATTTTCAAGAAAAGGTGTAAAAATGCCAGACGATGCACAAAACAAGAAATCGATGAGGGAAGCAATAGAGACGCTTGATCAAATTGTAGCGAGCAGTTCAACTCCCAAGACAATAAAAAAAGCAGTTACTGATATGATAGTAGATCTAAAAAGTGAAGAATTTTCATTATCAATCAGAGTTGCAAACACCATCAGCATGTTCGATGATTTTACGCAAGATCCAAACATGCCCTCATACGTAAGAACGCAGTTATGGCAAGCGGTCTCAAAATTAGAAAGCATAAGAGAATAAATCCCTGTCTGTTTTATCAGTACTTGTGAACATTGAAGAGTATTTAGAAACACTTCCAAACAACTTGCTTAGTGGGGAGGACGTCAAACTGTCTGAGAGATCCCTACGGGATATTTTCAAATTTGCGGAATTAAGCTCTGATGATGTTTTTTATCATTTAGGCTGCAGTGACGGGGCAGGAATCGGGATGGCAATCAACGAGTTCAAAGTCAAACGAGCAGTAGGAGTCGATATCAATTCAGAAAAAATAAAGGATGCTAAAAAGGAACTTGGAGAAAAAAATTCCAAAGCAAAACTAATCTGCCAAAACATAACAGAGTCATACATTTCAGATGCTACAGTGATCTTGTTCTGGTTTACAGACGAAGATATTATAGAACAAATGCTGAAAAAGTTTGAGAGCCTGAAACCCGGAACCAAGGTGATTACAATCTGGGGGCCGCTTCCTGACTGTCTTCCCAACAAAGTTGACTTTCCGTATATACTCAACACGGTTCCGTTCAAAAAAGCGCAGAGCATGCAAGAGCAATTGCTGTCAGTCTTTGGTGTAAAATGTGTGGATTTTGTTACGGCGTGGGAGTTTGCAGAAAGATACACTAAATCAATAGGCGATCCCAAAATCAAGAACGATCGATTTTTAACGATTATCCAGACTCTGATAATCTGGATTAATGCAAAAAAACTGGGCGTATCATGCGGGAGTGAAATTCCAGAATCCATTCGAACATACATTGGTATAATGAAGATGCATTTTGACATAGATTTCAGCCATTTACTAGATGAATAATTGGTGCAATGCTTTTATTTTATTGTGCCATGACTAAAACATGGATGGTACTGGTAGAATCAACATCAATGTCTCTGCTGTAAATTATGACCAAACTAGCAAAGCGATATCTCATCAGCTATCTGTTTTGGAGGAGATGGTTCACAGTGAAGACGATTTTGTCATGACTGACTCGGAATTTGCCTTTGGCTGGCATTTCTTTGTTCTAAGCGTAAACCGGTCTTTGGTGGAAAAACTAACGGCTCTGATGGGATCTGACTTTACAGATCTGAAAGGAAAGGGAATCGAGAAGAAATTTCTGACGTGGCTGACAAAAAATATAGAGCACAAGTCCCCTAGATTCAAGCTTGCCATCAGAGAGGAGATGGAATCAAGCAAATTCGGCATATTCTGAAAAATGCACCAGATGACATCGCCATCATGCCTAGAAGATAAATTCTTTGACCTGCCTGAAGTTCATGCAGCACCTCGGACTTTCTAGGAATTTTGGTTGCAGATGTTGCCGCTGCTGCTGCTGCTGCAGCAGCAGCGCCAACCGCTGAATTTCTTCATCCTAAAAATCCCGCAAAGCTCATGCAAGACATTTCAATGCACGCAAAACGACGCAATTATGCGGCATTTGCACTTCAAATTTTATATTTTAGGTATAATTTCATGAATTGTATGGAGATTACAGTTGATCAAATGTACAAAATTGAAAACAAGGGACACGATATGGGATTCCTTAAAAAATTCATGATGGAGAATGCTGGTGCTGCAGCAGTCAGGCGCTTGGTGGACGAACTCGGCGACATGTCTGAAAAACACGTTCTAGTTTTTGCAGGATTGGGAAACAACGGCGGTGACGGACTGGTGATGGCAAGACATCTTGCAGGCTATGGCGCCCAAGTCACAGTGATGCTTTTGGGCACTCCTGAAAAAATAAAGACAGAGGAGAGCAGCTGGAACTGGTCTATACTCAAACAGATGTCATCATCAGTAAAACTGCTCTCTGTGGATTCTCCTGACTTTGATATCGGTTCGGTTATCTTGCCTGACAATCCAGCTGACGTTATAGTTGATGCTATCTTGGGAACTGGAATCTCAGGTGTCATCAGAGAGCCGTTTTTATCTGCAATTAACTACATCAACCAAGCAGACTGCTACAAGTTTGCAGTAGATGTGCCGTCTGGACTAAATCCGCAGACAGGAGAGACTGCAGAGGTATGCTCAAAGTGTAACATGACAGTAACTTTTCACAAGATGAAACAAGGCATTCCTAAACGCAAAGACCTGACAGGCAAACTGTTTGCCGAAAAAATTGGGATTCCTCCTCAAGCCGAAGAGGGTATACTATAATGTTGGTTCATCAGCTTCAGGTCGGAGGCATGCAAAATTTTTGTTACATTGTTGAGGACGACGATACAAGCGCTGCGATAATAATTGACCCTTCGTGGGACTTGACAGAGCTTGAGACTGTCATAAAAAGAAACAACCTTCAGATAAAGTATATTGTGAACACACATCATCACTTTGATCACACTTTGGGAAATGAGGCCATGACAGAATCTACAGGTGCCCCCATAGTGCAGCACGAGCTTTCAGAGTTAAAGCACGATATCTCAGTAAAAGACGGCGATCTTGTAGAGTTTGGAAACTCGGAACTAAAGGTCTTGCATACCCCTGGCCATTCCAAAGACAGCATCTGTCTTATCGGTGACGGAAAGATCTTTTCAGGCGATACACTGTTTGTAGGAAACTGTGGCAGGATTGACCTGCCTGGCGGGAGCTCAAGAGATCTATACCGCAGCCTCTTTGATGTCTTGTACACTCTGGATGACAGTCTTGTACTGTACTCGGGCCACAACTACGGCCATCTTAAAACATCTACATTGGGGGAGCAGAAGATGACTAATCATGTGTTACAGAAACGAACTGAACAGCAGTTCATTGACATGATGGGTTTGTGATATTAATGGAAGGCCTTGAACTGTTTGGAAATGTTTCGCAAGCTGAAAACTTTATTAAAACTATAAAATCTGGAAGATCCCTCTTCTCGTTTGTAGCATCATACACTGAAACCTGCGAGATCCCGGGGATCACCTTTGCAGGGGCCACACCTGACTCGATGCAGTTTACCCCTCCAGCTGACGCGGAGTATCTTCATTATGGCTACTGCAAGACAATTGACACCATTCCTATGACTCCTGACGGAAAACCCACTCCCGGCTTGCTGACAAAAACTGCGCTAGAGTCTGCCAGCATTCCTCATCTTACCATCAATGCAGGCAGCAAGATACCTCCACAACTCCCTTTCATAGATACCGGCATCTCATTTGGAAAAAATATTACAACTCAGGACGCCATGACTGACTCCCAGGTGTCACACGCAGTGGATTACGGCAGGATTGTCGGAAGAAGCATGGCCTCACTTACTGACTGTCTGGTAATTGGTGAGAGTATTCCTGGAGGTACAACCACTGCACTGGCCGTATTACAGGCACTGGGATTTGACGCGCAAGTCAGCTCTAGCATGCCTGAGAATCCGGTCAAATTAAAGACCCGGATTGTGCAGTCTGCCCTTGCTAGAATAAAATCTGATCATCCATACAATATTGTAGCCCAGGTAGGGGATCCGATGATTGCCTTTGTTGCAGGCATGCTCAGCTCTGCATCAGATGTATCAAATGTCATGCTGGCCGGCGGAACACAGATGGCTGCAGTCTTGGCATTTGCATCAAAGATTGGGTTCAATCCTGGCAACACTGCAATTGGGACGACATCTTATGTAGCAGAGGACCCCAGTGCAAATTTTAGGAGCCTCACACAACAGATTGCAGACGTTCCTGTGATCTCTGTAAACCCTGGACTGGAGAACTCTCAGTATTCTGGCCTGCAGTCATTCTCCGAGGGATTTGCCAAAGAAGGCGTTGGTGCAGGAGGATGCATCATCTCCTCAATGCTTAAAACCGGCAACGGGACTGAAAAATTTTTGAGTCTGGCAGACAACGAGTATCGCCGACTGTTCACTTCACTGTAACTGACTTTGCCAAGTTTCTGGGATAGTCAGGGTCTGCATCATTCTCAAGGGCGGCATAGTACGACAGCAGCTGTATTAAAATGACCTCTGAGATTGGATATGACGCTATGTCATCCAATACGGGAATCTCTATCCAAAAATCATACACATCGCTTCTAATGTCTGAAATTCCTATAATCTTGGCATCACGGGCCTTAATTTCTCTTACACTTGTCAGCATGTCAGAGTACGTTGAGTCGTCTGGATTGATAGCTATTACAAATACATTAGAGTTTACCACGGCAAGCGGTCCGTGCTTTAGTTCCCCCCCGGGTATTCCCTCTGCGTGGATGTATGTCAGCTCTTTTAGTTTCAAGGCTGCCTCTGCTGCAATCGGATAGTTTATGCCCCTTCCCAACACATAGATGTCTGAAACGTCTTTTAGCTCCTTTGCAATCTCTTGAATCTTTGCAGACTCTTCCAGTATCTTCGATATGGTCTCTGATATCTTTTTAAAATTGACATCTACATCACCGTCTGTCAACTCTTGGACAATTTTGTATATTATGCAGAGCTGTGCTGTAAAGCTCTTTGTTGCAGCAACCCCTATCTCCGGACCGCAGTTCATCCCTATGACCAGATCTGCCTGACGGGCAAGCGTTGATGTCAGTACGTTGGCAACAGCTATGACTTTGCAGTTTACCTGCTTTGCAATCCTTACTGCGTCAAGCACGTCTGCACTTTCACCACTTTGGGATATTGCAATCATGACCGAGTTCTCCTCAATACTGTCAGGAGAAAATTGGAGCTCGCTTGATATTATCGGCTCTACTTTTATCTTGGCATACTTTGATAGAACCTGCTTTGCAATCAGTGCTGCGTTGTAACTGGTTCCGCTTCCCGTCACATAGATGTTTTTTGCGTCTTTGATGCAGCGTGCCGACTCTTTGATCACGTCTTGCGTCTTGCTGCCTGCCTTTAGCACTGTGTCGTGCTGCTCATAGATCTCCTTTAGCGTGAAATGTGCATACTCTCCTTTGGACGCATCTCCGAACTCTTTGGAGATCTTTGTTATCTCGTATCTTGCACTGTTGCCTTGAAAATCTAGAATTTCAAATCCACCGCCGTCATCTAATACTACAAAATTCCCGTTCTCAATGTAGATTGCATCGTCTGTGTACTCTATGAAGCCTAAAACATCACTTGACAAAAAGCACTCGCCGTTCTTGCCGACTCCGATGATTAACGGCTCATGCAACCTTGCAGCTGCAAGCTGGCCGTTCTCAAAGATTGCGACAAATGCATAGCGTCCTTTGATCTCCGATACTGTCTTTAGCATCGACTCTCTTACGTCTCCTGTAGATGCGTAGTGTTTCTGCAGCATGTTTGCGATAACCTCGCTGTCCGTATCACTCTTGAAATCGTACCCCTGGTCTTGCAGCTGTTTTTTCAGTTCCTCAAAATTTTCTAATATTCCATTATGCACGATTGCAATCTTTCCAGAGCTGCTTAAGTGCGGATGTGCGTTAAAATTTGTAACTGCTCCGTGTGTTGCCCACCTTGTGTGCCCTATTCCAACTCTTCCTTGAAGCTTGTCTAGATGCATCTCATCGTTTACATGGTTTACCCTGCCGATACCTTTTCTCAGCTCGATCTTGTTTCTTGACTCTGTTGCAACGCCCACACTATCGTATCCACGATACTCCATTCTCTTCAATCCGTTTACAATGATTGATGCTGCCTCTTCTTTTCCGCGATAGCCTATAATTGAACACATTGTAATTCTATGTTGTTTGGGGTTATTGCTGTAAAAAACCCATCTCTATTATTTCGTTGAAGATCTCTGGGCGTCTTGGGCGCCGTCAGGCCGTTGTACATTATTCTCATTATTGTCATCTTTTGCCACCTGGGTCGGGCTCTCATCACTTTCTGCTATCGCCGTCGTTGTTGTTGCCTCTGTGTCAACGGCGGCATCGACAGCAACATCAGCAGCTGCGGACTCTTTTCCTTTCTTCTCACTTAATAGTCCTGGAATTGTTGATTCCGGGGAAAAATGAATACTCTCTTCCTCGTTAACTGTAACAGCGTATGACGGAATATTGACTCTTCTATCGCCTATCATAATGTGACCGTGAATCACCGCTTGTCTTGCTTGATAAGGCGTCTTGAATTTGAATTTTTTTGTAACTATGGTTTGCAGTCTTCGTGAGAGCAAGTCGTTTGCATTCAAGTTTAACACGTCATCTAGTGTTGCATCATCATTTACCAGACCAATCTTTGCAAGAGATTTCATTAAAATCGGTTCTTTCTCTGATCTAACTTCCTGTCTTAACGCAAGCAATGATCTTGCTTGGTGTCTTACCTGCGATAACTGTGTATGTGCTTTCCATAACTCTCTTTTGGTTCTCAATCCAAACGTGCCCATGATCTTCAACTCGTCCATCTTCAACTCATAGTTAAGGGGCCTCTTTGGCTTTCTCCACACCTTGCGTGAATATTTTGGATCTCCCATCTTATGACACCTATCTACTTGTCGGCAGGCTTATTTCCTGCCGTACCCCCACCTGTCTTCTTAGCCGGTGCGGCCAGTCCGCCTTTTGCTACCCCTACTGCGCCGCCTCTTCTGCCCGAGGTTCTGGTTCTCTGACCTCTAACTTTAAGACCGCTCATGTGACGATAGCCTCTCCAACTAGCAGCAACTCTCTCACGCTCTATATCCTTTCTTAATGTAAATGGAATGTCTGATGTCAACAGATGCAAGTCTGCTCCGGTCTCGATATCTTTTCTTCTGTTGAGAAACCAAGCTGGAAAATTCGCTCCAAGAGGATCTGTAATCAACTTTTCGATTGCCTGAACATTCTCCTCTGTCAGGTTACCGACACTAGAGTTTGTATTAATCTTAACAGTATCAAGAATCGCACAGGCAAAATTGTATCCTATTCCTTTAATCTGGGTCAAACCAATCACAATCTTCTTCTCTCCTAGGATGTCGTTTCCCACGATTCTCACTATATGTCTATATTCTTGTGCACTCAAGTAATCCAAGATTCAATGAATCCTAGATAAAAACCATACTAGGCGTCAAATAATCCTGGAATGCCTGTTCTGGTCTTCCTGCAATTTTGGGCTTCTCTTATGACTCTTCTCATAAATGAGCCTGATCATCTAAAATCCTCGTCACTTGTCCAGTCATTGCCATGAAGATTCCATTGGTTGCACCTGCAGCACCTCTTAATTCCTTGTCTGGGGTCAATGTCTATGCAAAAGCAGTGTACTCCCTTGCCTGTTGGGTCTTTTTGACAGAGTTTTTGCATGACGCTGTTGCTATATGTCATCTTTTTCTTAATTACTTTATTGGTGGATTCCTCCCCTTCCATTCTTGCATCAGTTCAAAAAGTTATAACGCCCTAAATTTCCTGTAAAATAACGATGGATGAGACATTTGATAGGGAAAAAATCGTAGACTGCATGTTTGATCCAACCACGTCTCTAATCTTGGCAGAGTTGGAGGACGGCAATCAAAAAGAGTGCTCATTTTTGGCCCAACAAGCCTCGCTATCAGAGTCCGATGTCTTGCAGAGACTCTCATATCTGATCCAGCACGGATTTATCTTTAAGACTTTAGATAACAACCAGTGCTTTCTTGTCGCAAACTCTGATAAGCTTGAGAGCGTGGTTGCAGACGGTGATAACTTTGATGGAGCTATTAGCGGCCTGGAAAAGATGGACAGCTATCTCAACTAGTCTTTCTCTTATTTTTAATTCCCAGCACTCCGATCACTATTAGGCCTACCATACCTGCAATTATGCAAGACGACGATACGGCAGAGATGACAATCTTTTTGCCGGCATCAGGCACTGCCCCGATTGCGCCTGCTACATACGCCTCCTCACTATCTGAGCTCTGAATCACTAGCTTGTATGTTCCAGTCTCCCTGACATCAAACGTGCTCTCTATTGTATCCCTGTCTATTCCTTGGGCTGATACTATCTCGATACCTGACGGGTCCAACACTGTTGCAGACAAGGCATTCCTGCCAAACTCCGCTGTCTGGACTGCAAAGACCCCTTCAGGTGTCTCTTCGCTGTCTAGATGTACTGCAATTGTGACTTCTTGTGTTGCATCAACTCTTCCATTTCCCTGTGCTATTCCCTCCAGCGTAACCCTGTCTCCTAATATTGATATCATAAGCCCTGCAACAATCAAGGTTCCTAAAATTACAACACTCAATCCTGATCTCTTCACACGTTTTACCTCTGCCTTTCTGTCGTTATTCTGGTTTTTTAAATTATGACTTTGTGCAAAAAAGTTAGCCTAGGCTAACAAAGTTAGCTCATGTTAACTTTAAATACAGTCTTTCTCTTTTTACATATGTCTTGAATAACATGAATCTGATGTTTATCATCTTGATCCCGTCCCTTGTTGTAGGGTTGCTTGTGGCATTGCCTGTATTTTCCGAATCTCAGCCTGAATCAAAAACATTTCTGACGCATTCAGGTGCAGTCATCCGGACATCAGGGGATATAATTGATCCAATCTATCTCGAGTCCACCGTAGAGTTTGACCCAATGGAGTATCTACGGACCTTTCACTATGGAAATGTCTCAGAACTGCCTGACGGAACGGCTCTAAGGGAGTTTACAATCATTGCAGAAGACGACAAGATAATGGAGATCTTACCGGGTGTCTTTTACAATGTCTGGACCTTTAACGGAACTGTCCCCGGACCTACCATTCGGGCTACAGAGGGCGATACGCTGCGAATCACCTTCATTAATAACGGCTCCAAAGCGCACACCATGCATTTTCATGGAATACATCCTTCTGAGATGGACGGGGTCTTTGAGTTAGTGGGCGGCAAGAATTATGGGGGTAAATTTGTGTACGAGTTTAAGGCAGGCCCCACAGGAGTTCATCCGTATCACTGCCATGTGATGCCGCTTGAAGAGCATATTACGCATGGACTTTACGGCGTCCTCATTGTAGATCCCCCCGAAGGCCGTCTGCAAGCCGATGAGATGGTCATGGTGCTAAACGGCTTTGACACTGATTTTGACACTGAAAATAACTTTTATGCTGCAAACACCATTCCATTTTACTATCAGCACCATCCAATCCAGATTGAGACTGGAAAACTGATTCGAGTGTATGTCGTTAACATGGTAGAGTTTGATCCGATAAACAACTTTCATCTTCATGCCAACCTGTACAAGTACTATCCTACAGGAACCGACCTTGTTCCGTCGTTTTTTACTGACATGATCACGCTCTCACAGACTGAACGGGGCATAATGGAGTTTACATATGACTATCCTGGAAAATATCTGTTTCATGCCCACAAGGTAGAGTTCTCAGAGAAGGGATGGGTTGGAATATTTCTTGCAAGTAACAGCACAGAGGGATAGCCGGGATAGGATTGACTGTATCTAACTACTCATCGAAATGGAAGGTTGCCGCAAGCGGGGTAATGCCTCTTCTCTTTCTTGTTGCCTTGATGGCCTACATCTTTGGCCCTGGCGCTGACCTGCTAACATCAGGGGTAGAGATACCTGAGATTACCATTGAAAAGGTGGACTTTGTTGACTCTGAAATTCAGGCCACCGTTAGAAATACCGGCCGCGTCGCAGTTGACATAGCTGTTGCCGATGTAAACGATCGTATTCAGCCCGCAGCTGTGGAGCCTGACAGACATCTGGAACGGTTTGAGCTGGCGACCGTCAGAATTCCATTTGAGTGGAATGTTGCAGAGCCATACAGCATTGGAATCACGCTGGATGACGGGATTCGATTTGAGAAAGTTGTGGATGCGGCAGCTCCTGCATTGGCCCCGACGCTAGATCTTGCAATATTCTTCACAGTGATTGGAACGTATGTCGGGGTCATCCCTGTAATGATCGGACTGTTATGGCTTCCGTTCATCAAGAGGATTAGCAAACAGAAATACCACTTCTTTTTAGCTCTGACTGCCGGACTGCTGTTCTTTCTTGCCATTGACTCCATTGAAGAGTCATTGGAGGTGTCAGATGAAAATCTATCTGGCAGTTTTAACGGTACGCTGCTTGTTGCAACTATCACGGTGCTGTCTTTTCTTGGACTGTATTACGCTGGAAGCCAGCTGGTTCGAAGGGCCGGTTCTGCAAAGTTTACAAAACCTGTTGCCATAGCATTGATGATCTCAATCGGGATCGGTTTGCACAACTTTGGCGAGGGGCTATCCATTGGGGCTGCAGTCGGATTGGGTTCTATCGCATTCAGCACGTTTCTCATTGTGGGATTTGCCATACATAACACCACTGAGGGAATTGCAATTGCTGCGCCAATGTCTCGTGGCAAGTTGATGGTTGGAAAGTTGGCATTGATGGGACTGATTGCTGGAACTCCTGCAATATTTGGCGCCTTGATAGGCGGGTTTGCCTATTCACCGTTTACGTCAGTGATCTTTTTAGCAGTTGGGGCAGGCGCCATATTTCAGGTGCTCTTTGTGATACTGAAGTGGATTCATGAGGAGAACAACGGGGATCTGTCAAACATTGCAGCGGTCTCTGGTTTTGGAGTTGGAATGTCAGTGATGTATATGACTAGCGTGCTGGTCTGAACCGCCTTTTTAATCTGGTTCTGGGTGAATTGTAATCACGGAATTTTTAATCTCTGCTCTGATAATCTGTCCAATCTCTGTTGTCAGGTCATGAACACTCTCAATTGAGAGCTCTTTGTCAAATGAGCAGTCAATGTCTATCTTGAAGACGTTCTCAAACCTCAAAGACATGATGCGCCCAATCCTTTTGATATCTGGGTACTTTTCCAGTATTTTTTTTATTTTCTCTTCTGTAACCGTATCCTCTACATTGAAATTTTTAGGAACTCTGATGAATGGCTCCAAGTGAATTGTTGCATGCGCCATGTTCGGTATCCTGTCTTGAATCTTTTGTTCAATGATCTCAGAAATCTTGTGGGCTGAGAACAGGCTTATCTCTCTGTCTACCATCACGTGTAGATTGCAGTATGCCTCTCCCTTGGTTTTGTGTGTAGTTATATTGTGAACCTCTCTTACACCTTTGACGCTTTTTGCAATCTCTAAGATCTTTGTGTTGGGGGGCACTCCTTTCCAGTCCGGCTCAAAATGAACTGTAGTGTCGGCCTTTGCTATGCTGTTTTTTATGTTCCTCTCAACTGCATCACTGATCTCATGGGCCTTCTCAAAACTGGTATCGCCCCTCAGCGATATTGTAATGTCTATGAAGATTACATCCCCTGATCTTCTTACAAGTATTGGGCCTGCATTGATGACTCCCTTGGTTGACATTGAAATCCCCTTAATTTTTTTTACAATCTCAGGCGATATCGCATCTGTCAAGTCCAGCGCCGTCCTGTATACCAGTTTCACACTTAACACCACCAGCAGGATTCCCAAAATTAGCGCTGCAATAAAGTCTCCAAAATACAGTCCATACGTAACCAAGACGATTCCTGCAATCGCAATTACCGTGGAACCAAGATCCATAAACGCGTGGTAAAAATCTGCCTTGAGTGTAACGCCCCCAATCTTTTTAATGGATCTTCGCAGAATGACTATTCTCAAAAAATCAATTCCTATTGTGTACAGCCCTCCAATTATTGCAAACAGCCCTGGCAAAACACTTGGTGGGGGACTTTGCAACCTGTTGATGGACTCGTAGATGAAAAAACAGGCAATCAAAAAAATCGCCATTCCTCCAATCAATCCGCCTAGCGATTCAATCTTTCCGTGCCCATACGTGTGTTCTGCATCCGGCGGTTTCATTGCCAGCCTTGCAGCTAAAAATAACACAAGAGTGACTA
>JAKZUU010000015.1:0-3468 GCA_047516405.1 Candidatus Nitrosopumilus sp. | reverse complement strand
GAATTTTTTATGAGTATGAGGGACGGAACTCAGCCTCTTACTTCACATTTGGGTTAACTGAAGTGAAAGGTACATACTCAGGTCCCTTCTGCGACTAGGCGTAATTTTACAGAATTATGTGCAATTTTATGCCTGAACAATCTGCAGACCTGAGTATGTACAGTGAAAGCACGGATATGTTTTTTACATTTGAGACAGAAGAGAAGAGGGCACCACATGCATGCTCAAAAAGCACGGATTCAAATGGGTTCTAAAACAATGCATAACGCCTAAAATTTATGGAAATGCCGCAGGGTTCAATAAAAAACGGCTGATCGACATCAGCCATGCTGATGCCCAAACAATTTCAACTATGATGTGTGTATGGAGATCGGTTGCCGTCATGAATAAAACCATGCATGTAAGCAAAAATATGCTGTTTTTGGATGTTTTACAGAAAAAACCAAATTATCCCTTCCTCTTGCTCCACAACTATATTTGGTACACAGGACACCATACAGATTTCCTATCTGTTTTGCTCAAATGCAGTTTTTTATCAAAAAACTTGCTTGTGCACAGTACCGGCCAAAATGTCTTGCCCATTAATTCTTACACGTAGTGCAGCCAAAGTGAGCGGAACTGTATGGCAGATACTTGCATTGTGCAACTGCTTTGCTAGACACATTTCAATATAGTATTACCAGTCAACCCAAATGCGAATGCTCTGCATTATAAGAGGTTATGTCGCCGCCGTTTGATTGAGTAGAGAATTAGATCCGCTCAGATGTTTTTGGTCATTTCATGTAGATTTAGATACAAGTGGTGACGGATACGGCATAGTGCAAAATTTGACTCATGCCAAATCGAACTTTTTATGGGTGTCATGGGTGGAACCTGACCTCTCACTTTACATTCGGATTAACTGGATTACCGAAACTACTTTTTATATTAGTAAATCTGTCTAAATGTGTGATTTCAGCAACAACCATTGCAATAATTGCAGTTGTCACAGTTACAGTAACTGGCATATCAGCTCTAGCGTTCATCGACTTTGAAGAAGAAACAACACCACAACCGCGAACGTCCCAACCCCTGGGCACTACGACATCCGGTCTAACAGAGAAAGTCAGTGTCGGCGTAATGCTGCCCTCAACTGGCGATCTCTCCAGTCATGGACAAGACAACAGTCTGGCTGTCCATCTGGCATTACAAGATTTTAACGACTATCTGGAGGAGATGGATGCCTCGTGGAGAATGGACTTGGTCTTGTTTGACACGCAGTCAGATCCAAGCTTGGCACAGGAGAGGATTAGAACATTGAATGCCAGAGGCATAAATCTGATCCTAGGACCCGAGTCAAGTGCAGAGGTTAGAGGCATTAAACCCTATGTAGACGTTAATGACATGATCGTAATCAGTCCGACATCCACATCGCCATCTCTGTCAATTACTGACAACATCTTTCGTCTGATTCCAGACGATACCAAGCAGGGCAAGGTGCTGGCCCTGTTATTTGAGCAGGAAGGCATCAAGGCGGTAATTCCGATATACCGTGCAGACGAGTGGGGCAATGGCCTGTATGCATCAACTAAAAGCAACTTTGAATCATTGGGCGGTGTAATGGATGAGGGCCTGGATTATCCCCCTGATACAACTGTTTATTCTATTGAGACAGCTCTGCTGTCCAATCTTGTTGCAAGATATTCTGCAGATTATACTGTAGATGAGATTGGAATACTGATGATCGGTTTTTCTGAGACTGTGCACTTGCTCAAATCTGCAAATTCGTATGGGAATCTGCACGACATAAGGTGGTTTGGCTCTGACGGTTCCTCAAATGACAGTATCCTGTCCGGCGACCCGGTAGCTGCAGGGTTTATGCAGGACGTCAATTTTGTGAGTACACAGTTCTCTACATCTACAAACGATGTGTATGAGCATGTAAACGATTACTTTATAGAATTCAAAGGTGCAACGCCCAACGCCTATTCATTTTCAGCATATGACAGCTTGTGGATTTTAGGCAAAACTATCGTGGCAACCGAATCAACTGATCCTCTTGTAATAGGAGATGCTTTAATTGATGTTGCAAGCACCCATACCGGCGCAATTGGTACAGTCAACCTAAACGAGTTTGGCGACTTGGCAATAGCAGACTATGATCTCTGGAGTGTCAGTGGCAATACGTGGTATTTGAGTGGCCACTATGATGCTGTTACTGACAGCATCAAGATGGACTCTGAATCTCCATCTGAGGAGGCAGCAACCGAAAAAACGGATTCGATGTCATCATCACCAATAATAACAACAACAACACCACCATCATCTGGCCTGCCAGACATTATTGATGTCGGCGTGATGCTGCCCTCGACTGGAGACCTCGCCAGCCACGGACAAGACAGCAATATAGGCGTCCAGATAGGCGTAAGTGATTTTAACAACTATCTAAAAGAGATCGGTGCGTCATGGCAGATGAACCTTGTATTGGAGGATACAAAGTCGGATCCCAGCATAGCGCTTGAAAAGATTCAGTTGTTGGATTCCAGGGGCATCAAATTTGTTTTGGGACCTGAGTCAAGTGCCGAAGTCAGGGGCGTCAAGCCATATGCCGACTCTAATGATATGATAATAGTCAGCCCGACATCCACATCGCCATCTCTGGCAGTTGTTGACAACATCTTTCGTCTGATTCCAGACGATACGCAGCAGGGCAAGGTGCTGGCACTGTTCTTTGAGCAGGAAGGCATCGAGGCTATAATTCCGATATACCGTGCAGACGAGTGGGGCGATGGCCTGTATGCATCAACTAGAAGCAATTTTGAATCTCTAGGAGGGGTGATGGATGATGGCGTGCGGTACTCTACTGAGATAAGTGGCTATTCAGATGAGACCCAGATACTGTCTGATCTTGTTGATCAGTATGCAGAAAATTATGGTGCAGAGAAGGTTGCAGTACTGATGATCGGTTTTTCTGAGACTGTAGGCCTGTTTAACTCTGCGGTCTCTTATGAGAATCTGCACGATACAAGATGGTTTGGCTCTGACGGTTCCTCAAATGACAGTATCCTGTCCGGCGACCCGGTAGCTGCAGGGTTTATGCAGGATGTCAATTTTGTCAGTACACAGTTTGCCACATCCACAAACGATGTGTATGAGCATGTAAACGATTACTTTATAGAATTCAAAGGCACAACGCCCAATGCCTACACATTTTCATTATATGACTGTGTCTGGGTTTTAGGCAAAACAATCTTGGAAACACAGTCAGTAGATCCCCTTGTAGTTGGGGATGCACTGATTGATGTTGCAGGCACCCATATCGGCGCGATTGGCACAGTCAACCTAAACGAGTTTGGCGACCTGGCAATAGCAGACTATGATCTCTGGAGCGTTCGTGACGGGGTTTGGTATAAGTTTGGCCACTTTAATGCAGACGACAGCACGTTTGACTTTGAATCTTAGCTGCAAATAGCATGTTGTTGTTGTTGT
>JAKZUU010000014.1:0-4991 GCA_047516405.1 Candidatus Nitrosopumilus sp. | reverse complement strand
CGGCCAAGACAAAGACCTGTCCCTTTTTCAAAGAGAATGTCACATCATCTACTGCCTTTACAGTCGTTGACTTGGAGCTGAACATTCTTTTTTTTGTGTAAAACTTTGTCAGGTGCCGTACCTGCAGTATCGTATCAGTCTTATCGGTCATAGCAGTATGATGTGTATCTGTTGATACACTATAAGAAAATTTTGCAATTTGGATGTCTGAGATATATTTGAGAATATTTGGTTGTACTAAGTGCTGTGATTAATAATGCACAAGGGTCAGATGACTTTGAAGTGTCACAATGATCAAATGGTGTGATCTTACTGAAACAGGCAGGACGCGCAGACAGGGGCCGAATCTGGAGAATAATCCAAAATATGCCATTGACCATATGACAGTCTAGATCACTAGAATCGACCAGAGTTTATGATAACCATACCTGTATACTAAAAAAAGAGATATCCGAACTAGATAAAAATTAGCAAAGCAAAAACAGCTTCCTACTATGGATTGTGTCCAAACCTGACAAAAATCGCTTCAAAAAGCGAAATGCTTGCAAAGATTTCCAAAGACGTTGTTTACCTGCGGGAGATACGCGATCTTTTTTCTGGCGACTTTGTGCGGTTCAAGTCCGGTAATGTCTTTACCGTGGTACATGATGCTGCCAGAAAACACAGTACACAGGCCAAACATGCTCTTAAGCAGAGTGCTCTTTCCGCATCCGTTTGGCCCTACAATGACTGTAAGTTCCTTCTCCTTTGCCCTGAAATTCACTCCAAAAAGGATATGGCTGCGGATATATCCTGATTCCAGCGCATTAATGGACATGATCGGCTGCGGGGATGCGGGAGGCGATGCAGTCATTTTATCGCCCCAGATATGACTCGATTACCTCGGGATGCTTTATGACGGCATCAGGCTTCCCCTGCATGATTATCTTTCCACGGTTTAATGCAAAGACATGGTGTGCATACTGTAATGCAATGTCAAGCCTGTGCTCTATTATCAGAAATGTTATGTGCTGGTCATGGCAGATCTTGGTAATCATCTTGAAGATCTCATGTGCAAGCTTTGGATTTACCCCTGCAATAGGCTCGTCCATCAGTATCATCGTGGCACCTGACATCATCGACCTTCCAAGCTCCAGCAACTTCTGTTGCCCTCCGCTAAGGTTCCTACTCACAATCCCTCCCTTTTCAAGCAGGGTTGTAGCCTTCATAATATCCTGTGCGTCATCGGTGATCCTCTCCTCGTCACTGCGCCACCGCGATTTTAAGGCTGCATTGAGAAAGGATTCGCCCCGCTTGTCATTGCCGGAATCTACATAGCATCACTACTGGCAGCATTTGTTGTGACCAGAAGAGTCAAAAGAATCTGCTCTAGCCCTAGTTCATCTTAGACAGCTATATACTTGTCGTGCACAAACACTTCCAGCAATGTATTATGGGGCAGAGGATCTCTTGTACAGGATAACGTCTTGGGCAGTATATCCTGCTTTTATGCAGTCAGGCAGTACTGCACAGATTCCTGCAAAGATTTCCTTCTGCCGCTTTGCTGCGATGCCAAACCCGGTTGTATTGCATTGCCTGCATTTTTGTGCCCAAATTTTTGGATAACGAATTTATGGCAAGCGGCACTCTGATCTAATATTTGTAGCATGACTGAAAAAAATTCTGCCTATAAGCGATATATCGTAGACTCTAGGCTAGAGTACTTTAAACCTCATGCAAGCAGGATTGAAAAAACATTTGCCCAAGAGATGTACTCTAGCCTTAACTGTGACTCTAAATCCATCCATCCAAAATTTTTTTATGACAAAAAAGGCTCCGAGCTGTTTGAAAGAATATGTGTCCTGCCTGAATACTATCCCACACGAACCGAGATTGGCATCTTGAAGGATTTACAGGATGAATTATCTGCACATCTTGATGAAACTTTCAGGCTCGTAGAACTAGGCAGTGGCGCATCTACTAAGACACGGCTGATTCTTGATGTCTTCTCTGACCTGCTGCCTCAAAACAACACAAGCTACCTTCCAATAGACATATCTGAAATCCTCACAGAGAGCTCAGAGCAGCTGCTAAGAGACTATGACCGTCTCCACGTTACTGGTATAATCGACACGTATGAGGGCGGACTGGAGTTTCTTAAAAGTTATGATGACAAAAAAAGCCTGATAATCTTTTTAGGGTCCAGTTTTGGCAACTTTTCACCAAGTGAGGGGTACGAATTCCTCAAAAAGATAAACGCCACAATGAAGCCCGGCGACCTGTTTTTAATAGGTCTTGATCTGATAAAAGATGTGCCGACTTTGGAATCGGCATACAACGACTCCCAGGGTATTACCGCACAGTTCAATCTTAATGTCCTGTCTAGAATCAACGATGAACTTGATGCCGACTTTGATCTTGCCAACTTTGCCCACCACTGCATCTACAACGGCGCGCATCAGAGAATTGAGATGTATCTGAAATCTCTTGTAAACCAGTCAGTTATTATCTCAAAATCCGGCCTCCTGCTGAACCTGAAGAAGAACGAGCTGATTCACACCGAATACTCGCACAAGTACGACGTTACACAGATCTCTGAGCTGCTGGAGGGTGCCGGATTCAAAGTTGTTCGCGTCTGGTCTGATGACAAAAAATATTTTTCAGTCTCCTTGGCATCAAAGTCAGTTGGTGGCACCATTACTGCTGCTACCGCCGCCGTCGTCGCTACAACATCTAAAGCCTGAAAACAGCCATCGCTCATCGAGTCTGAAGAAGTTTCTATAGCTTGCCCTGATTGACATTTTCGGCGTGCCAAACGACCCACCTCTCAGGACTTTCTGGTTTGTAAACCACTTGTCATTGTATTCATCAAAATCCGATCTGAATCCTGGATAGCCTGCAAACTCTGATTTGGTCCATTCCCAGACATCCCCAATCATGTGATGGCATCCCAGATGGCTCTTCCCGTCAGGCAGCGCCCCAACCTCTGAACACTCCCAGCGGTACGATTCGAGCAGATTGCATCTGTCATCTGTAGGGCACTGGTTGCCCCAAGGGTATGTGGTCTTTTCCTGCGTCTTTTCATTCCAGCACGCAGCCTTCTCCCATTCTGCCTCTGTTGGCAGCCTCTTTCCGGCCCATTTGCAGTATGCGTCTGCCTCATAGTAGCTCACATGGCATACAGGCTGGTCTGGGTTGACCTCTCTTAGTCCTGCAAAGTTCTGCACATACCATTTCTGGTCTTTTTGTTCCCAATACATCGGGGCCTCCCAGCCGTTCTCCTTTACCTTCTCCCATCCGTCTGAGAGCCAATACTTGTATGTCTTGTACCCTCCATCGTCAATAAATTCCATATACTGCCGGTTCGTTACCGGATATACATCGATACTGTAATCCTCAAGATACACTTTATGTTCGGGCATTTCTATATCATAGCAGTATCCGTCTCTGCTGTATCCTTGGGTGTACAATCCTCCCTTGATGTGGACTGATTCCTTCTTCTTCTTCTCTTCCTCCTCCTCAATGCCTGGCTGCCGCCTTGAAGTCCTGTTCCTTCTTACGGGGTGATATGCTTCTGCAAGCAGGTGCTGCAGGTCGTACACCATAAGCTCCTGATGCTGCGATTCATGGTGCATGCCCATGGTGATCAGTCTTGCCGCATCGTCGTTGAACAGATCTGATGATCCGATAAATTCTGTGACTCGCCTACTGACATTCTCAAAATATTTGAATATCTCATCTGTCGTAGGTCTTGACACTATGCCCCGTAATTTTTTATCATGCGGGACGCCGAACTGCTGATAGTATGAGTTTAGGTACTTTGAGAACTCTGTTGAATAAAACTTATAGTTCTTATCCAGTTTGCTCATGACTGCCTCGTAAATCCAGCTGACATGGCCTATATGCCATTTTGGAGGGCTGGTAAATGGTGCTGTCTGAACAACAAAGTCGTCTCTTTGCAGCGGGTTTACCAGTTCCAGCGTCATGTCCCTTGTTTTCATGAACTGTTCTGCTAATGCATTTCTGCGCCGCTGTACTGCAAGTTCTTTTACCTGTAATTTTGTGTCTGACAACATATGATGAATCGTCTTTTTCTATTATTATTATGTTTGTGGAGGGAGAGAGAGACTGTTAATTGGCGTATCTGAGATGTGTATTGTTCAACAAACCAGTCACCAGGAACAGTTCTTCATGCGGGTTCAGCGCCGCTGTTTTTCCAGCTGATATCTATCCTTCAGCATGTGTTGAGGGTTGGATGTCAAAAGTTTGGACTAAAACTTTAACAGTTGATGCTGTACTGCATGCCCATAGTATTCGGATTAAAGATCCGGACAAATTTTCCAAAAAATTATTGCCGGTAGCCGGAAAAATTGACATTGTCTGCATTATCAGAACACATGTTCTCAGATCAAACTTGTACACTAACATTTTAGTCGTTATTCAACTATATCTGACACCGTTCTTTAATATCATATAGCGTGATGTCTCTTCAGATCACAACAAATGAAGAGACAAACACAACTGATACTCACACGAATAACACTTAAGATTAGACGTGAATTTTTTTCTTCTTGCAAGTTAATTGCAACTAGCTGCATGCGGCACAACAGGAGGACCGGACGGACATGAGCCGCAGGAATACTTTGCGTGATTTGTCTGCACCTCCCACTATGCGCAAAGTAAAACGAGGAGATGCGTTCCTCCCTGGTGTAGATGTCTCAGAGATCGAATCCATGCAAGCAAAAAATACAAACTACAAGATCAAGTGCATCCTGCAGGCAGTCCTGCTCAGAAAGGCAGGCAGGACGTTAAGGGACATATCCAAGGCCATAGGGTTTTCAAAAAGTACCATATATGGCTGGCTGGAGCGTTTGGCTGTCGGTGGCCTCAAACGCATACACGACAACAAGAGTCCGGGAAGGTCGTGCCGCCTCTCTGTTAAGCAACAAAACAGGCTAAAGAGAGATCTTGGTAAAAATCCGGACAAATCCGGTTTTCTGCGTGGCTCGTGG
>JAKZUU010000013.1:0-6394 GCA_047516405.1 Candidatus Nitrosopumilus sp. | reverse complement strand
GTGGAATCAGGACTGCTGCCCGGCGTCCTGCTGAAAAACAACTCCCTGAACTTTATGTGTAAGTGGACAAGCATGACTGTACAAAACAACAAGACCCCGTTTACAAACCGGTTTAAACTAAATGCAGAGATCCCAATCCCTATCGCAAACAGCGAGGGGAGGTATTATGTTGATGAGCAGACCCTCAAAGAGTTGGAGGGCAAAAATCAGATCGTCTTCAGATACAGCAAGACTGTAAACGGCTCGACTGACAGAATTGCAGGCGTCTGCAACGAGAACAAAAACGTAGTGGGCATGATGCCGCACCCTGAGAGGGCAGCAGAGCCTGAGATCAATCCTGTGGACAGCAGACCCCCATCGCTTATCTTTGAATCCCTGCTGAAAAGAATAGGTGTAGAGAATTGAGCCTTACCCCGCAAGAGATATCGGAGCTGCGCTCAAGGATTAACAGGGATCCGACCAGTACCGAACTGGAGATTGTGTCTGCCGAATGGTCTGAGCACTGCTCGTACAAATCCTCGAAGAAACACCTCAAAATCCTGCCGATGAGCGGCCCGCTTGTAATCAACGAGCTGGGATACGATTCCGGGGTCCTAGACGTAGGGGACGGCTATGTAATCACTGCACACATTGAAAGTCACAACCATCCATCAGCGGTAGAGCCGTACGGCGGTGCTGCAACCGGCGTGGGGGGTGTCATTCGGGACATCCTGTCTGCCGGAACAAGACCAATTGCACTCTTTGACGGATTAAGATTCGGTGATATCGGGGATGACCCTCATGCACGGTGGCTCTTTAAGAATGCGGTATCTGGAATTGCAGATTATGGGAATTGCCTGGGCATCCCGACTGTTGGCGGGGAGGTAGAGTTTGATAGGTGCTACCACAACTATGCACTGGTAGATGTGGCGGCAATAGGGTTTGGTAAAAAAGAAAAGCTGATAAAAAACCACGCCCAAAAGAATGATCTGGTAGTCCTGCTGGGCGGGCCTACGGGACACGACGGCGTGGGGGGCTCCCAGTTTGCCTCTGACTCTTTGGAGTCCCAGGACAGATCCGCAGTGCAGATTCCTGATCCCTTCATGGAGAAGCTGATCATAGAGGCAGTCTTGGAGGCAAGAGATGAAAAATTGATTCATGCCATCAAGGACTTGGGAGGTGGAGGTCTGTCCTGCGCAGTATCTGAGACTGCCGATGCCCTGGGAGTGGGAATACAGATTGACGTTGAAAAGGTCCACACCAGGGAATCCGGGATGACCCCGTCTGAGATTATGACATCCGAGTCCCAGGAGAGGATGTTGATTATTACAGATCAGTCCAAGCTGCAAAAACTCCAAGAGATCTGCGGCAAATTTCGTATAGCATGTTCTGTGATTGGCACTGTAACTGCTGACAACTTTATGCATATCAAAAAAGGTACAGAGACATTTGCCATGCTTCCTGCCGCAGTCGTGGCAAATGCCACGCTGCTTGATCTGCCATCAAGGAGGCCCGGATATCTGGATACCATACAGGCCGAAGATGATGCGCTCAGACCGGAAACATCGTTGCACGAGTACTCTGAAATCGTGATGAGGCTGCTTGAATCGCCCAACGTTGCAAGCAAGATCTGGGTCTACAGCCAGTTCGATCACGAGGTTGGGATCAGGACCGTTCTCAAGCCTGGCAGTGATGCATCTGTACTGCGGCTGGACAATGGAAAGTTTCTTTCTGCCAAGATTGACGGAAATCCAAAGCAGTGCTACATCGACCCCTGCCAGGGTGCAATCGGGTGTTTTGAGGAGGCGTGCAGAAACGTTGTCTGCACCGGGGCGACACCAATAGGAATGCTTGACCATCTCCAGTTCGGGGATCCGAACAATCCTGAAATATTCTGGACGTTTTTGGAGACATTGAGGGGTCTGGGCGACTTTGCCAGGCATTTTGGCATTCCGTGCATCGGGGGCAAGGTCAGTCTGTACAACGAGACACAGTCAGGCCCGATAAAGCCAACCCCTGTCATAGGCGTCTTGGGGCTTGTTGAGGGTGAGTTGTTCGTACCCCAAAGGATTCTTTCAGGCGATTGCCTGGTCATTGTAGGGGATACCCGGGACGAGTTGGGAGGCTCTGAGTTCTTTGAGTACATTCACAAGTTTGTAGGGGGGCGGTGTCCTGCAGTCAATTTTGAGGATTCCCAAAAAAATATGCTCTGTGTATTGGATATAATCGGCAAAAAGATGGTCAGCTCAGTCCATGACTGCTCCAAAGGCGGGCTGGCAGTTGCAGTCTCTGAGTTATGCATGACCAACCTTATCGGCTGCAGCGTCTCACTTGAAAAGGTTCCAGGAGAAGAACTTGATGCCGGCAGAATCCTGTTCTCTGAGAGCCATTCAAGATATCTCTTGACCTGCAGGCCTGAAAACGTTGAGGAGGTCATGTGTATTCTCAGGACAAGCGAGGTCTCATGCAGACAGATAGGGAGTTTCGGCGGGGAGAGCATGCAGTTTACAGGTGATGGTGATGGGTTGCTAGTTGATTTGAATGTACATACAACACAGGCAGCCTGGCTGGGCGCACTCTCAAATTCGCTGTCGCTGCCGGCATCCGGTCCCTGATGCCGCAGCTGCCATCTGGCTGTGAACCGTGCCTCCTACCTACACAGACACCTCTTGTGTAATTATCTGCAGGTCTCTTTTTTAGTCTTACAGTATTTGGCACCGGACCGGGCAAGACGGCTATTCTACGGATTATCCGCATCAGCTGCCTGACTTCATCTATCTTATATTCTGCCAGACTGGTATCTGGCATCTGATTTTTGTGGAATATTCCTCTTGAATCAAGTTCCCTTGCAATCTCTTCATGGCGTGTTTGGCATTTATTTTTTGCACAATCATCCTTGATTTTGCCATCGCTGCCATACTTGGGATTTTTCCCTGTTTTTTCAATGCACTCTGCCTCTTCTAGCAGTTGCAAGTCTGTCTTTGACCTGTCATCCCTGTCCTGTGCAAAACTTGCCATGGGCATGGTAAAATCATTTCACATATTAAAGAAGCAGACAGGACTTTGGCGTTTTAGTTTTATAGCATACGTTATCACCAGTGATACCGCATTTTGGATTGATGTGATGACATCATGAGAATAGACTGCCTGTATGGAAGTTTGGGTAGTCCTCAAAAATTATCCGTGTCTGATGATCTTCCAATCTGCTGAAAATTCTGTTTTGACTCCCACTTGTCCAGAAACCACGGTGATAAACTGACATAATACGGATAGTAGTGATGTTTGATGGCAATCACGCCTTGTCCTGTCCTTGACACAAAGAATTACCCCTGGCCAGGCCAATGGAATCTGTTTTCAGTATTCTCTGAATATCCGGACTCTAGCATTTTTATTATTAAAGAATGGAACACTTGACAGGGTATGGCAACAATATTGCAGGATCTGTTTCATATTTTCAACGGCTTTAGAGTATCATCATCATCATCCTATAACCATCATCACCAGCATCTACAGGGAATGACAAGCAATCTTGGTTAAAGAGAACTGCGGCGTTGTGGGGATCTTCAGTCTGACAGGAACCAATGTAGTTCCAATGGTAATTGATGCACTGCGGGCGCTGCAGCACAGGGGCCAGGAGGCATGGGGGATTGCAGTCCCAAACAAGCCCCCGTTAAAGAGGCTGGGACTGGTGTCTGCATCATCGCACGAGTTCAAAAAAATTACAAAAGAGTACGCCTCGCATGCAGTTATCGGGCATGTCCGCTATTCCACAATCGGCGCAGGCACACTTGAGAATGCGCAGCCGCTGAAGGTAAAGGATCTGTGTGTTGCCCACAACGGCACCATAGCAAATGTGGAGGAACTGTCCAACCTGGTCGGGGGATGCTCGTTTACCCCGCAGAACTCCAGCGACACGCTTGTTGCAGCGCAAAGGCTGGTCACCTTGATCTCTGAGAACGGGGAAATGGGAAAGGCACTCTCAATTCTTAAAAACGAGATGATCGGCTCGTACTGTTTTACATTTATCTCCGATGACAAGTCAGTCTATGCCGCACGCGACCCAAAGGGGTTCCGTCCCATGGTCTTGGGCCACAAGGAATCGGACAACACATACATCGTTGCATCAGAGTCTGCTGCAGTATCTGCAGTCGGCGCAAAACTGGAGCGCAATGTACATCCAGGAGAGCTTATCAAGCTGAGCCAGAGCGGGCTGGAGACTGAGATGTTCTCAGATGATACGAAACGCGCACACTGCTCATTTGAGTTCACATATTTTGCACATCCCTCAAGCAACATGGAGGGCACCAACATCTATGTCGCAAGAAAAAACATCGGCAGGTTCCTTGCAAGAAAGTTCCCAATTAGGGACGCAGATCTGGTGATTCCGGTTCCTGATTCTGCACGGCCTGCAGCCCTGGGATATGCACAGGAGATGGGAATATCATTTGATGAGGGTCTATTAAAGGACAGATACAGCAAGAAAGGCCCGCTGCGCAGTTTTATAGAGCCGCACCAGTCAGACCGAATAGAGATTAACAGGTGGATAATCCCGATCAGGGAGATAATTCAGGGGCGACACGTGGTTGTAATTGATGACAGCCTTGTCAGGGGCACCAGCTCAAAGGCCATAGTCAAGGCTCTTCGCGTGGCCGGGGCCAAAAAAATCAGCATGGTGATCACATATCCCCCGATAAAATTTCCATGTTATGCGGGAATTGACTTTCCATCACAGGAGGAACTGGCAACATTTTCTGACGGGAAGGAGCTGAACCAGGAAGAGGTCACAGAGATGGTAAGGAAGAGCATAGGTGTTGACTTTTTGGGGTACAATGATGCCGAGAACCTTGCAGCGGCAGTCGGGATACCGAAGGACTCGATGTGCTTTACATGCTCGACGGGAAACTACGAGTCTTTGGGACTCACACCGGAATTCAAGACCCGCAAGGAGATGAAAGGGGAATAGCAACAGCGGCGCTTTTTTTAAATTAGGCTAATCTCAATCCTGTTTTGTGAGGGCAATCTGGAACAACGTTGTAATTGCACAAAGTGATGATACGATAGTTGTAGAAGGGAACCACTACTTTCCGCCTGACTCCATCAGGGGCAAATATTTTACAAAGACAGAATTCACCACTGTCTGCGGCTGGAAGGGAACGGCAAACTATTATTCGGTTCTCATAGACGGAAAGACAAACAGGGACTGTGCGTGGTATTATGCAAAACCCAACGATGCTGCCATGAAAATCAAGGGAATGATATCTTTTTGGAATGGCATAAAGGTAGTGCTATAACAATACCTGACTCGCCGTTTTTGTTGTCTTTATAATCTGTAGCGTTGGCTGTTTTGTTAAAATAGACAGGACGCCGCATTACCTGACAAAATACCTGCTGCGCTGAGGCGATCGTATGTCCTGAGAGGATGCCGGCCGTCTGCTGTAAGCGAACCGTATGCAGTAACTGTATCATGACTTTCAACGTAAGGAACCGTGAGGGGCGTACCTGCCAGTCCAATACCTGCACCTTTCAGTTCTGTTACGTATGAAAAACGATTCATCCCCTGCGACAAGGGTGGATTCCTGTACTTTAGGCACAAAATACATCTGTCTGGACTTTTTTGCCATCCCTCTACAAACTTTTTACTGGCAGCATTTATGTGGATAAAAGATGCATATTTTGATGACAGGCCATACTTGCGCATCAATTCTTTGATATGTGCTAGATACAATTTCCTCTTCTCTTCTGGAATATTTGCTGGTAAAGTATTGCAGGTATCGTCGGTGTCTGTGACACTTGTTTCATTATTCTGTTCATTTCTTGGAGCGGAATTTGACAGCCTGCCAGATTGCAGGAGATCCCGGGGGCCATCAAGACCGTTCGTCCTAAAGCGTTGTATCCGAACTCCAGTCCGGTCAGGGCATTGCATAAGATGCGTGGCAGCCTCGTTTATCTTGAAGCCTTTGTTGCGCACCGTGTTTGCTGCAAGAAATTGTGCTCTGACTCTGGGATCTCTCTTTTTCTTGTAATCTTTTTAGTTCATCTCTTTCCTGCTTGTCCATATCCGTTGAAAATAATTTTTAAAATATAAAACCATAATTTGATTTATTTGATCGACGAACCTTTCTTCTTCTTCTTCTTCACTGCATTTTTAATCATTTGTAATGTTAAATCTGAAAGATTTGTAATGACTTGCTGTACACATTATAAAATTTATATATTACTAGATCTGAAAGATTCACAATGACTTGCTATGCCTATTATAAAATTTAGGAGGGTGTGCGTACCATGATGAAGATATCCGTTGTAGTAGTACTTGCGCTGATGCTGCCAGGTTTGCTGGGATACGCACTGGCAGCACCTGTCATCACCACGTCCCCTGTCGCGTTTGTAACTGACGGGGCGGACGGGTTTGAGGAGC
>JAKZUU010000012.1:0-5448 GCA_047516405.1 Candidatus Nitrosopumilus sp. | reverse complement strand
CTTTTCTTTCTAAAGATATTTCAAGCCGTGTACGGTGACAGGTATATGGCAAAGAGACGCCAAATCCTGGTAATTGGGAATAATACTAACGGATGTACACCAAAACATGAAACTGTAGCATATGATGTTGGGGCAGGAGTTGCAAAATCTGACTCTGTTCTGGTTACAGGCGGGTTGGGCGGTGTCATGAAGGCAGCATCACACGGCGCGCATGATGCAGGCGGAATAGTAGTGGGAATAATCCCTCAAGACGATGCTTGTATGGCAAATGAGTTTTGCGACATTGTGATTCCAACTGGGATGGGATACACTCGTGACTATCTTAATGCGCTAAGCGCTGACGGAGTCATTGTTGTAGGAGGCGGGTCAGGAACATTATCTGAGACATGCGCATCTTACATGTTAAAAAAACCAATAGTTGCCATCAAGGGACTTGGGGGTTCAGTTGACCCGTACATTGACGGTTTCATAGATCATAGAAAAAATGTCAAGATAGTCGGTGTTGATACTGCACAAGAGGCAGTACGTGCAATTTTGGAACTGATCGCATCTAGCTGACTTGTCCGGCATATCGCTGCACGTTTTAGGTGTAACAAAACAGGATGAACTGTCTTGGCCAAGACGGCACTTGAAGATCAAAAACTGTTCCGTATGCTGGCACCTTGATTAGACGCTGTATAGGAATCAATCTTTCAAAAAAAAATTTGTTATGGGTCTGTTTTTATTTGCCAGCACCCGCACGTATTTTTTACATCTATTGCATGCTGATCGCACTGTTGTATCTTGTTGCAAAATATCTTACCATCAAGACAGAGATGACAATTTGTGTGATTACAAATATTGGCTCTATCATGATCTGGTCTTCAAGAAGCGGCATTCCGCCTGCAGACAGGTATGTAATTATCGCTACTGCAGTTGTGCTCACTGCAACATTTATTCCTGTCAGCACCCAAAACTTTTCTATTCTCCATCCTGCATAGATAGATAGAAACGGAATTACCGAATATATCGTCATCCTTGCAACGCTGACCTGTTGTGTTTGAGGTTTTAGCATACTGACATATCGTGATTTTTTGCTATAATGTTGCAGTGTCTAGACAAACTGACTTGAAGAATTGTTAAATTAACAGATCGTATGTTCCTGTATCTGTAAATAGTGTTCTGTCAGTTATTTGGTACTGTTAACAATTCGGGACTAAGCCGGAATACAGATTGAGGGTCCCAACAAATGGAAGGCCATGATTCAAAATAGCAGGCTGTTTCTTGTAGAGACCTCACAGAGGGTCTATTTTTTTAGTCAGGGCAGTCCCGAATTGTTAACAGTACCAGTTATTTTTCTGCCATCATCATCATCATATCATGGCAAGCAACAGCGAATCCGGTCTGTAAAACTTGCCATGCATCTCTGCCAGCCTGTCCAACTCCTTGACAATCTTTGCAATACCTATCTCTTTTGCAGTCTCAAACAACGGTTTCTTTAACCCTAAACCCAACCTTGCCGCCTTTTCTATCTCATCGATATCACTTGCCTTGTTTGTAACAAGCCATGCAGCATTGTTTAAAATATTGGCCATGATTTGGATTGGATTGCATTTTTCGGCCAACTCTTCTGAGAGTGAGACTCTCTCATACTTGTCATCAGAATACTTGTAGTATCCCTCCCCTGACTTTTGTCCCAACTTTTTTGCATCAAACATCTCCTCCACAACGGGATGTGGCCTGACCACTTTTTTGTCACGCAGATGCATCTCTGTAGTGGCCTTGTGGATTACATCCATGCCTGTAAAGTCTGCCAGCTCAAATATTCCCATTGGAAATCCAAGCTTGAACTTTACTGCAGAGTCAATCTCCTCAAGCGTTGCACCTGTCCTATCCCTTACAAAACATGCCTCATGAACCACTGGAATAAACAACCTGTTGATTATGAATCCCGGAACATCTCTTCTACATAATACTGCCTCTTTGTTAACTGATTTTACGTACTGTAAAGTTATATCGACAACCTTTTGTGATGTCTTCTCCCCTGGAATAACCTCTACCAACTTCATTAGTTGTGGGGGGTTGAAAAAATGAATTCCCACAAATTTTTCAGGGTGTGATGTAGAGTCTGCTATCTCTGTAATTGGAAGGGTGCTTGTGTTTGATGCAAAGATCACATCCTCTGATGCGACACTGTCAAGCTCTGCGTACACCTTTTTCTTTAAATCCATTATCTCGGGGACTACCTCGATTACCATCTGGGCATCTTTTACTGCCTCTCTTAAATCCACTACTGGTGTAACTCTTCCAAAAACTAGGTCTCCCTCCTCTTTTGTGATTCTGTTTTTGGAGACCATCTTGTCCAGACTCCATCTTATCTTCTCCATGGCCCTGTCTAAAAACTCCCTCTTAATGTCGCGTAACACCACCTCATATCCTGCAGTTGCCGAGACTTGGGCGATTCCATGTCCCATTACTCCTGAGCCCAAAACCGTGATATTTTTTATTGCCACAACAACCTAAATTTAATATCCTTTATAATGCATGTGACATAAAAATCGAGTCTCTTTTCAGCTTCTCTAACGGCATCACGGTTATCTTGAATAAAAACTGCCTTGCAAAAGAGAGATATGTGCCAATTCTTTGATTATCTGGCTTTGCGTAGTGATCGTCTTGAGATCGCTTGGCATACTGCCGCTACTGATTTCTAAGAGATGGCAGACAAACACCAGATTCTGGCGTAATTGTTGTACGTGTAATACTCATCTGATAAGATTATTCAAGATAAGATTCAAGTCGTTACTTTGTCTGATCTTGGTATTGAAATTAACTTGACAATGACAATGACGATGAGAATAATGACAGATACCTCAATGGCTATGCCAACCTGTTTAAATTTGAAATGACTGATTTTTTTCAGGATAAAAACACTATCAAGATTGAGGCTAAAATCCAGTTGATCTTTTTTATTCTATGGGTATTAAATTAAACTATGTTTGACATTGTTCCTATTCCTGTTCATATTATTCAAATTCATGGAAGTGTAACGGTTTGGCAGGCATAGAAGTTACTGAATTTCTTACCCTTCTTACGCTACTTTTAGGGGGTGGCATGATAGGTGCCGGCATAATGAAGAAGATCAAGTTTCCGACAATTATCGGCTTTATCATCGTTGGAATGATTGCAGGCCCGTACGGCCTAGGGATTGTCGATGACGTAGACCTGATCAATTTATTGGCAGAGCTTGGAATAATCATACTTCTCTTTGTTGTAGGGTTGGAGTTTAGCCTCCAAAAATTACGAAAGGCAGGCATGAAGGCAATCGTTGTAGGGATGTCTGAGCTATCCATAATGTTCTTTTTGGCATACGTTGGAGCGTACTCTTTTGGCTGGACTCACCTGGAATCCCTCTACCTTGCAGGCATCTTGTCGATTAGCAGCACTGCAATCTCTTTGAGACTGATGCGAGATCTTAATCTGGTCAAGACAAAAGAGTTTGACACCATCATTACAATTCTGATAGTGGAGGATCTTGCAGCAGTACTCCTTTTAGTAATTCTAGGTGATGCATCTAGCGGCACAGAACTTGACTTTACAGGAATTGGAATACTGGTTCTGCAGAGCCTAACCTTCTTTGTAATAGCACTGGTGCTTGGCATAAAACTCATTCCCAAGCTGCTGGAAAAAATTCACGGACTTGACATTCCCGAGGGTCCGTTCATCACCGCCCTTGCTTTAGGGTTCGGTCTTGCAGTATTGGCCCACCTTCTTGGCCAAAGCTCCGCAATTGGGGCATTCATAATGGGAATGATAATTGCATCCTCAAAACATTCTGAGAATATCACGCAAAAGATCCTTCCACTGCGGGATTTTTTCGGCGTGATATTTTTTGTGTCAATTGGCATGCTTGTCAACATTACTACCATACCCGACGTTGTCTTGTTCTCCATCCCGATAATCATTCTTGCCATCATTGGAAAGTTTGTGGGTAATCTCTTTGGGGCATCAATTGGAGGCCATGATATTGTAGGCGCATCGACTATCGGGTCTGTCATGAACCCGCGTGGAGAGTTCTCTTTTATCATGGCAAAACAGGCAGTGGACAGCGGCGCAGTCAGAGATATCTTGTACCCTGTCACGATGCTTGTCACGCTCTCTACGATGATCTGCGTGCCGCTGCTGCTGAAGATACTGCCAACTATGCTTGACAAGAAGAGTCATGTTCCAATGAAACTGCTCAACCCGATTCACATATCTGGAAAGTTTCTCAATACCCTTGTCAGTGATGACAATCAATTCCATAAACTGATCAAAGAGCACCTGCCCAGGTTCTTTGTAAACCTGGTTATTGTCATTGCCATCCTGGCCGTAATTGACTACTTTAGCGCTGAGATTATACAGTTGATTCTTGACACGGGTCTTCCTTTGATAATTGAGCCTGAAATACTCTTGACTATTATTAGCATACTGCTTATCATATACCCGATAATTGCAATGCTTGGAAAGATAGAAAAATTTGTAACAAACATGTCAGATATCTTGTCCACAAAACTAATTCCTGCTGACACAAAAAACCTGGAGGAAAAGCCTCTTCACAGGCTGCTGCGAAACATCTTCTTTACCGGATTTGTTTTGATAATCATCGCAATAATACAGCCATACATTGGCGATATTGAATTTTTACCGTATTTCCCATTTATCGTATCTGGAGTTGGACTTGTCATAGCTCTTATTTTGATATCTGACACCGTGTTTATCTTTCAAAAGATATCTCACAGCCATATCATGGACAGTCTGATGAAAGACGATGAAAGCTTTGATGCCAAATAATTTTTTTGTCAAAAATTAGACTGTGATGCCACATATGTGGCAACCAAGAATTAAATTATTCCATACATCTTGCTGACATTGCACGGTTCGCTTATTGGCCATTGAACTGAAAATTTCAATCAGCAGTTATTTCATACTATTCTTGCATCAAACAGCCCTGAATGACTAACTGTACAACTAGCATCAACTGTGCAGGCAGTCTTATCTGACTTTAAAAAAAAGATCGCTCAAGATAGAAAACTAAAAAAAAATAAAGACAATAAATTATTTGTATGTGTTTAAGTGGTTCAGTCAGGACCTAAGCATATTTTGTAATATTTGCAAACAATCTATCTTTTCGTTCTTTTATGTAATCTTTATACACGAAAAAAGGTTCCGAGTACCACGGTTATAATAAATGCTAATATAGCAATGCGCATAAGTTTCTGTACAGCCAATTTCTGGGCATCCTCGTCCCTTGATCATCACATCTTTGTGTAAATCATCGTCTCCTGCATTCTGAACAGCATCTGTATACCTTCAACGTATTTTTTTCACACAAATTTGTAAGCTAGAACTATCTTGGCATTTCACACGAACGTCAATTTAACCGTACTGTTACTAACTCAATAGGAAAAGTCAAAAATTTGTTTCACTAAA
>JAKZUU010000011.1:0-9289 GCA_047516405.1 Candidatus Nitrosopumilus sp. | reverse complement strand
TACCCGTCACAGGTTATCGGCTTGTCGTAGTGCGGAAAGTGGCAGTCAATCTCAGCCGCTGAGCGGGTGCCGACGGTTACTACCACACCCTCATCCCCGACGCATGCCCACACGTACTGCCGCTTTCCGTTGAACCTGATGAGCGTCTCGTCCATCTTGATATATCGCGATTCTGAAAGGGACACGTTTATTTCGTCGGCGGTCTTTTGCAACTTGCCTGACGCAGCTACCAGTGCATGCGTTACGGCGGTCTTGCACAGGCCTGCCCCGAATATGTCATTGAGCAGTGTTGTGACATTGCCCACACTTACCGCCTTGCCCCACACGCTTGTCAGGAATGCCAGCAGGTTGGGTCCCAAAGACGTTCCCTTGATTCCGGGCGATTTTGGGACGGTGACGGCCTCGCAGTCAGAACATACACACCGGTGGGACACGTGGGTCACGACTGTGGCCTTTGGCATCTCCGGTATGTCGATTATCTGTTTGGTAGTGGTGCGCACATCTGAGAGGCTGGTGCCACCGCACTTACTACACTTGTCCGGTTTGTGGTGTACTGCCTTCTTTGATCTCCGGTGGTGGGAGACACCGGTATGGTCGGGCTTGCGGCCAGGAATTCCAGCCGTCTTTCCTTCGGCCTGCTCTGACGGTTTGGCCCCCTTTGCAGAACGTGCCGTCTTCTGCTGCGCAGGTACGCTGTTGTGGGACGGAGGAGAATGAGCGTTCTCGTAGATCACCAGACGCCTCTCGAGCATATCGATCTCCATGATCAGTTCTGCAGTTGTCTTTTTCCCTTCCTCCAACGCGCGCGCCTGTTCTTCGATCACCGAATCTTTTTTCTTGTTATCTGCTATTATCTTGGCCAGTTCATCCCGCAGTATTTTTACATCTGAATTTGACAATGAAATGACTTGATGCGATAGAATTTAGCTTAATATAGTCGAGAAAAGTTGACTTTGTGCTTAACCTAACCAATTACACTTTTTGGATCTCATGGTTTTTATTGTATGCAGAGATTGTCTTAATGTGGTAGATACAACCTGTCCTAACTGTAATTCATTGATCCCAGACGGGAGATCTTCTTGTAATTCCTGTGGGACGCCCATAAAACAGAATGAGTCGGGAGGTTTTTGTTCAAACTGCGCTAGTTCACTGACAGACAAATCCGCTTCGTGCCCCCAATGTGGACATACAAAAACCACGTTTAATACGCCTCCTTCACCTAATCTGAGTGGCACACCACATACCCTCCTGTATAAAAGCGAGGGTACCGCCATCATACTTGCAATCATACTAGGTCTCTTTGGACTCAATGGCATAGGACATCTATACTTGGGTAAGATATCAAGAGGAGTGGGGCTTCTTATAGGTTCTATAGTGCTATTTTGGGTAGGTATTGCTACATTAATTTTTGTTGTTGGAGCTGTGCTGTTGATAATATATTTTCTACTGTTCATATGGCAGATCATAGATGCAAAAAATCAGTGCCGTGCATACAACGAATATGTTCAAGCAAACGGCAAGGCACCAGACAACTGATAAAATATGGTACTTCCTAAACCAACAACATTTTCCTAACCTACATGTTGATGCTGGATGAAAGTAGCACCACCGATATGTTGTCAGTACCGCCACGTTTGTTTGCCGTATCAACTATTTGACGACACGCCTCCTGTGGATCTGCATATTTTACCACAGCTTTGCGTATGTCATTATCGGACAAGTGGGCTATGACACCGTCGCAGCACAGCAACAGATGCTCATCCTCTGCAAGCGTTAATCGCATGGTATCTGGCTCCGCCGTGGACGAAGCTCCTATTGCTTGAGTTATGACATTCTTTTTTGGGTGTGTTTGTGCTTGCTCTTCTGTTATCTTGCCCTCATCCACCAGTGCCTGCACGTAAGAATGATCTTTTGTGACACGGCGTATTTCCTCTGCACTCACCACATACGCCCTGGAATCTCCAATGTTGGCAAGGTGCACCTCATTGTCTTTTACAATAGCGCACACAGCTGTAGTGCCCATCCCATGTGATTGTGGATTCTTTGCAACATGATCCAATATGTCAGAGTTAGCATTCTGGATGCCCTCCTCCAGAAATCTAGTGTATGGTACTCCATCAAGCAGGTGTGGAATCACTGTCTTTGATATGGTGTTGAGTGCCATCTTGCTTGCCTCTTCCCCCTTGGCATGCCCTCCCATACCGTCTGCTACAACAAGTATACGGAATGTACTGCTTTCCGAGTTGACACCCATGGACAACTCAGCTGCCATTATCGAATCCTCGTCAATCTTCCTCTTACGGCCAACATCAGTTAGCAGGCCGATTCGCCTTGGGCGAGTAATTGGGTCCGGCAGGGATAATGTAGCAGGTGTTTCCTCCGATTGTTGATTCTGTTGCCTAGAAGACACCGTCTTGATACCTGCATCCAACGAATCGTCTGTGAAAGGTAAGACTTCTCCAGGATCAGATTTTTGGTGTTTTTTTCTAAAGAACATATATTATCTCCCATAAAATATAAAGCTCAGATACGGCCCCTTCTTTTCATTATACAGCAATGCCACTTGATCATGGTTTTTGAGCACTTCTTTTTTCTGATATGTCATGGATCGCCATATTCCACTCCTATTTATGGCAGACCTTCTAGTCGGATCGTTGTTGACTACACAGATCTGTCCAGAGTCATCTCTCCATACTCTCATATGGTGCTTGTCTACCATGTGGGCTGGATTGTAGCTACATCTGCATTTGCTTGGACAGGCCCATCCCACAAAGATATTGCGCCCCTGTCGGTACGCGTTGCATATCCCACCAGATTTTTGACAGTCTGTCTCGTTGTGCTGTTTGCCTATTAGCGTGCCCCCAACCAGATTCGATATCCTGTATTCCACACCCTGCATTACTATGCGGGGTTCTATGAATGCGGCATGTCCTACTGACTTTGATGCGCTCCACTTTTGTTGTACCTGCGGCGATTGCGCCAATAGTTGTTGTGGCTGTTGTTGCATCTGACTCATTTGTTGTTGCATCTGTTGCAATCTGTCTATGAGGTCAGCAGCTGTGTGAATCGTGTTATGGTCCGGATCTATCAGTCTGTCAACCAGATGAGATAGACTCGCACTTATAGTGGGTCTGATCTCATGCATTTTTTTCTTCATTTGCCCAGTGGCATTTGTAAATCTATCTGGTCTGAACCCTGTTCCCATGTAGAACATTACTCGACCAAGAGCATACAAATCGCATTCAGGGGATGCTTTACCTGCATTTTGATCTGGACATGTCCACCCGGGACTATGTAGTCCTGTGGCGTTTCCTTCATCATTTCCACGCATCTGAGTAAATCCCTGTTTTGCCGCGCCAAAATCTATCATCATGCAGTGCCCGTCATTCATAACCATGATATTGTCTGGTTTCATGTCTCTATATATGGTGTTGCGTTCATGTAAGAATGATAACCCTTGCAGCACATCCAAGGACATTCCTATAACTTGTCTCTCTGGCAGACCAGATGAGGTGACCAAGCGCGTCACGGGCTTTCCACTTATCTTTTCTATCACTAAAAAAAAGTTGTTTGGGTCTGCTGACTCATCTATGTAGTTCACGATGTTTGGTGAGCCAGATGAGGTTAGATTTTTGAGAACTTCCGATTCTACTCTGAGCTTTTCTATTATGGTAGCATGGTAATTAATCGACATTGGGGTACCGTCAGGCATGTGTGTGGTAGGAAGTTTTACTATCACTTGGTTTCCTGTCTTAAATGCTGTTGCCTCGTAGACGTGCCCCATGCCGCCTGATGCAACGTGTTTTGTAACCTTATACTTGCCATTCAATCCAACGTGTTCTTTACCAACGTAATCCATTCTCTAGACCACCTCAAACTTCATTGTAATATCCGATACGGATATCTCGTCACCTGCCTTTAGTTCAGTTGGCTCTTGGCGCTCGAGCATTTTTCCGTTGATAAATATTCCATGTTTGCTGGGTCTGTCCTGTACACTTGTAATACCATCACATATCATATATCTTTCACCATCCCCATATACGGTAAAGTGTGATCTGGATATCAAATCAGGATCTTTTTGTGTGTATGCCAACAAATCAGCTCTGCCTACCAACCTCTGCACTCGTTCCACCATCTCAGCGAGCATAATTTTCTCGTCAGATAACAGCACAAGTCGCCCTCTGCGGCCTCGAATATCACCCGGTAGCATTTGTGCAGGTTCATTGTTCTGTACTTCTTGTTCTTCTGTCGATGTGGGTTCTACAGGTTCGGGTTTTACATCTGTTTTTGTTGTCAATTCAGAATTAAAACTAGATACAGATTGATCGACAGTAGATGTACTGACGCCATCCAGATCCATGCCGCATGATATGCAAAATCTTTCATTGTTGTCGTTTTTATCCTCATTGCACTGCGGACAGATCCTCATTATTTGTCACCTTTATCTTTGACACGGTTCGTAATATTCATCACAAAGCTCACTTCGCATAAAACACTGCATCGATCAATGTGGCAAGCACTATCTTGTCATTGTCAGAGAGTTTTGTACGTCCCTTACCAGTTATGTCTTGACCGTTTACGGTAGTATGATTTCCACTGGGCTTGTCTTGGACTGATGTTACCCCATCTTCGATGTAATAATTATCGCCCTCTTTTATCAGCGTACATTGCTTGCGTGAAACTTGTAGAGGATCCGTATCGACCGAGCTCAAAACATCGGTCACATCTTGCCTTCCTATAGTCTGGGGTGAATCCTCAAAGTAGAACGATTTTATCTCCTCACCAACATTATCTAATATCGTTATCCTAGCTCTTGACATGGTAGGTTGTTGTTCTGGTTGAGGAGGCGGGGTTATCTGTTGATCTGGTTGAGATTCAAAGGCATATTTATGACCACAGTTGTCACAAAAACTCTCTCCAGAGACTCTTTCCGTATTACACTGAGGACACTCTTCCATAATTACCCACTCATCTACCTGCTTATATTTTTACCACAACCACCACATACCTTGGAGGTTGGACGTATGCTATGTCCACAATGTGGGCATGTGAGTCCTTTGTCACTAGATTTTGTTTCCTCCTCACCTGAAGGAATATTTGTACCTATAACCGTGGTGTCGTGAAGGATCTGTTTCTTTTCAGACTCAGACATGTTAGGGCGAATGACATCTCCTATCTTTTTAGCATTAATTATAGTTGCGTGGCTTTCGTCATTCATCAGTTTAGTGGTTTCGGGGTCATCCAAGCTCTTCAAAATGGTGTTTGCCATTCTAGTTGACTCGTTGTCTCCATCCAATCCCTTACGGAAGAGTATGGTGGCCTCAGAGCTTGCAAGTATTACTCGTGGAGAGGGATCTGCCTCCATGTTGTACAGATCCTTGTCTTGTGTACACGATATAGCTCCGCTCTCCGATGCTACTTGCCTTGATCCTTCTGTCAATGTAGCCGTAATGAATGTCACATTACTTTCTTCGATGGGAGGGATCGTCACCCTCATCACTACAGTTTGTGACTCGTCCTTCATTATGTCGTGTAGTCCAATGCTAGTCGAATTCCCATGCTGTACCTTGGACTCTGATTCAATTTCTTGGAGGGTAGGTTTTGTTATAGCCACCTTGGCAAGTTCTGCTCCAGGCATTAGTGTGATCTGGAGAGTGGGGTTTGTTATAATCGTATTCTGCATATCTTCTACGTGGCCTGTTACCATTCTAGTCAGAGCATCAGTATCCGAAACATGTTCCCATACCCCCATACCTGTCTCTGCAATCTGCATCAACAAAGAGCTGTTATAATCATCACCTATACCAAATACATCTATTGATATGCCACTATCTCTGATTTCCTTACTAAGTTGCATAAAATCTACATCGTTGTAGGGTTCCACGTTGGGTTCGCCGTCGCTGAACAACTCTATCCGATTGATAGTTTGGGGATCAGATGCATCTCTCAACATGTTGAGTGCAGCTGCCATTCCACCATGCATGGCAGTTCCTCCCCCAGCTTGTATTGACTGTATCATGCCTTCTATACTTTGGTCTGATGCAGGTGTGGGCCGGAGTGGTACGTTCACCTCGCTGGAGAATGTTACTACGCTTACCAGATCGTTTGAATCCAAGTTATTTACCATGTTGATTGCAGCGTTCTTTGCATCATCAAGCTTTTTACCATACATTGAACCGCTACAGTCTATGACTAAGGCTACATGTCGCCTTCTCTGAACAAGTTGGGTTGATTCGTCTGATGACGTATCCAGCAGAACAAACAGTGTAGTCTTTTGTCCGCACTTGACATGCTGCCTGTTCTGTGAGAGCCTAAGGTTTAATGTCATAGATGTAGTTTGATCTGACAGTTAATAAAAATTACCACTATCGAACTTTGTTTCCTAATTATCATCAACCACGCCTAACGGGTCCAAAGTCAGATCAGATTAGGTATGTCAACTGAATTTGAATGGTGTATCAAACACTTTCAATAGAAAACTGGTATCTGTTCACACATGGTTGGAGAAAATTTCCGGATTTGGGCACAGATTTGACATACTTTGAGAACATTTCTTATTTTTCTAGGCACGGCGTGAACAGATATCTATGTGCGCTCTTTTTAAAGGTTTTCGGGATTTTTGTGTGTTCGTGTACAGCGTTTGCTTATGTATATTTTAATATAGGCCAGCCACAAGATCAACTAAATGAATCCCAATTCCAAACGCAGACTACAGCTTGTAGCGGGTTTTGCAGTGTTTGCAGTGGCAGTTGTGGTAAGCTATTTTTCCATATCTGAGGAAGGAGCTCAAGATACGATAACACAAGATGTCTTTCTTGTCATTGACACATCTGGCAGTATGGCAGATAACTCAAAACTGTATTTTGCCAAAGAAGCAGCATCTGCATTTGTGAATACGCTACAACTTAATGGCACATCGGCCCACCAAATAGGACTGATCTCATTTTCAGACAGTGCTGTACAAGCGGTTAGTATGACAAACAATCTTGATTCCCTAAACAATGGGATAGAGGAACTAAATGCCAACGGCGGCACTGCAATGGGAGATGGAATCTTACTTGCTGTGCAGTTACTAGAAGATCAAGGCAGGCCAAATACATCAAAAACCATCGTATTGCTCAGCGACGGGGTTTCAAATATAGGCATTTTACCACATTCAGCGGCTCAATACGCTTCATCTGCAAACGTTACAATCTATTCTGTGGGATACGGGTATGACGCCGATGTATTCACCCTTCATGCTCTTGCATCTTCTACTAATGGAGATTATTTTGCAGCATCGTCAGGGCAAGAAGTAGCATCGATATTTGACGAAATCGCCAAATCTCTCATATCGCCCATATCTCATTATTCCAGCCGTGTCATGATGCTTGTCGCAATACCAATTCTGTTGTTCATACCTGCGATAGAAGCTGGTTTGACCGCCATGATGGGGATTGCAGATGCCCCTGTTCGGAGGAATGTGTCCAATAGAATATGCCCATACTGTCAACACTCAAACAGACAGGTAGCAAAGTTTTGCTTGAAGTGTGGCAAACCTCTCCAACAATCATCCCAATACATGCAATCTCAAACGCAGGAGCCAAAAATATCTAAACAGAATGACATTATGAACAGTCAGTGTTCCAACTGCAAGCACCACAACAGACAGACCGCAAAATTCTGCCTGAAGTGTGGCAAGTCCATGAACAAGAAAACCTCGACCGGGAAAGGAGATCTGTGATGGTAGGGAGTCAATACACGGGGAAGATCAGAGCATCGCTTCCGTTGTTCCTTGGCGGAGTATTTATGATATACCTTGCTGCCGCTGATGATACCATATTCAACTATGTTCTTGATTACCTTGATCAGAACCGTACTACAGTATCTGTAGCCACTGTTGCAACCACCGCGCCGCTCATGTTCTTTGCTATAGGTTTTATCAAGCAGAGCATTTTGCATGAATGGCAGGTCATATATCAGTATGAACGGCTGCTGGAACACATGGCATTTTGGATAATGGCAATAGTATTGCTATCAATTATAGTTACTCTCAACGTAATGGACGAAGGCATACATCTGCTTAACGCACACATAATTGTAGGCTGTATTGGTTTTTCTGCGTATCTTGTAATACGTGGAGCTGGTAAAAAGAAAATAGTATGATCTGTTATGGTTGAGTTTGGTCTTTTTCACGGAAGAAAAGAATGACGAAGCATCAAACGAAAAGTTCCTTCAAAATCAAGGCTGTGGCCTATAGACATAACCAAGTAACCCAAATCGGCGAAGAGCCAATTCCCGTTCGTATATACCCATAGGACACACCCCAAAATCAAGAAAAGATTGTAACATCTCGCGCTTCTGAAGTTAAATTTCTATTTAAAAATTCGACTGTCAGATGACAGCGTTTCCAAACCAATCCATCATTGGTAACCGTATGTGCGACGCAGACAAAGAAATTCAGATGGTACGAAGCATAAACCAGCAGGCTCTAAGACACCTCGTGCAAAGAAGGTGAAAAAGGCGGGAAAAACAAAGAAACAGATTACCTGCAAAAAGAGGACTATTGTGAAAAAAAGATCTGACACGCAGGCAGCAGATGCAACAAAACCCTCCACTACAAGGATCAAAAAAATCAAGGAAGAACAAAAAGTATTCTTCGGACTGGATCTGCACAAAAAGTTTCTCCAGGTTGCAGCAGTAGATCAAGATGGAAATCTTTTGATGAACAAGAGGGTTGAAAATGACTTTGGGATAATTGAGCAGAAGTTTTCAGCGTTTCCAAAAAATGCCAAATACGTGTTGGAGTAATCATCTGTGCGGTATGGCGTATACCGAAAACTTGCAGTGGATTTGGGTCTTGACGTGGTCCTGTCAAACCCTTATCTTACACGACTCATAGCAAAATCCAAAAAGAAGACCGACAGATTTGATGCTCGTGCACTGGCAGACCTGCTTAGGGGAGGATATATCCATGCATCTTATGTCTCGCCTCCAAAAACCGTCGAAGAAAAGCAGGCGGTACGCTTCCGTACAAAAATGGTGCAGAGCAGAACCAGGATGAAGAACATGATCCACGGCATACTGCTCCAAGAATTAATCAAGATTCCCGGACCCACATTTACATCCGCATTTAACAGAGTGCTGCACAGTCTTAAGGATTGGAGGATAGAGGAGTATCTGAAAGGCATCAACTCCATTAATGAACGCATAGTGCTGGACAAAATGTTTCGCACACTTTGTATATGTATATGTGTTTAAGAAAACCTTGTAATTCTAAAATGAATTTAAGACATCTTGTAAATAATTT
>JAKZUU010000010.1:0-2536 GCA_047516405.1 Candidatus Nitrosopumilus sp. | reverse complement strand
TGCTAGATGAAAGAGATCATGATAGAGTGCAACAACTATTTTGGGGAGCCCTCAGAGGAGAGATGCAGACTGGTAGAAAAACTCGTTGAAGAGGAGATCAAAAATGACTGTAAATTAAAAGACATAGTAATGAAAGAGATTCAAGTTCAGGGCAGTCTAATCCAACCGGTAATAACGATCAGATACGATGCAGGAGAGACACAACTGTTAACTGAATTAATTGACAGATCGCTAATTGAGATTGGCATTACTGCAATCAACATGGTAGTCTTAAAGATAGCATCAAGGGCAGTAGAGGGAGCACTTGCAGGAGGAGGAGGTACCGGCCTTGCAGCGGGAAAAAATGACAATGCCGTAGCAATTACGCTGATAGGCGCTCTAGTGGGAGGGTTGATTGGGAGCGCAATAGAGAAAAGAGTTCCTGAATATGTTGCGACAAAGAGTTCAGGAATATGGCTTTCTGAAAAAATCAGCATGTCTAGGAGAAGAAAATGACAGTTACAGTCAGGCAGCTAGAAAATGATCCCGCTTGGAGTCGTTCTCTTGGTGAGAAACTAGATAAAATTCACTTCCGTAAGGGAAAGATGCATGCAGAATGCAATCCAGTTACCAGAGTCTGCAAAATACACCATGACAGGACAGACCCTCATGAATCCATACCATCGCTGTTAATCCACATGGCTCAGAGCAAGGGCGGCAAGATTGTACTAGGAGTAATTGCTGCAGGAATACTAGATCAAGTCCTTACCGGCGGGACAGTACGAAAATCACTTTTAAAAATTTAAGATCTTTATAAAATAAAACACAAAATAGATTCTCGCAGGTGGCATTCGTGCTTGCGATGCGTGGCAGAAATGCCATGGCAGGCAGTGTGACCAAATGAGCCCCTCATCTGCCAGGATTTGAACATAATGCCGGGCAGCTGGTTTTACAGAAGAGCAGGCAGAGGCAGCAAAACACAAAATAACTCATAGATCAACCAAGTCATATGGGACTGAACCTAAAGGACCTGATAGTCAAAGAAAAGACTACACTTGAGGCGTTTTCAACAAAGGTAATTGCAATTGACGCATATAATGCGATATATCAGTTTCTGGCAAGCATTAGGGGTCCTGACGGGTTACAGCTGATGGATTCCCAAGGAATGGTAACCAGCCATTTGAGCGGCCTGCTTTACAGAAATGTGAATTTCCTGTCACTGGGAATAAAGCCAGTCTACGTCTTTGATGGCAAGGCGCCGTCACTGAAGGCAGCTGAGATCCAGCGCAGAAAGCAGATCAAAAAGGATGCGACCATAAAATACGAAAAGGCGATTGCAGAGGGGAATCTGGAGGATGCAAGAAAATTTGCACAGCAGACGACAAGTATGAGAGACGGGATGGTCAAAGAGTCAAAGAAACTGTTGGAGTGTTTTGGAATCCCGTACATAGATGCACAGTCAGAAGGTGAGGCGACTGCCGCACACCTGACAAATACGGGCCAGGCATATGCCTCTGCAAGCCAGGATTATGATTCAATACTGTGCGGTGCAAAAAGACTGGTAAGGAACTTTACAAACAGCGGCAGACGGAAGATACCGAACAGCAATACATACATTGATGTCGTTCCAGAGGTCATCCAGACACAAAAGGTGCTTGACGCGCTAGGACTGACAAGAGAAGAGTTGATTGATGTTGGAATATTGATTGGAACTGATTTTAACCCGAACGGTTTTGAGAGGATTGGCCCAAAGACTGCAATAAAGATGATCAGAAAGCACTCAAGACTCGAAGACATCCCCCAGATTCAAGAACAGCTGCAAAGGATAGACTTTCAGCAGATCCGGGAGATCTTTTTGAATCCAAAAGTTACAGATGTAGAGGAGATAGTATTTGAAAAGGTGGATTATGAGGCGATCACAGATTATCTGGTAAAGGAAAGGAGTTTTTCAAATGATAGGGTGCACTCTACGCTTAACCGGCTAAAACGAGCACTGGAAAAGAAGAGCCAGAATCTAGAACAGTGGTTCTAACGCAGCTTGGTAATACCTTGAGAGAGGGTTTTTGCAACAAGCGTCAGATGCTATCAAAAAGATCCATTTCAAGGAGAACAAATTCCATACAGAATATTTTAGTTTAATAACTAGTAAGGGTAATTTTAAAAATGCTTCAAACCAAAGCCAGAAAGACACTAAGGGACGCACCAATAATGTGGCGAAGAATTAACTCCATAGGCGTAATTTTGGACTGCAACAGCACATATGCTACAAATTTAGGATATGCCAAATCAGAGATACTAGGCAAGACGATATTTGAGCATGTTCCAAAGGAGTCGTGGCACGATATGAACGACTCCCTGATGACGTGGTTTGATACTGGAAAGGTAAGCGACAGAAAGATAATATTTGTCAGGGAAAACAAAAGCACGTTTTTAGGACTGCTGCAGGCAACCAGTCTTTACGATGAGAACAAACATTTGTTGGGAAGCAATACTGTAATTTTTAATCTTGATGAGATGACTGACAAAAAGATAGAAGAATACAAGAGATTCTTTGTAG
>JAKZUU010000009.1:0-13762 GCA_047516405.1 Candidatus Nitrosopumilus sp. | reverse complement strand
GCACGACATTGCCATAATTGCCATGCGTGTTTGTACAGCCAAGACTGAAAACATGCATTTGCAACATCGTATGCGCGCGCAATAGTTACTTTGTACCGTCAAGTTTGCCTAATTTGGGAATGCAATCTGTTAAATTTTGAGTACATTTCCATCTACTGATCTGGGCATCATCTTTTTAACATCTAAAAACAAAGCACATGCAGACTTGACGACCGATTCCAGCGTATTGGACTATTTCGAGGAAACCGTACGGGATTTTATGGTGCGCAATCTCTCGTGCATAAAAAACTGGTGGAAGGCCTGCATTCCGCAGGAGATAAGGAACCACGCAGACAAGAGGCACGAGGATGCAAAAAAGATCTCGGACGTACTGAACAAGCCTGTGTATGAGGCGTGGCACTACATCAATTTTGATGGCTATGGGAAGATAATTACAAAAAAGGACAACTGGAAGAACTACTTTGAATGCATCTTCATAGATAAGCAGGTATTGGAATACAAGATGAGGATTATACTTTCCCTTAGGAATGATGTGAGGCATGGAAGGGATCTTGATCACATAAACAGCCTCAGGCTCAGGCTGCACTGCTATGACGTACTCTCACAGATATATGAAAAAGACAGCAGTCTTCGGTATGACAAGGACAGCCTAGTCGCAAATACCGGCCTGGATTAGAATTCGCCTTTCACTGCATGCGAAGATCGGCTGACACGAACGCGCCTTCCCGGCATGTATAATCAAAGACATCCATACCTATGCAGTACTTGGGTTTGCAGGTCCAATCTATGTACGTGCTGTCCGATATGTGGCAGGTACTTTGAACATGTCTTTAAGATATGACGCAGGCAGCTTCTGGCAACAGGCAGGCAGAAGTTCCCAACGCTGCAGTCCTGCATGCTGGCTCTGGCAAGGACGATACGCCCAAGTATTGCAGGACACAAATCCCATGTACAGGCAGGCGATGCATTAATCTGCCCTGCATGCTGTACGGTACCGTCCCTCCCTGCCGTACTCTCTTTTCATTCTGCCTGCAAACTCTTGCGTCTGCAGGCGTACTGTCATGTGCAGTTTCTTCCGGCATTCTTTCACTGCCATCCTCTACACACACTGCATTTCTTTGCTGATGCCAATTCCAGCATTTTTCATTCCCGGACATGAATTCGTCAAACTGCAGTTACCTGCGTAAAAGGAAGAGATCGCCATGTACATCTATTCATTGACATGCGCACGACTTGCCTGTTTTATGAGATGATCAAAAAGGCCCCTGAGAGCACAGAATACACTGCATCGTATCCTGCCACAGAGAAATTCTACTACATTCAGGAAATCAAAAGCGATAAAGTACAGATAAAGTGACATCAAACAGGCCTGAAAAACTAAGATTTGGACAACGCCGCATGGTCTGGACCCCTTAAAAGAGATGGCAGCATATATCTAAAACGATTCATACACCTGTATCGTCGTTGGTATGATGATGATACTGCTCCGGACATCTTTCCAGTTCTGAATATTTACGTCGTGCCACCACCCCTTCCTTCTCTATCCTGCATAGCCTTGAACTCTCTGGTTATGCTTTGCCTCCATATCGTGACAATTGGGTTTGAAAAAATCCCTCTCTTCTTTGATCGTGTCAAATTCTGTTTTTAGTTCAAGATATTTTTTTCTGTAGTCTGGCCCGGTCAATACTCTGGTTGCAAAAAAGAATTATTTAATGATCTAAAGCATCTCAAAATCATCTTTTTGTAAACAAGTTTGATATGTCATATTTCTGCCATACACTCTGATCAGGCGTGAAAAATGTGCCTATGCCATGTGAACAATTACAACAAATTTATTCATTGGTTCCCCAACACTATCATGCAAAGAGTAGAGCTGTCCGAATCAATAATTAAGAATTTTATTCCTGCCAGAAGGTCTGACTCTAGAAAAGGGGACAATGGCATAGTGCTAGTTGTTGGCGGAAGCTACATGTATCACGGCGCCCCAATACTTTCCTCAATTGCAGCTCTAAGATGCGGCACTGATCTCGTCTACACGGCAGTCCCAAAAATCAATGTCGTGCCAACACGCGCAATCTCTCCTGACCTCATAGTAATCCCGCTGGCTGATCAAAAACTGACACTGGGTACAGTAAACAAACTAGTCGGTGCGCTACCGCGCAATCTGCATTCTGCCACAATTGGTATGGGTCTTGCAGTTCAAGAGAAAAATTCGCTGCTGCGTCTTGTAAAATCCCTGCTAAATCATGACGTACGGCTGTCCTTGGATGCCAGTGCGCTGATTCCTGAAATTTTACCGCTTCTTGCAGACAAGAATGTTGTAGTGACTCCGCATGCAGGGGAGTTCAAACGGCTGTTCGGGGATGATGTTGTCCCAGTCCAGGCAGACCGGCGAATCGCTCTGGTAGAAAAAAATGCAAAAGAGTTTGGAGTTACAATCCTGCTAAAGGGCTCAACTGACATAATCTCTGACGGCATCACAACCACCTATCTCTGCAAAAAGGACGTACCTGCAATGACTGTAGGCGGGACGGGGGATGTCCTGTCAGGACTGGTTGCAGGCTTTCTCTCTAAGAACAGAAACACGTTGGAATCTGCAGCCTCTGCTGCCTTTATCAATGGTCTGGCAGGCAAATCCGCCCAGGACAGGTTGGGTCTACACATAACATCAACTGATCTCTTGGAGGAGATACCTGCATTAATAAAACCCTTTGATAAAATCTCATAATTAATATGAATTCTTCCAGATATGTCGACACTCATATGGATGATCTGATACTTGATCTTCAAACACTCATACGTCAACCCAGCGTCTCTGCACAAAATTATGGTATCGAAGAATGCGCAAAACTGGTCGCAAAGATGCTGAAAAAATCTGGAATCTCATCTGAAATACTGCGCCTAAAAAAGGACGTTGCACCAGTTGTATTTGGTCATATAAAATCAAAGCAAAACCCGTCAAAGACTCTGATGTTTTACAATCACTATGATGTACAACCTGCAGAACCATTTGACTTGTGGGATGATCCACCATTCAGTGGCACTCGCAAGGGAAACAAGATATTTGGACGCGGGTCAAGTGACGACAAGGGCGAGTTAATCACGCGAATCAAGGCAGTTGACTCATGCCTCAAGACAACAGGCGATGTGCCGTGCAACATAAAATTTGTAGTTGAGGGCGAGGAGGAGATAGGCAGTCCACACATTGACCAGTATCTGAAAAAATACAAAGACAAGTTTGCCTGCGATGCTGTAATCTGGGAATTCGGATACGTCGATGCAAAAAACATACCTATAATCAGTCTTGGCATGAAGGGACTGCTGTTCGTAGAGTTGTCAGTCAAAGAATCCATCAGGGACGCTCATTCAAGTCTTGCAGTTCTGATTAAAAACCCTGCCTGGAGGCTAATTGATGCCATCAATACATTTCGTGACCCTGACGGTAAAATTCTGATACCGGGATGGTACAACGATGTCGTACCTCTCTCAAAGAACGACTTGGATCTGATCCAACAGGATTCTTTTGATCAAAAGGCACTGAAAAAAGAGTTTGGGATTAAATCATTTGTAGGCCAAAAAAAGGGCATTGATGCAAAAAAGGCTCTGGTTGCAGGTGCCACATGCAATATTGCAGGATTTGTTTCAGGGTATGCCGGCAAGGGGGCCAAAACTGTTCTTCCAGGCAGCGCCGTAGTCAAAATTGATTTCAGGCTGGTGCCCAAGATGAGTCCTAAAAGACAGGCACTGCGATTAAGGCGCCATCTGAAATCAAAAGGTTTCAGTGATGTTGCAGTCAAAGTCCTCAACGGTGTTCTGCCTGCTCGGACAGACCCCTCTGACTTGTTTGTATCCCAAGTTCAAGACGCCGCCCAAAAGTCATTTGGCAGCTCAATTCTGAGTCTCTCAAGTGCAGGTACTGGTCCAATGCATCCGTTTCTTAACATTTTGCATGCCCCCTGCGTCTCAATTGGCAGCACGTACACGTTCTCAAGAATTCACTCCCCCAACGAGTTTACAAGAGTTGATCTGCTAAAAAAGACAACAAAGTGCATGTCTCTAATAATGGAAAATTTTGCAGACGGTTCGTGATCTTTTAGTTCTTTAGAGTCTGCCAGCAAAACAAGTCTGGAAATGATGCAAAAAGCACATGAATGTTTACTGCATAACGCTAGATGACAAGACAAATTCATGAAAGATTCAGAACAACTAAAATCAGATAGGTTCGGGTAACTCCAAAATTAAAGTTGCCTGTGCGTTCTCCTGATGGCATATCTTCTAGATAACTTGTTATCCAACATGGAATGTTTTCTAAAAGATGTGCTTACAAGGATTCATATTTTAATATAGTATACTTTAATTCATTATTAGTTTGAGGCTCTACGTTTAATCAGAAGACTATAGTACTCCTCCAGCCATTTTGAAAATATTTCTAGGATGATCACATACTATTCCAAATCTCCTGTGGATTTCTTCTGTTACTGTATCTGATCTTCCATAATGGCTATAGTAAGGCGAAAAAAAACCGGTGTCAGATGATGCTAGAAGTATGAAAGGGGCTGACTCGCTCAAACCATTTTTAAAAGTAATTGCCTGCGCAAGGATTCTTTCATCAGATCCGTTATCTTTACGCACAAATCTTTCTAGTTGTTTTGCCTCTCGTGCAATCTGTCCGCCATGAGTCTGAACCACCTCTTCTTTCTGTTCTTTTTTCCATTTAGGCTCAGTTAAAATGAGTTTTGCTCTAATTTTAGATTCATTTCTTCTTGATTGTCTCTTCCGGTATTTCTGTTCATACAATTGACGTAGGTGACTGGACATCTTTTTTACGTCTTTTAGATCTTTTTGTACATGATTACAATCCAGTTTTATTTTTTTAATCTAGAAAGTAATTCCCGCATCTTATGTTCTGAAGAACTAATTATACCTACGGCATCATCGTAAAATTTTTCTTTAGCTACATTATCGGAAAGTCGTTTCGGAACATACACATCTTTTACAGCTCTTGAAAGAACTCCGAAACATTCGGCTTTAATTTGGGGCATTGCATATCCATCAGCACATTTTGGATAAGAGAATAAACTGAATAATTGAATGGATTGATCGTAAAAATCATGTTTTATTATGCCTAATTCGCCCATATTTTTTATAATACTTGCGGCCACAATAACATTTGTATCTGGAATTACCTTTGCATCTGACATATCTTACAAAAATTAAACGTCTAATTTCTGCATCAGTGCAGAAAATTGCATTCTTAAATTGTCTTTATCCAAAGTCTGGTGGTTTATTTCTAACAGTTCGATAAGATTTGCATTTGCAGCTTTGTCTCTTAATGTATGTGTTTTAGCTAACACTTGATCAATAGATTGTTTGTTAATTTGGAAGGACTGCGTCATCTCTAAAATGCTGTCAATGTTAGGCAATAACAACAATGAATCTTCTGCAATTTTTGGATTGTCGTTAGCTTTTTGTGAATTTTTAAAACGGCGTTCCATCTCCCCCAGCATCAGTTCCACATTACGAGCTGCCTGATAAAAATAAAACCCGTCAGAATCTTTTATGTCCAACCATTTGCTTTTGATTGTTTTCAGAAAGTCACGCAAGGTCGCAATATTGCCTAACAACACTGCAAGATCAACTTTTCCTGTCTCTTCCATTTTGTCAAGTGAATCCTTAATTTCAATTAAAATCTGATTTTTCATACTTGTTTAAACATCTTTTCTGTTATTATATGTGATACCCTGCTGTCAAATCCTGAGTGCAAATCACCGCTTGTCATAGATGCAAATTAGAAATATTACAATTAAAACACAGACTGCTCGCTAATGAATAGGTCTTGGCAACTTTTTAATCAAGTGTGCAAGTGACACTCGTCCCGGACCTGCCACCATGATTATCAGCACTCCTGCCAGTAGCACCAGGTCAAGCTCTACTCCTCCATCACCTGTCAAACTCTGTGCACCCTTTACCAGGAATATTGCGCCTAGCATGACAATGGATATGACTGTGGCACCTATCCTGCTGAATACTCCAAATATGAGCAGAATTCCTCCGCCAACCTCTGCTGCCACTATCAGAAACTGCATCTCCGGCGGCAGTCCTAGGCTTCCCATAAAGTTGAGAAATCCTGGATTAATCTTGCCCCATCCATGAAGGATAAATATCAGGCCTATGGACAGCCGCAAACCCATAAAGGTCAAGTCAGTTAAAATCTTGCCTTTAATCTCTGCGTCTGCCATACTAACATATTTCAACTTTATAGTATAACAAGTTTGCTGTAACACCTACGTACATACTCAGGTCCCTTCTGCGACTAGGCGTAATTTTACAGAATTATGTGCAATTTTATGCCTGAACAATCTGCAGACCTGAGTATGTACACACCTACAAAATATAGAAAGCCCTTTATTAGTGGGAAACTTATTCGAGATATGTCAATGTATATGCCCGGGGCCACTGCCGTCGGAGTTACCTTTGATGGAGGCATAGTTCTTGCCAGTGAAAAAAGGATCGCATTTGGAAACTTTCTTGTAAGCAAATCCTCAAAAAAGACGTTCTCGATAACCTCCAAAGTCGGTGCCGCATGTGCCGGACTTGTTGCAGACATGCAGATTCTATCCCTGCAGATATCTGCACTTGCAAAGATTCGAAAGATGGACCTTAAAAGGGACGTTCCGCCCAACACTGTTGCCAAAATGATGTCAAATATGATGTATGAAAGACGGTATTTTCCCCTGCTGACTCAGGTGATTGTTGGAGGTGTAGTTGACAAGCCAATCATGTATACTCTGGATCCTTTGGGCTCTGTCCTGCCAGATGACTATGCTGCAGTTGGAACAGGGGCTGAGATGGCGCTAGGCGTGCTGGACCCGCAGTTCAAGCCAAACATGACCAAGGACGAGGCAGTTGATCTGGCAAAACGCGCAGTACAATCTGCAGCCCTGAGGGACGCTGCAAGCGGTGACGGTATTGACATGCTGGTAATTACCAAGGATGGTACTGAAGAGTTTACACAGGATATAAAATAATCTTCTTCTTCTTCTTCTTTTAGTTGTATATTGTCTTTCCCGTCTCCCAAAACACATCTGAGATGTAATGGATGTTTTTTACAACTTCACCCTTCTCCATGTCATCAAGTTCTGAGCTGTCCACCATGGCTTTACCTACTGCCAAAAACTTGTTGTGCGACTCTTCCACTATGCATACAAGACCGTCTTTCTGAAACTCGGTGAATCCTACAATTCCAGGCCTCATCAAGTTTGCACCTTTGCACATAAATTTGACGGCGCCCATATCAACTGTTACCGTCGGAAACTTTTCTAGCATCTCCATCTCTGACAACAGGGGCACATACTGTTCGTCAATCTTTACTATCTTTAGCTTCTCACCTGTGATAATCTGGGCATTGGCTGAAATCTGATAAACCTTGAGATTCTTTATCTTTGGCAGCTGCATTGACCACTGCTCTGAGATGGTCTTTAGCAGTATGGCCGTCTGGGTTTTTGAGATCAAGTTTGATTTCAATTTCGTGCAATCTCTTCTCTTATGTCTAAAAGGTCCCTCAGAATAGAGCTGGCAGTCTCCATGCCGCCTGCCCCCTTGCCAATGATTGTCTGGGTGCCTGAGTGCTCTGATGTAAAGGAAATTGCATTCAGCGTTCCATTTACACACAATGGATCATCGTTTGGTATCTCTGTCGGTTCCACCATCAGCTCTTTGTTGCACGTTGCAACCAGCTTTATGGCGCAGTTCTTCTTGGCAGCTCTTCTTATGTGCGCGGTGCTGACCTTGCGTATCCCCGTACACCTGATATCAGGCATCGTTACCTTCATTCCCATTATCCAGTTTGCAAGAATTACAAGTTTTGCAGCCGCATCCAAACCGTCAAGATCCAGAGATTCGTCGGCCTCTACATACCCTTTGTTCTTTGCATCCTCCAGCGCTTTTCCAAAAGATAGCCCCGTCGCCATCTTTGAGAGGATATAGTTTGTCGTCCCGTTCAGTATGCCTGAAAATGACGTTATTCTCTCGCCCCGCAGGCTGTTCTTTGCATAGTTTAAAATCGGCGTTCCCCCTCCGACGGTTCCGCTGAATTTGAAGAGAACTTGGTTGTACACTGCAAGCTCCATCAGTGACGGAAAGGCCAGTGCAAGCGGACCCTTGTTCACTGAGACTACATGCAGGCCTTTTTTCATGGCAGTTGTAATGTTGGTCATTCCAGGCTCTGCATCCTTGTAGTTGCTGGCAGTGGTCTCTATGAGGACATCTGCTTTGACCTCGTTTAGCATCTCCACTCCTGACATCGAGTTTCTTGTATCTGAATAGTTCTTTACGGTTCCAAACTCTTTTTTTATCTGGGAGAGTCTGTCCAGCTGCAGTCCTGACTGGTCCACTGCGCTGCCTTTACTGTCAAAGACCCCTACCACTCTTGGTTTGAACCCGTACTTTCCATAGAGATCCTCAAACCTTGACTCAAACAGTTTTACCAAACTCTGGGCGACAACCCCGAATCCGCACAGTATTATTCTCAAACTGCCTCAACCCATATCTTGTTTATCATCATTATGACTCATCCCTTCTATTTTCTGCTTTCCTTGATTAATTTATGTTTAATTCTTCTTCTTCTTCTTCTTTCTTTTCTTGGTTGGCGCCGCTACCGCTTCTGCGACGATATCTCTAATTCTCCTTGTCGTTTTCATGCTGCAGTGATGTCGAGTTAATGCAGTATCTCAGGTTTGTCGGCTTTGGGCCATCATCGAACACATGGCCCAGATGCGCCCCGCATCTGTTGCAGTTGACTTCTGTGCGGGTCATTCCAAATGCCGTATCTGACACGTGCTCTATCTTTTCTTCTGATATCGGTTTCCAAAAACTCGGCCATCCCGAGCCTGAATCGAACTTTGCATCAGATGAGAACAGGTCCTCGCTACAGCACACGCACCTGAACGCACCTTTCAGTTTGGTGTGGTTGTACTTTCCGGTGAATGGCGGTTCTGTGCCGTGGTTGATACATATGTCATACTGCTGTTTTGTCAGCTGCTCTCTCCATTCCTCAGGTTCTTTTCTGATCTTCTCTGCCATGTTATGATGTGTTGTTTGTAATTCTTATAATTTTTTCCTATTGTCGTTGTTGTTACTGTCATTATTCCTCTTTTTCTCAGCAGTCCTCTTTTCTGACTCGAACCGCTCCAAGTCATACCTTTTCATATCTGCATATCTTATAATCTTGCACAAGCTAGGATGCACCCTGCTTATCTCTTTGTACATCTGCTGTGCCACCCTTCTGTAATCTGCATGCCCCTGGGGTATCGTTCTTAACTCTATCAGGTGACACGCTTCCCTGAGATTGAACTTCATAAAGTATGGATAGTTGTACCCAAAGTTTACCACGTATTGTGCCTGTTCTGGGTATCTGACTCTTATCTGCTCGAACATGTCCTTGGTATTTTGCATGCAGTCTACGTAATCCTTCTGGATTCCCAGAGTTTTGATCTCCTCGGGCATCTCAAACCCGTGATCGGTTGTAAGCAGCTGCCTTTGCAGCGTTAACGCCCTGTGCCTGTGGAGATCCCTGAACATTCCAAAGTTGTTGCACAGATCAAATGTATAGTACACGTTTTCAAACGCCCTTGAGGGTCTGTGGCGCCTGTTTGTTCGGATTTTTGCATACCCTGAGATGATTTTTGCTTTCTGCTCCTTTGGAATCTTCCTTACCTGCCTTAACACAGAGTTGTATGACATGCCAGGTGACTGCTCATAAAAGATGCTGGTAACTATCTTGTCCATCGCCATTTTTTCTGACTCGTAATCTACAAGTTCTGTATTCTGACCTGCAGCGACACTGCTTTTATCGGCCCTGATATTTTCTGACACCATCTTTTTTGTCTTGTCCCTGAGGTTTCTCTGATATTTTTGAAACGCCCTGCCGTACTTGTCATCTGCCCTCTTGACAAATGACTTTATGGTTACATCAAGCTCCCTTTTGATGCTTGCAGCCAAATCCGTCTCTTCTTTTAGATCAGATGATCCCAGAATCGTCAAAAGATACTCAAAGGCTCTGCCGTTGCCTGTGATTCCAAGATTTGTCAGCGTTGATGCCGGTAATAACCCCCTTAGAATGTCTAGCGCCTTGGCTTTTGTTGATCCCCTGTAGATGATCTGGGATGTTTTTATATCGGATTCTGTCCTTAACTTTGCAAATAATTTTTCCCTGCTACCATCAGATGAATCCTTGAAACTGTATCTCTCTATCGGATATCTCTCTCTGACGTACCTTATCATGGGTTCTATATTTTTTGAGTATACATCAAATGAAAGGTTGCAGCACTGCTCGTAACTGTCTGCAAACCTAGAGCTGGATATCGTGTCATCCCTGTAAAACTTGTACCTTCCATCATCGTCTTTTTTGTTCCAGGCAACATATCTTGATGATTTTTCAATGTATGACAGTCCTATTCGTCTGTCTTCTATCTTTTTGACTGCAATGTTTGACAACCCTTCTATTGCGACTTGTGCCTCGCCCAGCTCTGCAACAGAGTCATCGCCGTACTCTTGCAGCACCCTGTCGTAAAATTCCTCGCCCCTGTCCTTATTTTTTAAAAACTCGTCAAGAAATACCTGCCTCATGCTCTTGTCTGTCCTGCTATACCTTGACATCAAAGCGCCGCGATCAACTTGTTTTGGAGTGATTATGCCGAAGACATTTCTGTCTGTATTTGAAAAATGCTCGACCAGTATCCTCTTCTCTTTGGCTGAAAATAATTCTGACAAGTGCTTGTATGCCTCTCTTCATCGTCACATCTATTTCTTTTTCTTTCCAATCTGGATCAGGTCCGGGCCCTTGTCCCTGTTCTTGTCCTGGCCTTTGGCCTGCCACCGCAGCAGCACCTCTTTGAATGATGCGGCATCTGCCTCATTTTCCGTATACATGAGCGTTGTGACCCAGAATCCCTTTTTGGTTGTTGTTCCCCCTATGGAGTTCATCCAAAAGTCGTTTGGCAGGACAGACATTGCTTTGTTATCTGGCTCTTTTGTGGTCTCAACCCATCTTCTTGCGACAAAATGCAGAATTTGCTCCAATTCTTCTCTTTGAATCATGGTTATACTGTTCTGTCATCAAATTTTAAAATTACTAAGTTGTACCTGTATCCCTGAATCCGGGATTGAACGGCTTATTGCCCCATGTGATGGTGGTAGTAGCGGTCTTCAGTGAAGCGTTTTAACTCTCCGGCATACAGGACATGCCTCATTTTTTATATTCCATGTTTTGCCATTGATGACATTGCAGCAGAGATGGTGTTATTTTGTCTCTGAATTATAATTATATGTATGGCGCCTACCAGTCCACACACACAACTGCTTGTTTTAGACTGGCATTGTCACGTTGGATTTTTTTAAAATTTCAGATGTTACACGTTTTACTCTAGCCCCGCTTTTCTGACATTTTTTGTGTTTGTTTGCCAATCCTGGTTCTCATCGTTTGGATGCATCCTCGTGCTGACTGATACGATACAATGTGTATCATGTCAAAACAGTACAAAGCCACAATACATACACCTGTCACGATCTGTGCATGTTTCATGTCATCATCATCATTATCATTGTAGGCAGACTGTCAGATGCATCCCAAACATCTACATACAGTTGCCGTAATCGCTTGTTTGACAGGTCTGCATGACACACTGCATTCTTGTGTTACTAGAAACCAATGCGTAATTATCATCATCTCTGATTTTTTTGTAATGCTTGTCTGCCAGTTCTGTACAGTGTTATTTTTTTTGTATGGCAAGACAGATATGTTGCCATCAACAAGCATTCTCTGTATGTGTAATTCACATACATGATCCAAGTCTGCAAACAACACTGATGTGATCACAATGCATACACAGTCAGCATTTCTAAATGCATGAATCAGTAGCTGATTTTTTTTGTTGTTGCTGTTGCTGTTGCTGTTGTTGTTGTTGCTGTTGTTGTTGCTGCTGTTGTTGTTGCTGTTGTTGTTGCTGTTGCTGTTGCTGCAAAATTTCACATTGTCATTAATACAAGATGATCCTGTCCCATATCCATACATCTTGTATCGCTCCAAGCGCCTGTTCCTTTGATCTCAATTTTCACTTTTCGTTCATTGAAATTCCCCATTTGGGCAATTATGATTTGTCAGGTGCCTGACCATTGCACATTCTGAAAAGTATCCAATTTCTTTACCCTGTCTAGAACCAACAGTTATTGTGTTGCAAACACCGCAAGTGGGTCTGACCGGCAAAACGCCGTGTGTCAGGTCACTGATGTAGTCTGTCACACTAGATTACGTTTTGAAGAGTTAGTGAAAATAATCTTACCAAAACCAAAAATATTACTTACACTTTATCGGTTATACAAATAATTCCAACAATATACATGACCCACGATAATATCGAAATAATCGGTAAAAACGTTAAAGACATGTACGGAACATTCATGGGCAAGGTTGTAGGAACAATAACTGACATTGACGGTAGTGTTCAATCTATCGGTATTGACTGCGGCTCTCAGGGATTACAACAAACCCCATTTGAGCAGCTGGTAGTTCAAAACGATGTTGTTATTTTCATACCCAAATGGAGACTAGATTCTCAAAGACTCATTCGTGAAAAACAGTTAACTCTGCGTCGACTCAAGGCGTTGATCGATATTGTTTCAGACAATGATGATATGAAGGCAGATGCCGAAATAATTCATGAGAAATACAAGTCAAAGCTTGTATCGTTGGATGAAACAGAAAAGGAGATCAAAGCAATACTGGATGTAAGACTAGCAGAGTTAAACGGACAGATGAGTATTGCAAAGATGCTCTCTTTTGATGCAAAAGTGCAGTACAAGAGCAATGAGATCTCTGACGCAACATTTGATACTGTTAAGTCATGTACAAGTGAGGTGTTGGAGCATATCACTCACGAGATTGCAGAAATTGCAAATGTCAAGAGTAGAATTGCAGATCTTCAGTTGGAGGTAAAAGACATTACTACCGTTCCTCCCACACCTAACATTCAAGCGTCTGCTATTTCGTATCTAGAGACTACTGAACAACAAACTCAAGCAGCTCAAACAACGCTTCCAGAACCACCAACAGAACCTGTTGCCGCACAACCACCAACAGAACCGGTTGTTATGCAACCACTAACAGAACCTGTTGTTGCACAACCATCAACAGAACCAGTTGCTGCACAACCACCAACAGAACCTGTTGTTGCACAACTACCAACAGAACTAGTTGCTGTGCAACCACCAGTCGAACCTGTAGAGAGTGAGATTCTACCAATACCTGAGCCTCAGCCAAGCTACTCACAGGCCACATATTCGTTCTCAGATCTGCCCCAACAGGCAAAAACAGAACCTAAAGAAAACACCGATGATGACTGGCTTGCCAGAATGGAAGCACAATAATTTTTTTTTAATTCATTTTTTTTACAACAGAAGTTATGCGTAATCGATTTTACTATCAGAAATAGACGATCGTGTCCCACTCCTACATATATTCTGGTTTGTGTAATCTCTTTGTACACAAGATGTATTATTAGAAGCAATATCGGCGTATCGTGTGTGTTGGCCCCAAAACATCTTGGATATGTAGGGATTCGGCAGCTTTAATAGCAATTGTACCGTAATATACGGTATGACTTTAGTTCAGGTAAAGACCGTCTGGCAGAAACACGAATTCGATGAGTATCTATACTTTATGTATAAGGAATTCAGGTTCATGGTAAATGAGGCCATCAGAATCGGT
>JAKZUU010000008.1:0-5766 GCA_047516405.1 Candidatus Nitrosopumilus sp. | reverse complement strand
ATCTACGAGGCAGTGGGGCTGAAGGCACCTGTCACACTTGCAGTATTCGTTGACCCTGCAGCAGACCCACAGAGCTATGTAGACCGTTACAACAATGACCCGGAATACAAGGCGTGGTTTGACAAAAACTTTTCACAGTACGACTCTATCTACGAGGCAGTAGGACTAGAAAAACCGGTTCCGCTTGCAGTATTCGTTGACCCTGCAGCAGACCCACAGAGCTACGTGGACCGCTACAACAGTGACCCGGCATACAAGACATGGTTTGACAAAAACTTCCCAGAGTTTGATTCTATCTACAATGCAGTGGGACTAGAAAAACCGGTTCCGCTTGCAGTATTCGTTGACCCTGCAGCAGACCCACAGAGCTATGTAGACCGTTACAACAATGACCCGGAATACAAGGCATGGTTTGACAAAAACTTTTCACAGTACGACTCTATCTATCAGCCAGTAGAATTACCTGAAAGTACGGCAACACAGCAACCACCAACAACTGACCCTAAAAAAACAATGGGTGACGATAAAGATGCTGGACAATGCGGAGAGGGAACAGAACTCGTTGATGGGGCATGTGTACTCTCAGAGAAATCTGATAATGGAAGCTGCCTGATTGCAACTGCCGCATACGGTTCAGAGTTGGCACCACAGGTCCAGCTTCTCAGGGAGATTCGTGACAACCAGCTGATGGGCACAAGCTCCGGAACATCATTTATGGCAGGCTTTAACCAGATGTACTACTCATTCTCACCATACATTGCAGACATGCAAAGAGAAAATCCAATATTCAAAGAGGCAGTAAAGGTGGCAATCACCCCGCTGTTATCATCGCTGTCGATAATGTCATACGCAGAATCAGAGTCCGAGGTACTAGGATACGGAATCGGCGTAATTCTGATGAATCTTGGCATGTACATCGCAGCTCCTGCAATCGTACTCTTTAAAGCCAGAAAATACATCAAAATCTAGATGACTGCAATGTTTTAACATTCTATCAAAACAACTCTGCATTTTTTGCACTTTAAGAAAATTTTGTCATTTAAGCACAAATTTTCAATATCTTCAGAGTAATTTCCATTCCAGGCGTAAAATAAACAGATGCAAATATCGCTAGTCTGGCACTCAGATTTCAATAATACACTCCTCAACATCAGTAACTAGATGTAAAGTTTTAATCACGATACATTTAATGATTATACAATGGGCACACTAAGTAAAAATCTCAGGATTTGCGGCGAGTGTGGGATTGTATACACATCAGTTAGTTTTACAAGATACATTGATCAATGCCCAATTTGTAAATCAAGAAGATTTGAGCTACTTCTTATAACTGACGAAAAACATGCTACAACATAGATTTTTTAATCTCTGATATCTCTGGTATGTATTGTCAGCTGACGACCCAGAGATTGCAAAGATAATGCAAAAAAAACTAGCAGAGATGATGCTAAAACAGACAGAACAACCCCCGCCCAAGATCGGCCCTGTAGTAATTGATCTCAACGATACGAATTTTGACCAGACTGTATCTGCTGAAAATCTGACGCTAGTAGATTTCTGGGCAGAGTGGTGCGGTCCGTGCAAGTCAATGCATCCTGTATTTGAGAGCCTCTCAAAGAAATACCCTAACGTAAAATTTGCAAGGGTCAATGTGGATCAAAACCAAAACATCTCGGCAAAGTTTGCAGTACAGTCCATTCCGACATTCATCATGTTCAAATCAGGGCAGATACTAGATAGGATGATGGGCGCAGTCGGGGCGCCTGGCATACACATGATCTGTAAAAAACATTCAAGTTAATATGCATACATTGGCTCTCTCTCCCGCTGAATCCGTACTATCTCGTTGAGAACCCTCTGCTCATCGGAATTTAACTTGTGTATAAATTTGGATAGCAGCAATTTTGCCTCATGTGAGGGGGGGAATGTATAGTACACCTCTTCCTCATGAATCTGTCTGCCGATTGTAGCGTCTTTGACAGAGCATGCAACCTCGTCTCCGGTTTTGGCATCAGACACAGTTTTTTTATCCACCTGAAGCTGGTGTATGTTTCCTATCTTGCGTCCGGCCATGTTCATAAACGGAATCTTGTGCCGCAGCGTCCCAACATCTACCCTTATTCCAAACACCGCAGGATTGTTATTTCTAAACGATGTCCCTTTGAGAAAACTGAATTGCGACACAGGGGTCAGCTCTGAAAATACTGCATCCTCTTCATGTGTAGAGTCATCCACTACCCAATCGCTGTACCTGTCGATCAGATTATAGATTACCTTTTCCTCAAAGAGTCTGAGGTGGCTTGCCTCTGCCTCATCCTTGGCATCTGGGAGCACTTTGACATTGAACGCCAGTATTACACCTAGGTGCCTGTCTTTCTCCTTTATTGCTTTGGCATCAACTACATCTCGCCGATTGACATGGCCAATGTCTGCCTTTGCAACCGGGACCTGGGAGCGTTGGAGCATCTTGACTACTGCCTCAAGCGAGCCAATAGTATCGCATTTTATGGTTACCCCAACTGCTTGGGTGTCAAGAAATACAGATCTCATTTCTGATTCGATCAGCTTGGTGAATTTTTCAACCTCTGCATCACTCTGCGCTACATACAGCGTACTGCCGGGAAGAACGCCATCAAGGTCAGGGGATACGATCTTCAGTCCTGCCGCTGCCTCTATCTGAGACACCGGTTTGAATTTATCGCGCGGGTCGCGCATCTCATCTAGCGGTTTTGGTAATAGTATGGCCTTGAGTTTTGCAGCAACAACTGCATCGCGTTTTGCAACAACGACGGTGTTCTCTTTTCTTATTATACCATCAATCAAGATAATGTTTGCAGTCTGGCCAAGACCCACCTCGTCTTTTACCTCGAGCACTATGCCGCGCGGTTCTTTCTCATCTTGGTCTAGTCTTTTTTGAAGATATTGCTGCGTTAGGCCTACAAGGACGCTTAGCAGTTCAGGAACTCCAACGCCTGTTCTTGCAGAGATTGGAACTATGGCAATCTCTGCTTTAAAATCCTTGATGCGAAAGAACGCCTCTGACTTGTATCCCAAAATTGACAGGGTTCCGACAACATCATAGATTTTTTGATCCAGGTCAGTCTGAACCGATGCGTCCTGCTCTTTGATTGCCTTTGAGATAAACTCTGTCTCGGATTTTCGCCATCCTGATATCTGATCACACTTGTTTAACGCGACAACAAATGGCACCTTTCTGCTCTGGAGAATCTTCAGACTCTCATTTGTCTGTGGCTGAAATCCACGATTGACATCGATTACAAGAATTGCAATGTCTGCAGCTGAACCCCCGCGACTGCGAAGATTCGTAAACACCTCATGTCCTGGCGTATCAATTACCAGCAGTCCGGGAACCTTGTTTGCTGACTGTTCCAGCTTTTTGTACAGTATTCCGCAAGTCTCTTTAATGGTATCTGTTGGAAGAAAACTTGCGCCTATATGCTGTGTAATCCCTCCTGCCTCTCTGCCCTGAACGCCTGTGCCGCGAATCCTGTCCAACAGAGATGTCTTTCCAGAGTCTACATGACCTAAAACTGCCACTATGGGCTGACGAATTTGCAAATCAGATCACTCAAATGCAACCCTCGATTCGTGATCAAAACTTTCTTGTGAATCAGATGCATGAATAATATTCTCAACCAAGTCTAGTCCAAAATCGCCTCTGATTGAGCCCGGCTCTGCTTGAAATGACTTTGTTGCACCCACCATTGTTCTTGTAGTGGCAATCGCATTGTTCCCCTCAATTATCGCAGCAACTGTGGGACCTGATCTCATAAATGCTGTCAGTTCGCCAAAAAATGGCTTGTCCTTGTGCACGGCGTAAAATGATTCTGTCTGTTCTTGCGTAAACGTTAGCATCCTCAGTTTTACAATTTTAAATCCCTTTTTCTCAAACCTCGCTACAATCTCCCCCACCAGCTTTCTTGCTACGGCGTCAGGTTTTACAATGAATAATGTCTGTTCAGTCAATTTCTACTATTTTTTCCTAATTCCGCCTTTTACGTATTTTTTAGTCCATTTTAGTTTTCGCGGATCACGCTTGAGCACCAATGCGTTTTTTTTGCATTTGGACGAGCAAAACCACAGCACAGTTCCATTATTTTTGGCAAACATTGTACCGGAACCTTTGGCAACTGGCCTGTCACAGAAAGTACATGGTTTGACTAAAAGACTCATATCTAAAACACCTATTTGATCTTCTTTGCCTCTCGTTCAGTCTCCCTTAACATGAGAATCTCTCCCAATCTAACAGAGCCCTTGACGTTTCGTGTAAGGATTCGGCCCTTATCTTTACCAGTAAGAACTTTAACTCTAACCTGAATGACCTCGCCTGCAATACCTGTTCTGCCGACAATCTGGATAATTTCAGATTGAACTACTTCCTCAGAGGTCGCGCTCATTGCTCAGTCTTACCGCCTTTAATTTTAGCAATGGTTGATACAACTTGATCTATAATGTGTTGTGCATCACCAGCATCCAAAATTGCAGCAGCTGCAGAAGTAATGTCAATGCCTAATGAATTGCCTAACTCTTGTTTGCTTGGCACAAATACATATGCTGCACCCTGCTCCTCACATAGAATTGGAAGGTGCGCTACCACCTCTGGTGGCTCAACATCTTCTGCTATGATGATTAATTTACTAGTGCCGCGCTCAATTGCCTTTGTTGCCTCGTTTGTTCCTTTCTTGACCTTGCCGCTAGTTGATGCCACTCTAACTGCTTCCAAGATTGGATTTACGAGATCTTCTGGAGTCTCAAATTTAATATAATATGCCTTGTTCATATCTTATCACCTGATGTTTTATACTCCATTTTAATTATCTTTCTAGTTGGTTTTAAAAGTGTTATCTGGAAATCATGCCTGTGATTTTTTGGGTATATTCTGAGATTAAGGCATCCAGTTTTAGCTTGCTGTCTGATTCTGCATAAATTCTAAGAATTGGCTCTGTTCCGCTTGGCCTCACCATTACCCAATTTTTAGGATCAATTGTAATCTTGATGCCGTCAGTAGCATCAGAGTCTGGAAACTCTTCTTGTAGGCGTGCAATAATGTTCAGAGCTGTTTTAGGAGAACATGCAACTTTGGCTTTTGTTGTAAAAGATGGCGGCATACTTGAGATCTCCTTTGAGAGTGATGCCGATGATGATGATGATGTTTTGATGTTCGCTAAAAGCTCAAGCATCAGTGCCAATGTCATACATCCATCCCTGACTTGATTGTGCCTCCCGTACATGAATCCGCCGTTCTCTTCAAACCCAATTAACGCACCAGTTGGAACCATCTTTCTTGAGACCTCCACACTTCCAACCTTGGTGCGGATTACTTTGGAATTAAACAAGTCAGCTAAAGCCTCAATGTTTGAGCTAGAGTTCAGGCAAGTGACAATCAAGGAGTCTGGCCTGTCTTGCAGTATGTGCCGTGAGAGCAGTAACGCAGATCTGTCCCCCGTCAGGACATTGCCTTTATCATCACAAAACATGCTGCGGTCTCCGTCCCCATCAAATGCGACTCCCAGGTCTGCATTGTTTTGTACAACCGTTTTTGAAAGTTCTGAAAGATTCTGCGGTGTTGGCTCTGATCCACGACCTGGAAATGCGCCATCTATGTCTTGATTTACAAGAAATGTCTGGCAATGTAGCATCTTGCAAAGATCAGGTGCCGACACTGCCTGAGCGCCGTTGCCTAAATCTAAAACGATTTTGAGTTTTTTTGACTGTATCAGTTTTGAATCAACATGGGATAAAACT
>JAKZUU010000007.1:0-29301 GCA_047516405.1 Candidatus Nitrosopumilus sp. | reverse complement strand
AATGACAGTACGCCCCAAGAAATAACTGAGCAAAACATTGATGAGGCGACGAAAAAATCAGATGCCGGCGGATGTCTTATTGCCACTGCTGCCTACGGGACAGAACTTGCACCGCAAGTTCAGGTGCTAAGAGAAGTACGTGAGAACGTATTTTTAAACACGGAGCTAGGATCTGCCTTCATGTTGCAATTTAACCAAGCTTACTATTCGTTCTCGCCTGCAGTGGCAGATGCAGAAAGAGAGAATGGGGTATTCAGGGAGCTAGTAAAAATAACTATAACGCCGGCAATATACACACTAGGCATAATGGCATATGCTGATTCTGAGTTCTCCGTCCTAGTGCTTGGAATCATCGCGATTCTTCTCATTGCTGGAATCTACATAGTTGCACCGTTACTGGCAATCCGTATCGCAGTCAACAAGGTCAGAAAGAGCAACAATACACGTTCACATGATTTAAGCACCAATCACACTCTCTGATGAACAGATGGCTGTTCTATGACTACATGTGAGTAGAGACTGTACACACTTACGTACCTAAGAATTGACAATCATACTAACGTTGTTGACCGTTTCACATTTTAGATCATAACTTTTGTATGAATAACAGCATGAGCGAATCTAAGATAAAATTTCTGCACAAAAAGATCAAAGACAGGTATGAGGCCAACACCGCAAAACGCCAATATCTTAAACAACATGTACTTGAGATTGCCGTATCGCACAGACAGTTTACCTAGCCAAGATGCATATTGAAGATTCGTCAAGAAATTGCCTCATGCACGCAGAGTATTTTCTTCTAGTTTGCATATTCCTTGTGTTGCAGTCAACCCAAATGTGAGTGCTTTGCATTGTAAGAGATTATGTCGCCACCGTGTGATTGGGTAAAGAGCCGGATCTACTCAGATGTTTTTGGTCATTTCATGTAGATTTAGATGCAAATGGTGGCGGATGCGACATAGTGCAAGAGTTTGACTCATACCAAATCGAACTTTTTATGGGTGTTATGGGTGGAACTCAACCTCTTACTTCACATTTGGGTTAACAGTGTTGTCACAGAATCTTTTATAAGAGTGGCCGCTCGAACAATCAACTCAAAATTATGCCCCCTACAGCCATGATTTCAGGCTCATTTAAGATGAAGGTAAGCGGGTCTAAAGGGATTCGGACCCTTGACAACCGGATTAAAAGTCCGGTGCGCTACCTGGCTGCGCCATAGACCCTCATACGAATTGCCTTAACTGTATAATTTAGTCTTTTACAAAATTTTATGACAGAAACTTTTAATCTAGCAATATGTCTTAATTTATTTGTGCCCTTGTAGTATAGCCCGGTCTAGAATTCGGCCCTGTCACGGCTGAGACGCGTGTTCAAATCCCGCCGAGGGCGCCATTATTTTTATTATTTACAATTATTGTTGATGCAGACAAAAGATCCATTCATTGAAATCTCTATAAAAACAGTTGTTCTGTAATCTGACTTACAAGAATATTAAAATTCAGGCAGTTTTAGTAAAATTTAATGTCTCAAGAAGAAAAAATATCAAAAACAGAAAAGCCTGATAACAAATCAACTTTAGATGATCAATCCTCATCGTCCTCTGAGAATACGACACAACAGCCTAAAATCAAAATAGTTGAATCTGCAATGCTAAAATCTAAATCTGCTTCCAAGACACTAGAAGAGGCAGAGGCTGCAGTACAGCTTGCACTTGAAAAGGCAAAAATAGCAAGAGAAGAGGCAGAGGCTGCAGCAGAAGAGGAGTATAAGGCAATTGCAGCTGAAGTTAAAACAGAGGTTGCCAAGAAATCTGACCACACCTTTAAGAGGCAGGGCGAGGAGATATTTAGACGTGACATGGGCGAGCCTGAATTTTTTTTAGATAAGAAAGACAGATTCCTGCGACCAATACTGACACAATCTCAACAAGAATTTCTTACAAGAAAAGCAGAGATTCCACAAGATCAAACCCCTCAATATGTTCCTCAGCATGTTCTTAGTCCAGAATTTGCAGGTGTTTCAAATTACGAACGCGGTGTTAGTTCATTTTTAAAAGATAGCATCATGAAACTTGAAAAATTAAAAAAAGATCCTAACGCAACAAAAAAAGAGATCCAAGGCACTAAAGATCAAATCACTTACTTGGAATCTTTACATGAAAATTTCTATATTGGAATGAATGTATTTAGAACAGCCAAAGGTGGACGAGACAAACTTAAGGCGTAACGGTGAAATGATTTGGAACAAATATCTTTTAATGTAATGAATGCAAGAGTAACTTTCAAAAATGTCCCTCTGCATACATTATCAAAATTTACTTTCAAAGACGTCAATGCTGCGTGTTTGGAATTTAAAAAAATTCCCGGCGTTGACGAATGCATTATTATTCAAACTGCAAGCAGGGTTGAAATATTCACTGTCAACAATGTGGAGACTGCTGATTCGCCTGATGCCAGACGAGAGGAAGGCAAGGTACTTGTACTAAATAAAATCAAAAATACTTGGGTCTCTCTTTCATCTCTGGAACAGATTGACATTGATCATTTTGATCAAACGCTTGAAGTCTACAAAGAAGACGATGCGTACATGCATCTTTTACGGTTAGCCTCAGGATTGGATTCACTTGTTGTTGGAAAGAGGGAGATTTTTGATGAGATAGTTCACTCTATAACTAACGCAAAAGATATTGGCGCATCAGGTGATGTTCTCAACAAATTATTTGAGAATGTACTTCGCTTAGCAACACGATTAAGGGACACGACTGGCATAGCAAACAATGTAGTCTCTTTGGGCGATGTTGCCGTAAAGCTAGTTAATGAAAAAGCAGGCCTGGATGCTAAAAAGAAAGTGCTGATAATTGGCACCGGCGAATCAGCTGCAATGCTTGCAAAAACTCTGACTAAAATGGGTATTGTGTTTAATGTTACAAGTAGAACCATTCAACGTACTACCGGCTTTACAACAATTCTTGGCGGGACCCCTGTAGATTTTAATGATGTTTTGGCAGGATTTGACAAATACGATATAATCTTTGTTGCAACTACATCTGATTACTTCCTAGTCACCTACGACAGAATAAGACTGGTCATGGAGGACAAGAAAAAAGGCACGCTGATTTTGGATTTATCTGATCCTAGAACCGTTGATGAGGGAATTACTGCACTTCCGGGGATCAAATTATTATTCCGAGACCAGGTTGCAGAAATTTATGAAGAAAATATCAAGTCCAGAATAGGCATAGTTCCTGCAATCGAGAAGATAATAGCCAAAGAACTTCCGATTTTGTCTGCTAGAATGAAGCAGATAGAAGTTTGATCTATTATTATTATTATTATTATTCCTACAGTCCTTGCTTTCTCAAGAGAAATTGCATTATGGCCTCTTTAGAATAATCTATTCCGTGTTCTTCATCATTATGTACTTTGAAATCCTCTATAACGTTCTCCATCTCTCCATTTGCTATAAACTCACACTCAAACCCATAATCCCTACACTTGAGTTCTGCCATGCTTTGATAAAAGATATTCAATATAAAAATCCACAGGTGTGTGCAAGAGTTGTTGTATTCTTGGAATTCCAACTATGAATATTAAATGTTGTTTACGCTAATCCTGCAACTGCAAAACACTGGAAGTCATACCATCCCATCATTGCAACATCGACACGATACCTGCCTGACAACTGAACACATCTGTTTTGACACTTCCAACCTGCAAAGCTTCTAAAAAATTTGAATCTGTGATCAACTCAGATGGTGCATCTGGCACATGAACATCCAAACTACAGCACCATCAAAACTTGGGTCCAAAGACAAAAAACAACACCGTCAAGTTCTGCTTTTAGTCATATCTGCAGAAATAAGACGGCCAGACACTATATTTTCTGATATGTTCTAGACGTGTTTTGGAGAATCAGGACATCTATCCATACGATTCAAATTTGATCCCATAGCTGCCATCTGGCTTTTTTTCATGCTCTGTTACAAATCCTTTTAAACCCACTGAATTAATCACACCGTCAATTGTTCCCTGATATCCACAAATGTATATGATTGTGTTCTCCGGGGTTATCTCCTCTCCTACCGTCTCCTCTATCGGTGATAGTTTTGTCTTCTTGTTAGGTATAAAAAACGACTCTACCCTTCCGACATGGCCGTTCCATGATCTGTTAAAGTACTCTTTTGGTCGACTAATTGCCGCTCTGTACCTAAAATTCCATTTGTCTCTTCCTCTTTTCTCACTTTCAAGTTCCAAATCAGTCAGGAGACGCTTGTAGCTTAACTCATCAACATAACTTGCCCCGTGCAGCACAATCACCTCTCGTGTGTCGTTTGTATCATGGAAATGTTTTGCAAATGCAATAAATGGCGCCAGTCCTGTCCCGCCACCCACGCAAATTATTCGCCTGTTGTCTTTTCTGCCATTGTGCAGCTTTTCACTAATTTGTAGTGCCGCACCTGTTGGATCTCCTAGGTACACTACATCTCCAACATTTGCATAAAACAATTCAGTGGTAACCCTGCCTGGAAGCGGCCTTCTTACCCACCTGATTACAAATTCATAATAATCTCTATTTTCCGGATGTGACGCTATAGAGTATGCCCTTCTCACTATTTTTTTTTCTGATGGTATGGGGACACCTACTGTTAAAAACTGACCTGTCTTGTATTTGGGCATTCCAGTCTTTGGCACCAGTCGTATAATTACAAGATCTTCTTTTAAAAGTTCCACATACGTGACTACTGCATCTGTTTCTGATACCATACAACCTGATCTCTGCAACTTTGCTAAATACATTTCTGTCAGTCTTGTTATATCTAAAAATTTGATCGTCTATTCTGTTTATTAGTAGTAATCCCGGACTGATCCACTTGATTTAGTTTCTGGTACTTGAATTCTTGTTTACTTGCCCCTAATCTGCCGTATTGTTTCATCAAGGGTCGCCTGACTTGTAGCGGCGATAAATGACAGTCTTGTTTGGTAACTAAGATCTGCATCAAGTGGTTTTAAATTCGCATCCAGCAGCAACCCTCCTGCCTCTTTAATAATTATATAACCTGCCGCAATATCCTGAATCCTAATCTTGTCTCTCCAATCAATAAAAACATCCATTACCCCTCTTGCAAACAGCGCCATCTCAAGCGCATTTGCACCAAAGTGTCGTATATGGCTATGATCTTCAAATATCGGATACAATTTTTCCATCAACTCTCTTGTCGCCCCTGACGCATTGATGCTAACTATCTTGTAGATTGGCTTTTCCTTGTGAACCGTAATCTGTCTGTTGTTGAAAAACGCCCCCTTGCCCTTTGATGCCCAATACATCTCTCCGTTTGATAGGTTCGTGACAACTCCATCTGTAACAGAGCTCAGAGTATTCTCTGTTGCAAATGCCAAAGAACTGCAAAAGAAAGGCACCCCGCGCACTGCGTTGGCCGAACCGTCAATTGCATCCATAATGATAAATCCCTCTGGATTATCAGAGAACTCCACTCGTCCACACTCCTCACCTAAAACTACGCCTTTGAATCCTATCTCTTTAAGATAATCAAGGACAGTCTTCTCTGCAACAATGTCTATATTTCGTGAGATGTCTCCTCCTGCCCCTACACCGAAATCTCCTCCTGCCTCTTTTGTTCCGGCAAGTTCTTTTACATTCTCATAAATTTTCTTTGAAGCCTCACAAAGAATCTCTAATGTCTGCACAATTCTAATTCAATTGTTCGTAATTTAAGTTAAGAGAAGAAGATCTAGCTTGAAAGCATAAATAACAATTAAAAATCTTAAGATCTGTGAGTAGCAAGGATCCGTCAGTTACCAGTAAAGAAGCATTGATGAGTACAAAACCAGGAAAACAGATAATCAAACAGGCAATGTTCAAATCCAAAGGCTACCGCTCATTTAACAAATACAAAGAAGAGACCGAACGTGAATTTCCAAACTTTGCACAAAGATTTACACAGGGATTGTTACAACAGATAAAATCTGATCCTGATCCAAATCTTACACAACAAGCATTTGGCAATGAAGTTGGCTCAACTGAGATCATACTAAACGCATCAGAGATTGCCCCCATAAGATCAAAGTTAGAAGAGATCGATGTACTGCAAGACAGGGTAAACAGAATTTTAAATTCTAATTTTGTAAAGATGACATTTCCTGTTTTTAACGCATTGTTTGATGGTGCAGCAGACTATTCAGGAAGAGACGATCCACAACTCAAACAAGATATGGTTGAAGGCCACATACTGGCAATTGACTTGAGCGAACCAATGGATAGAATTGTAGACAAAGACGAAGATCTTGACTTTCTTGACGACTACAAACTGATGAATCCGTATATTCTAAAACTTGCAAGAGATAAAATCTCAAAAGGCGGCGATCTAGTATTAAAAGAATTTGAAGAAGGATTCAAAGATGCAAGGGTTGGGCAGTATCTTGACGAAAAATTAAAATCAAAACCCACAGAGATTACCGAAGAAAAAATGACTCTCTCTTACAAAAAATACCGCGCTGTAATGGGAACTGCGGGAAGAAACATGGCATTAAGTGAAAGACCACTAGGGGAGATCTTTTATTTGGGCATGGCAAGAGCTGCTGAAGGTGTAGGATGTGGAAATGAGATTGAAGATTCTATTAAAAATGGGTTTGTAAAAATTCCGTCTTGGCCGCTTTATTATTCCTTGTTGGCAAACGACGTAAAAAAAGGGTTTGAGATTACATTGGAGAAAAGCAACCTGTATCTGCAGGATGCCAGACTTGCACTTGAGTTACTTCCAGAAGAGTTCTCCCACAAAGAATTTTTAAGTTTTCTCTTTTTGACTGTAGAGCACTACAATCAATATTGGTACAACAAACTACAAAAGGCCAACATGTGGTCCGAGTTCAAATCAAAACTCCCCAGTGATAACATTGATGTGGTCTGAAAAATACCGCCCTCACAATATCTCCGGTATGGTGGGAAATGAACAGGCACGAGCATCAATTATTGAGTGGTTCGTTAAATGGAAGAAGGGCACTAAACCCCTACTCTTAGTTGGCCCGCCTGGAATTGGGAAGACGACTATTGCAAACATTGTATCAAAACAATTCGGATATGATGCCATTGGACTAAACGCAAGTGATGTCAGAAGCAAATCTCAAATCAATGAAATACTCGGCCCTGTCCTTGAGAATGTAAGCGTCTTGGGAACTCCGATGATATTCATCGACGAGGTTGATGGAATTCATAATCGCAGCGACTACGGGGGTGCATCTGCACTAGTTGATATTTTAAAAACGCCTACAGTGCCAATCATTCTTGCTGCAAACAGTGATGCTGCAGACAAGATGAAAAACATCAAAAAAGCAACCAAAGTGGTTTATTTCAAAAAAATCCCTCCCCGACTGTTGCGAGTTTATCTTCAAAGCATCTTAAAAAGGCAAGGCGCAGTACTCAGTCCCGGCTCTCTAATCAAAGTCATTGACAAATCAAACGGTGATATCCGCTCGATGATCAATTTAGCACAATCTTTCGTTACAGGGTTTAACCCTCAAACTGCCGAGTCTTTTGAGCACCTCAACGTTGAGGACGGAGTAAATGCCTTCTTTAAGGCAAATTCTGTTGAAGAAGCAAAAAGTGTCCTATATTCCATGCAGATCAATCCCCGAGATAAAATTAACGCATTTTATTCTAGTGTTATAACAAGTCCATTGGACAGCAACACGCTTGCAAAATGCTTGCAGGTTTTGTCTGACTCTGATGTGCTTTTTGGAAGGATAATGAAGACTCAAAACTGGAGATTGCTGCGGTATCTCAATGACATCTTGATACATCTATATCAAAAAGACAGCATAGTTCGTTATACTAAATACAATCTCTCTTGGCCGCTGCTCAACAGAATTCGTTGGGATGGTGCAAAGATTAAAGCGCTGTCTTCTGTCATGGCAAAACAGTTGCATCTGTCTTCAAGTGCGTTTGTAACTTTGTGCCTGCCTTTTATGCTGTTGTGTATGAAGCAGAAAACTTTGAAGCTAGACCTTGAAGAAACATTCGGTGACATCATCAAAAAAGAGACAGAGCTGGTACCATGAGCTGGAGGAAGATACCAATGAAATTTCCAGGTACATGCGTTGTATGCCACCAAAAGATACTTGTAAACGAGATTGGTTTGTGGGCACAAGGACTGGGTGTAAAACACGAAAGGTGTGACACTACCGGTACAGAGTTACAGTGCATTGTGTGCGGTGCCCCTGCTGGTTGTTCTCTGTGCGAATTTCAGGATGTATGTGATATTCCGAATGTGTCGCAGTTGTGTATATGTACGAAGTGCAGTGGGAATAAGGATACTTTTGGTTCATATCAAAAAGCTGCGAACAAAAAATTTCCTCATCTGAATTCTTAATCATGTACTGTGTTTTTTTATTCTTTTGTTCTTATATGTAAAAATCACTTATATCCTGGAAATATTTTATGTTTGTTCATCTATTCTATTTTCTTAATAAACCTGTTCTTTATACGATAAAATTCCGCGCAACGAATCATGTATCTGTACATTACATAATTTTTTTTTATGTGTGACTTTACTGCAAACCATCTTGTGGCAAGTAATCTGCATAATCTAGAACTAACGTGCAAGAATTTCAAATAATCTGGCACGGCTGTACGGTGCCATGTATTGAGATCATATTGGCATTAGCAGTGTTTTTTTATTATTATTGCCGCCATCCTCTGGCTACTGTTTTGCAAAATGCCGTCTCAAGCATTTCTGTTAATTAGAGTATCTGCAAATATTATCTTACACTCAATGATGCAAATGCCGCATTCTTTCCTATACCTATTTCCAAGTCTAACATTTTTTATTTTTCTATTTTTTAATCTAGTTGAACAATCTGTTCATTTATCACGCCTCTGAATCTTGACACTAATTTGAATCATTTATTTATGATCTCACTAGGCCATCTAGATGCAAGAGCTCTGATACTATTGCTACAAAGATAAGAAATTTTCACGCGATTATCAATATCATAATAAACATCACGATCAACGAACACGCTCAACTTTATTTCCAACCTTCTATAGCAAACCAGCGCGATTCGTGTAATTTTATAACTTCACTCTAACTAAATTAATATATGAAACTATTTTACTGTACATACTGTTATGCATTCTGATAAGATTGAAGGATATATTCAAAAAAATAATACAGCATTACAGGGAGGGGGTCAAGACAGAATCGACGCTCAGCATGAAAAGGGAAAACTAACTGCCCGTGAAAGAATCGATCTTCTACTTGATGAGGGCACATTTACCGAAGTTGACCCATTAACTACACATCACTATCACGATTATGACATGCAAAAGAAGAAATTTTTTACAGACGGCGTTGTAGGCGGATATGGCCAGGTATCTGGCAGGCAAATCTTTGTCTTTGCCTATGATTTTACTATACTGGGAGGGACGCTAAGCCAGATGGGGGCCAAAAAAATTACCAAACTAATGAGCCACGCAGTCAAAACCGGCTGTCCGATCATAGGAATAATGGATTCTGGCGGTGCAAGAATTCAAGAAGGAATAATGAGTCTTGATGGTTTTGCAGACATATTTTACCATAACCAACTAGCTTCCGGCGTAATACCGCAAATTACTGCCAGCATTGGCCCCTCTGCCGGAGGTGCTGTGTACTCTCCTGCAATGACTGACTTTGTAATCATGGTTGAAAAGGTAGGAACAATGTTTGTTACCGGTCCTGATGTAGTCAAGACAGTATTGGGTGAGGAGATCACATTCGATGATCTCGGTGGAGCAACAACACATGGTTCAAAAAGCGGCGTTGCGCATTTTGTGGCCCAAAATGAATACGAATGTATGGACTATATCAAACAACTGATATCCTATCTGCCTCAAAATAACACTCAAAATCCGCCAAAAACCATTACTGATGATGATCCAAACAGGTTGGATCATAACCTGATTAAAATAATTCCAACAAATCCGCTGCAGCCCTATGACATGAAGGAGATCATACATTCTATTGTAGATAATCATGAATTCTTTGAGATTCACGAGTTATTTGCCCCAAACATTCTAGTCGGTTATGGACGAATGAACGGCACCGTTGTAGGCATTGTTGCAAATCAACCCATGCATCTTGCAGGTGCCCTTGATATTGACTCATCAAGCAAGGCCGCGCGTTTTATTCGATTCTGCGACTCTTTTAACATTCCACTTATCACTTTGGTTGATACTCCTGGGTATATGCCCGGCTCTAATCAAGAACATAACGGCATAATCAGACATGGCAGTAAGCTGCTTTATGCATATTGTGAGGCTACCGTTCCGCGGATCACTTTGGTTATCGGCAAAGCGTACGGCGGTGCATACATTGCAATGGGAAGTAAAAATCTCAGAACCGACATTAACTATGCATGGCCTACTGCCCGCTGTGCTGTTTTGGGCGGCGAGGCTGCTGTGAAGATCATGTATAGGAAAGATCTTCAGGCATCAAAAGATCCCGAGACGCTCAAAAAACACCTGATCGACGAGTTTACAGAAAAATTTGAAAATCCATATGTTGCCGCATCCCACGGAACAGTCGATAATGTAATTGATCCCGCTCAAACCAGACCCATGCTAATCAAGGCACTTGAAATGCTTGCAAACAAAAGAGAACGACAGCTTCCGCGTAAACATGGAAACATCAACCTGTGATTTGAAATGATCAAGAAAGTACTTGTTGCAAACAGAGGGGAGATCGCCTTGCGTGTAATCCGGACATGCAAAGCACTAGGAATCAAAACCGTTGCAGTTTACTCTGATGAGGACTACAACTCTATGCATGTCAAACAGGCCAGCGAATCGTATCATATCGGAGATGCCGCTCCTGCCCACTCGTACCTTAACCAAGAAAAGATACTGGATGTGATTCTCAAGTCCGGTGCCGACTCTGTCCATCCCGGATACGGCTTTCTCTCTGAAAATGATGATTTTGCAAGACTGTGTGAAAAAAATAAAATTATCTTTATTGGTCCTACTGCCGATTCTATGAATCTTTGCGGAGACAAGATGAAATGTAAAGCTGCAATGCTCAAGGCCGGCGTTCCAACAGTTCCTGGCAGTCCGGGCCTTGTAAAAGATGCAGATGATGCAAAAAACATTGCAAACAAGATAGGCTATCCGGTAATGCTAAAATCAGTCTATGGCGGCGGCGGTCGTGGAATTCGTATAGTAAACAGCGATCAAGAACTTTCTGACGGCTACATCTCTGTTACAGGCGAATCCATTGCCGCTGTAGGCAAATCTGCAATTCTTGTAGAAAAGTTTCTTGAAAAAACAAGACACATTGAATATCAGTTTGCAAGAGACACTCATGGCAATACGGTTCATATCTTTGAGCGAGAGTGCTCAATTCAGAGACGCAATCAAAAACTAATCGAGCAAACCCCCTCACCTGTAGTTGATGAAGAGACAAGAGATCGTATAGGCAGGCTAGTATGCGATGCAGCTGTGGCAGTTGATTATACCAATTTGGGCACTGCTGAATTTCTAAGAGCTGACAACGGGGAGTTTTACTTTATCGAAATCAATGCACGGCTGCAAGTAGAGCACCCCATCACGGAATTCGTGTCAGGATTAGATCTAGTCAAACTCCAACTTGACATTGCAAATGGGGAGCCGATTCCATTCAAACAAAGCGATCTCAAGATGAACGGGTATGCAATAGAGTGCAGAATCAACGCTGAGGACACTTTTCTTGATTTTGCCCCTTCCACAGGTCCTGTCCCTGACGTGCAGATTCCTGCAGGACCTAGCGTGCGATGCGATACATACCTGTATCCTGGTTGTTCTGTATCTCCATTTTATGACTCGCTTATGGCAAAACTCGTTACATGGGGACAGACATTTGAGGAATCAAGAACCAGAATGCTCTCGGCCCTAGACGACTTTTACATTCAAGGCGTCGAAACTTCAATTCCCCTTTACAAGACAATCCTGAACTCCGATGAATACAAAAACGGGGCTCTCTCTACTGACTTTCTCAAACGTTACGGCATGATCGACAGACTAACTGCTGATCTTCAAAAAGAGAAAGAAGATAAAAGCCGGGCAGCTTTGGCTGCCGCAATAGTCTATTCTGAATACTTTAAGAGTAAAGTGCAAAATAATGCCAATACTGACAGCGGCAACGCTTACACTAACTGGAGATACAAGCTGGACTGATAAAGATGGACTATAAAATAAAAGATATCCCAGAATCATTTGATGGCCGCATCGTAAAGAATCTTGGCAACAATGACTATATCATCAAAATTAATGATACTGAACACCAGTTAAAAATAACAACCATCAATTCCAACGGAATTGAATTTATCTTGGATGGACAATACCACAAAGCAAAATATCTTCAGAACACTACAAACGAGATGAGTCTTGTAATTGATCATCTTCCAGTTACCATCAACTTACATACACACTATGACGGTATAGTCTACAAAAATTCCGGCGGATCCGCAGTTGGCAACGCCGAACTGTCTTTGAAGAGTCAGATTCCAGGCAAAGTCGTGTCTCTATCTGTTGCACAGGGCGACACGGTGAAAAAAGGAGATGTTGTGTGTACTTTGGAATCCATGAAAATGCAAGTTGCGATAAAGGCACACAAGGACGGAGTTGTAAGTCTAATCAAAGTCAAAGAAACCGGAACTGTTGCCAAAGGCGATGTTATTGCAGAAATTCAATAATAACTTGTCAGACACACAAACTCATCTTAAGAAATTTTTAATTTCTTCATAGTCTGGCTCTTTTAGCGGATCTTCTGAAACCCATTTGTAACCGATGGTTCCATCATTCATAATTACAAACACTGAACGTTTTGCAGCATTGTACCCCTTTATATGAAGTAAATCTGGCATCAAAACACCATAATGTCTAATCGTACTGCTTGTATAGTCGGCCAACAATGGAAAATTAAAGTTATTTTTCTCTGCAAACGCCTTGTTTGCAAACGGCCCGTCATTGCTGATTGCCACTATCTGTGCGCCAAGGTCTGAGATCTCTTTCCAAGAGTCGCGCAATGTACAAAGTTCGACTTGACAGACAGGCGAGCTTGCTGCAACTATAAACGTCAATACTATGTTCTTGTCTCTGAATTCGTCCAAACTCCTTAATTTTAATTCAGTATCTGGCAGTTCAAATCCGGGCGCAACATCGCCTACATCCAACGACATGGCATCTGTCTAACTTTGTGTTATTAATCCCTTTACCAGACAAATTTCTTGAAAACTGACGGCAAAAAAATAAGCATACCTTTTTATACAAAAATTAGGGTCAAAAGCTAAATTGGTCGGGGAATTAGCTGGCAATTATAGTACGGTGGTCTTGATGTTTGGATTTGCAATGGCAGCTATGGCTCCAGCATTAGTTATTTCAAGAATGATCTCCCCGCGAAAGAGAAGCAATCCTGTAAAATTCCTGCCTATGGAGTGCGGTCAGGTTCCTACAGGAGAGGGAAGAACTCATTTTATGATGCAGTATTATCCGTATATTCTGATGTTTGTAGTATTTGATGTTATGGCGATATTTTTGTATGCATGGGGTAGCGCACTTTTGGAGATTCCAAAGTCTGCAACTTTACCCATGATGGGATTTTTGGCAATAATGTTCGGAGCAATGGCATTTGCATTATATCAGTCGGGGAGAAGGAGGATATGGTAGTTTTTTATATATATTATATCTATGAAGGTAGGGGATAAAATTGCTTAAAGACTTGATAACACCAGAAAACGCAAATGTCTTTCTAGGTAAGTTAGGGGACATCTTGGAGAGAGCAATTGATAAACCATTGGGCTATGCCATTAATTGGGGTAGAATTTGGTCGCTCTGGCCTGTCCACATTGAAACAGCTTGTTGCAGTGTAGAGTTTGGCGCAGCATCTAGTCCTAGATATGATGTTGAAAGATTTGGTATCATTGAAGCATTTGGTTCATTAAGACAATGCGATCTAGTCGTTGTTCAGGGAACCATTACAAGAAAGATGGCGCCACGTCTCAGATTAGTTTATGATCAAATGCCAGAACCCAAGTATGTAATTGCTATGGGTGCTTGTGCAATTACTGGAGGTTTGTATTTTGATTCGTACAATGTACTTCCAGGAATTGACGGGGTTATTCCAGTTGATGTGTATGTTCCAGGTTGCCCACCTAGACCTGAAACTCTTATTCAAGGATGCATGTTGTTACAAGAAAAAATTAAGAGAATGAAGGCTAGGAAGTTTGTATAATGAGCTCTGATCCCAAAAATACTCTGGTAGATGAAAAACCTGCACCAAAACCTGCACCAAAACCTGTTGCAAAACCTGCACCAAAACCTGCCGAGGTACCCGCATTTGAAAAGAGCATCTCTGATAGAATTGTTGAAAAATTTGGCGATAAAGTTGAGGTTGGTTTTGTAAAAGAGGACAGGGTCAGGATTAATGTCGGTAAGGACGATGTTCACGATGTCGCAGAATTTATTCGTGACGGACTAAATTACGATCACGTTGAATCAGTGTCTGGGGTAGATTACCCGCAAGACAACGAGATCGAGGTTGTTTATCATATAGGATCATACTCTGATGATTCGCTGGCAAGACAGATTCTAGTTTTAGCTACAAGGGCGCAAAGAGAGACCAATCCGATTCCAGGACATGACGCTACTATTCTCCCAACTCTAAGAGATATATTTTATAGTGTAGAATTTCATGAAAGAGAGGTTTTTGAAATGTTCGGTGTTTACTTTGAGGGCCATCCAGACAATAGGCGACTGCTATTGCCTGAAGACTGGGCAGACCTGCCTCCATTACGAAAAGATTTCGCAATAAAAGGAAGATAGAGATGACAACAGAAATGCCACCAGGATTAGCACTCCAAAAAGTCGATGAAAGAATAATGACCCTCAATGTTGGGCCACAGCATCCGGGTTCTGGGCATATGAGAATCATTGTACAAATTGACGGCGACTTTATTGTTGCATGTGATCCTGATCCTGGATACGTTCATCGTGGGGAAGAAAAGATGGCAGAATACAGAAATTATATCACTAACATTCCTCACTTGGAGAGGCCAGTAATTCATGACTCGTGCAACGTGCTGTATCCTTATGTTCTGGGAGTTGAAGAACTACTTGGAATTGAAGTCCCCGAACGTGCAAAATATGTTCGAGTAATTGCCTCTGAACTGAACAGATGCATCTACACCATGTACTGGCTTGCAATTTATGGTATATTTTTGGGGCACTCTACAATGTTTATGTGGCCTGCAGGTGACCGTGAGCTCTTAATTGATCTAATGGAAAAGATGACCGGTGCAAGAGTCACACATGCACATTTTGTTCCAGGAGGCGTTAGAAACGATCTTCCGCCAAACTTTGAGGAGGTATGTCTGCGCCAAGTCAACTATTTTGAAAAACGAATCAGGGAATACTCTGCTATATTTTATGACAACCCTATCTTGATTGCCCGAACCCGTGACACCGGAATCCTGTCACGTCAGGATGCAATTAGACTTGGAACGACCGGATCCGTATTACGGGCCAGTGGTGTCGATTATGATCTTCGATTAAAGGAACCGTATGACGTTTATGAAGAGTTGGATGTACACACTAACGTCATGAAAGAGGGCGACTCGTATGCAAGGTCAAAAATACCGTGGCTTGACATGTTGGAGAGCTGTAAAATAATACGTCAAACATTGCAAAAGATGCCCAAATCAGGCTCAGTCAGAGTGAAACTAAAACCAAATCCAAAGGGAAAAGGACTTAATTCTGTATACAAACGTGTAGAGTCAGGAAGAGGCTCATTGGGATGCTACATTGTCTCTGATGGAAAGCCTGAGCCCTACAGGGTAAAATTAAGTGTAGGTTCTTTCAGAAACCTAATTGCATTGCCATACCTTCTCAAAGGTGAAAAACTCGGCAACATGCCATCAGTTTACTGGAGTTTGAACTATTGGCCAGTGGAGGCAGATAGATAAATGTCTGTAATTGCACCTAAATTCAAACTAAGTGAGTTTATCAAATCACTGTTAGATAACATCTTCTGGATTCTCATAATAATGGTCTCGATGGGCGTTCCTGCAGTCTTTGTCATCTTGCTTACCCTTGAGTTACCTGTAATTGACGGCGAGCTGCTCACACCATTTCTTGCATTAACCATGTTATCTGATCCTTCCCGTCTATTGCCTCTAGTCCACGCCTTTATGGCAACTGATATCTTTCGCGTAGCTGTATTTCCAGGATTTGGATTTGCAGCATTACTTGCAGCAGGTACAATATTTGTAGAGCGAAAGATGCTTGCAAAACTTCAGCTAAGAGTCGGCCCATTTTATTGTGGGAAATTTGAGGGCATCCTGCAATTAATGGGTGATGGGCTGAAACTAATCTCAAAAGAGATTATAATTCCTGCAAAGGCCGACAAACCCATATTCTGGGCAGCTCCTGTACTGTTTGTAGCGGCAGCTGCAGCATTTGTTGCATTTATTCCTGTTGCACCAGGTTGGGTAGTTGCAGATGTTGACCTAGGGCTGCTGGGGGTGTTTGCAGTAATTGGGTTCTTTCCAATTATCACTATCCTTTCTGCCTGGTCTGCAAACAGCAAATTCCCGTTCATCGGAGGCATCAGGGCATTGTTCCAAATGGTCTCATTTGAAATTCCGCTAATTCTCTCTTTGTTGGGCGTAGTGATGGTAACTGGCACCCTGAACTTATCTGAGATTGCTGCCAGCCAGTCAAGCTTTCCATGGATAGTGTTTCTACCTGTCGGCGCTATAGTCTTCTTCATTACCATGCTTGCAGAGCTAGAAAGAATCCCATTTGACCTGCCAGAAGCCGAAAGTGAGATTGTGGCCGGATGGCTAACTGAATTGTCTGGAATGATGTACGGCCTTGTTCAGTTGGGAACATATCTGAAACTCTATGCGTTTGCAGCACTGTTCGTTGTGCTGTTTCTTGGTGGCTGGAACGGCCCAATGGTCGTACCGCCATTCCCAGCAGAGATAATTACAAGCGGCATTGAAATGGGTCCTATCACTGTAAATATTTCAGGCCTGCCATTGTTCACACAAGAGATGCTCAACGGCACGCTTTGGTTTGTTCTCAAAACGGCAGCTGTCATATTCTTTATATTGCTCCCAAGAGGCGTATTTCCAAGAATTAGAGTTGATATGCTGTTGAGTCTTGGATGGAGCAAACTGATTGGATTGGCCTTTGTTAACATCTTTATTGCACTGGGATTGCTTTACGCTGGAGTGCTCGGACCTGGAGGATTACAATAATGGGAACTGCTACTGGCATTATTCGTGCATTAAATTCAGGAATCAAGCATATTGCAACAAAGCGGTTTACGCTTCGCTATCCTGAAGAAAAACTCAAGTTTGTAGGTGATGGATACCAGTTTGATCCCTCAACTGGTGTAGGTATTGCCGGATTGAAGGGGCGTCACATGCTGTTCCATGATCATTGTACTGGCTGTCAGTTATGCTCAATTGCATGTGAGGGAGTTGCAGAAGCAATTGGAATGGTAAAAGTACCTGAAGAGTACAAACAGAACAGAAAAGCAATCATGCCTCAGATTGACTATGGAAAATGCGTATTTTGCGGTCTGTGTGTTGATGCATGCCCATTTTATGCCCTTTACATGACTAATGATTATGAACTCTCATCGTTTTCAAAAGAGGGTCTAATCTACACCCCTGCCCAATTGGCTGTAAAACCTTATGTTGCACAAGACAGTGAGATCCAAATATCTGACAGAGGTGCAACACATGGCTGACGCTGTGTTTCTTGCATTAACTGTAATTACCGTCGGTTCTGCGATTGCCTCATTAGAGCTGCGATCATTAATTTATGGATCCATTGCCTTGATGGGCGCTTTAGGCGGCATTGCAGGATTCTTCTTCATACTTGACGCGCCATTTGTCGCATTATTCCAGATAGCAGTATATGTCGGCTCCATCGCCGTCTTAATCCTGTTTACCGTAATGCTTGTAAAACGAGAACTGATCTTCAAAAAGATTGAAGACAAGAGACGAAAATTTGTAGGCATTGGACTGATGCTTGTAGTGATGGTATCATTGGGTGCCGTATTTTTAGATTCTGGAATCAAGACTATCACTACTGACGAGCCTGCTACTAATTTCAGAGACATTGGTACTGACTTTGTAACGTATTATTGGCCTGCACTAATTCTAATGGGTCTAATCCTGGCTGGTTCAGTTACAGGCGCACTGGTTTTAGCTAAACGAGAGGATGTGGAAGATGACAAGCGAACTAGTTGATTTTACATTAGTCTCCGTTGCCCTCTTGGGAATAGGAATCTACGGTCTTGCCGTAAAACGTAATTTTATCCGAATGCTTTTTGCAGTTGAGATTATTATCAATGCCGCAAATCTTAATCTTGTGGCATTTGGCAGGTTTCTACCACACAGTGGCGGCCAAACCTTGGCATTATTCTCAATTGCAATAGCTGCTGCAGAAGTTGCAGTTGGACTGTCTTTGATCATTGTGGCTTATCGCATGTACCAAAATGTAGATATTGCAGACTTTAGGAGCCTAAAGGGATAATGGAGTATGCGTTACTACAGGCAGTATTCTTGCCTCTACTATTATCTCCTGTAGCGTACGTTATTGGACGAAAGGCAGGTCCCACCCCTGCAATGTGGTTTACATTTGCAATTCTCATATATGCGACAGTTCTTATCGTCAATGCCGCCCTTTCTGGAACAACAGTAGAAGAGCACTATCCTTGGACCACGCAGTTCGGTGAGTTCGGTTTCCTGTTGGATGGGTTGGCATCACCGTTTGCAATAATGATCTATGTCTTGTCTGCAATCTTGGCGTTGTACTCCAAGCCATACATGATCCACAAATTTCACGCACAGTTTGAGGAAGAACACGGTGTTGAGGCATCTGCTGCCTCTGAGAATAGTAATAGTAGCAGCAACAACAACAGCAACGATGGCGGCAGCGGCAGCCAGATATCCCTGATAAGATCATCGTCTCTTTCAGATTATGTCAATTCCAAATCCGGACTCTACTTTGCATTATACCTAGTCTTTGCCATGGGCATGCTTGGAACAGTTCTTGCCACAAACCTGATCGAGTTTTATATCTTCTTTGAGGTCATGCTCATCCCCGGTTTCTTCCTAGTTGCCCTCTGGGGCGACGGGCCAAGAAGAAAGATCGGCATGATGTTCCTGTTCTGGACCCATGCAGGCGCCGTTGTCTTGTTGCTCGGCTTCCTGATGATCGGTCTGACCATTGGCAGTTTTGATTTTGCAGATATCAACGAGTCAGATATCCCGCCAGACATTGTAATGCTCTCTGCAGTTGCCATCACTATAGGATTGGGCGTAAAACTTGCAGTATTCATGTTCCATATCTGGCTGCCATATGTTCACGGCTCTGCCCCTACCCCAATCAGCGCGTTACTGTCCCCTGCCATGATTGGAATCGGCGCCTATGGCATATTTCGATTAATCGTAGAGTTTTTGCCATCCACATTTGCCGAACTCTCTATATGGTTCCATATTTGGGGCATTGTCACGATGATTTATGGCGGTGCAATGGCACTGATGCAAGATGACTTGAAACGGCTCTTGGCATATTCCAGTATTAGCCAGATGGGTTACATCCTCTTTGGCATTGGTTCAATATCAGTATTGGGTCTGGCAGGTGCTGAGATGATGTATGTAACACACGCCATTGGAAAAGGCATTCTCTTCATGATGGCAGGAATCATCATAGTCAAGGTTGGAACCCGCAGCATCACAAAACTTGGCGGACTGGCAGGAAAGATGCCTATAACTGCCGTCTGTGCCGTGATCGGCGCATTAACAATAATGGGAATTCCACCAACCAGCGGTTTTATGGGTGAATGGATACTGTTCTATGGCGCATTGGAGACTGCAATCAACGAGGGCTCGACACTTCGTGCTGTAATATTTGGTCTGGGCCTTGTTGCAACCGTACTTACAATGTCTTACATGCTGTGGATGCTAAAACGCGTATTCTTTGGAAAAATCCCCCAGCATCTTGAACATGTTACAGAAGGAAGCTGGTACATGACTGCACCGATGATGGTGCTGGCAGGATTCTCAATTGTTATTGGAATCTATCCTGACATATTTTTGAATACAATAATTCCGTACATGGGTGGAGTCTTGGGAGTGTAAGATGGCAACTGAACTTTTAGGAATATCATCTGAGATGGGGGTTCTTGCCTCTTGGTTAGTTTGGATACTGCCGTTTGCCGCTGCGATGATCATCCCAGGAGTTGGAAAACTATCAAAGCATGCAACTGGTTATGTTGCAGTAGCTTTTGCCCTGATGAGTGCCTTGTCTGCCATGACTCTAATTCCGGTAGCTTTGGAGGCACATGAGATACACGATCAAGTCATGTGGATAGAGTCAATTGGTATAAAGGCCGGCGTCCTGGCAGACCCGCTCTCGATAATAATGGCAAACGTCGTCGGTTGGATCTCATTTCTGATTATGATATATAGTACAGGCTACATGAAAGGCGACAAGGACATTACAAGATTCTGGTTTTGGATGCTGTTCTTTATCGGCTCGATGCAGCTGATCGTACTCTCTGACAACTTGCTTCAGGTATTCTTTGGATGGGAAGGTGTCGGGCTGGCATCGTACGCGCTTGTCAGCTTTTGGTACCGCGATAAAAAGAAGGATCACGTCGGTGTTGAGGGCAGAACCGTACTTGGAATGCTAGATTACTATGCTCCAACACATGCAGGCATGAAGGCATTTATCATGACCAAGGTAGGCGACATAATGATGATTGCAGGCATGCTCTTGCTGTTTTTGTATGCGGGCACCTTTGGATTCAGGGAACTAGTTGAGGACACCCAATGGGCAACAACAATGGCCTCCCAGGGCCTGCTTGTGCCCGCATTTGTCCTGCTCTTTGGAGGCGCCATGGGAAAGTCCGCACAGTTCCCGCTAAACGAGTGGCTGCTAGAGGCAATGACAGGACCTACTGCAGTATCTGCACTGATTCATGCGGCAACCATGGTAAAGGCAGGCGTGTTTTTGGTGGCACGAATAGGGCCTATTGTATTTGCGTTAGGTGCTGCAGGAATTCTTGCAGATCAGTTCTTTGAGATTGTAGCTTGGGTTGGTGCGATCACGGCGCTGCTGCTTGCAACACAGGGCATGGTCAATCCTGAGATCAAAAAAGTTCTTGCATATTCTACCGGCTCTCAAATCGGATATATGATGATGGCTTTGGGTGTTGCAGGTCTTGCACACCAGTACGTTGATGGCTATACTGCAGGATTCTACCATCTTATCTCCCATGCAATGTTCAAGGCATCCCTGTTTATGGCAGCAGGCTCGTTGTTGCACATTGTAGGTTCCCGGTTTATGACTGACATGGGCGGACTGCGCAAACAGATGAAAAAGACGTATGCGTTTATGTGGGCGGCAGGACTTGGCTTGATGGGTGCGCCATTTATCACGACTGGATTTTGGAGCAAGGATGCAATATTTGCAGCAGTATACGAGTCTGGCAACGAATGGGCATTGCCACTGTTCATCATTGCAGTATTAACTGCAGTCATTACGGCATTTTACACTACAAGAATGCTAGGACTTGTATTCTTTGGAAAGAAGAGCAAGCATATAGAACACATGGAGAAGGACGGACACCTGATCCATGATGCACCACTATCAATGTGGATTCCATATGGAATCCTGGCAGTACTGACCATCGGAGTCGGCATCATTGGATTATCAGCAGAAGAGGGACTACATCACCTATTTGTAGAATATATGGAAGAGACATTTAGCATTCACACCGAGCACGTCGCAGTCAATGCCTCCTCACTGTTCTTGCCTGAATTCTTGCAAGGCCTCAATCCGATTGCGCTAGGCGCATCCCTTGTAGCGTTTGCCACTGGAATTGGACTGGGTTACATATTTTACATCGGCAGATGGGTCTCACCTGAAAAGTTTGTCAACTCAAACATCTTCTTTTATTCCATTCACAAGTTCTTCTTAAACAGATGGTATCTTAACGCCCTTGTATACTGGTGCTTTGTTGTAGCGCCGTTATGGCTTGCAAGAGGGGTATTCCGATACTTTGAAAAGACAGCTATTGACTACGGTATGAATGGCGGGGTTCAAAAGGCAGTTGGATGGAGTGCAAAGGTCATTCAAGGAACCCAAACCGGCGTATCGCAGTCATATCTATTTGTATTTGGAGCAGGACTACTGTTTGTAATCCTGATATTGTTGATATAGGTGTGATGATATGTTAGAGATTACTTCAACTCCACTGGTCTTGATTGCGATACTGGGAACGGTAGGTATACTGTTACCAATAATCAGCATTGCAAGAAAAGAGCAAGGCTCAAACTCATTTTATGCTGTAATCGCATTTGCCGCATTAATTGCAGCTATGGGTTATGTTGGCTACCAGTTTATCAACGAGAATGTCGTCTCTTCTGCATTATTTTCAGATGATGTAATAGTTGATGACGCATTTGGCGGGTTCTTTGCAATTGCAATGCTGATTGTTGCCATCTTCACCACTGTCGGCTCTTTTAATTACATGAGAAAGCATAACTCTCCTGCTGTATACTATTCGCTAATCCTGCTTGCCACAATTGGCATGATACTAGTTGCATATTCTACTGATCTTGTAATGTTGTTTGTTGCATGGGAGCTGATGAGTATTCCAACGTACGTACTAGTCGGTTACATGAAGAAGAATCCCAGCTCAAACGAGGCTGCCTTGAAATATTTCCTGTTTGGCGCCTTGTCCTCTGCAATAATTGTTTATGGCATCTCAATCTCATACGGGCTGACAGGCTCTACAAATATCGGTGAGGTGATTCAAGGCTATGCGACACTTGACCCGTCACTGCTACCTCTGGCGCTGCTCTCAGTTGGAATGTTCATTGCAGGATTCGGGTTCAAGATGGGACTGGTTCCGTTCCATCAGTGGCTTCCTGACACTTACGATGGCGCTCCTCCAACTATCACGGCACTACTTGCAGCTGCAACAAAAAAGGCGGGATTTGCAGCAACAATCAGGGTTGTAGTTCTTGGAATGGTGGTCCTGAACATTGATTGGACACTGGCATTGGGTGTTATTGCAGTCATGACCATGACTGTTGGCAATATTGCTGCCATCATGCAAAAGAACATCTCTCGAATGCTTGCATATTCAAGTATTGCACATGCCGGATACATCTTGATAGGACTGGCAATTGCCCCGCACAGCTCGCTTGGCTTGCAGGGATCACTATATCAGATTATGAATCATGCAGTAATGAAGGGTGCCGCATTTATTGCAATTGCAGGAATTGTCACAACTCTTGCAGTAACACACATCGACAAACTCAAAGGCCTTGGAAGAAGGATGCCAATTACGGCCCTTGGCCTAGTTATTGCATTATTTGCATTGGCAGGCATTCCTCCACTCTCTGGATTTTGGAGCAAGTTGATGCTGTTTGGAGGTGCATTGGATGCCGGCTCTACACTGTGGTGGGCGCCTTGGCTTGCAATTGCAGGCGTTCTGAACAGTGCGCTGTCACTTGCATACTATGGCTGGCTTACAAGAAAGATGTACTTTGAGGGTGAGAATCAAAAACGTGTCGTAGAGCCACGCTCCATCATCGCAGTCATGATATTCTCTACGATATTTCTGGTAGGATTTGGTGTATATCCTGAACCATTAATCAAATTTGTAGAGTTTGCAGCACCTGTGGTAAGTCTTGGTCTTATGCCCTGATGGGACATCCAGTCAATTGATGTTGAATCCTGTGTGCTATCTGTGCTGGAACTGTTTTAGAAAAGCGTAATAACAATAATGACAACAACAGCAGCAGCAACATCACCTGCACCAACACATTGCATACGTTCTAGTCTGTTTTCCGGTGTTTTGTTTTGACAAAAAAAAAATTCCCGCGCAGAACTCTTGATTTCATTCTAGTTTTGCCAGTTGAAATTATCTAACATCCATCTGATGCCATCTGACTGCAAACCTGCCATCTGATATTTTAGAATCTGTTTTGTCTACGGCTTAAATGAGGTGAATTTTATCAGATTATCCAAATACATCTTGGCATCACTGTCCGGAATCTTTCTTAGATTGCTTTTTGCCTTTTCCGAGTATTCTTTTAGCATCTCCTCCATCTTGTCAAATACATTTCTTGGGTCAGAGCTCTTCTTTATTAATAAATTAAAGAGCTTGTCCTCATTTTTCCAATCAAGCAAATCATCTCGAATCTGGTACGCTATTCCAATGTTCTTTCCGTACTCTGTCAGCGCCTCAATCTGCTCTTCTGTTCCGTTTGCAATGATTGCGCCAATTCTGGCTGCAACCTCAAAGGCAGTCGCCGTCTTGTATTCGATCACTTTGAGATAATCTGCAAATGTCAAATCCTCACTGCTCTCCAACCGGCCCTCGATCATCTCTCCCTCGCTCATCAACATTGCAGTAGTTGCTAAATCCTTTGTAATTCTGGGATTGTTCAACTTGGAGGATATCGCAAGAATCAGTCCTAAAACAAAGTCTCCGGTAAGTACGCTGGCGTTGTATCCATACTTGATATGAAATGGATCCTTTTGCCTTCGTATCGTTTCATTGTCGATAATATCGTCGTGAATAATCGATTCCATATGCAAAAATTCAATGGCGCACGATGCTGTCAATGTATTTTCATCCATCTTACCGACGCACTCCGCTGAGAGATTCAAGATAATGGGTCTGATTCGTTTGCCCCCATCAAGGGAATACTTTAACGGTTCAATAAACTCTGATTCTGAATAAATATCTAGTTCGTCTTCTAGGGCTTTGTTAATTTTATCGATATATTCCCCATATGTCTCAAGCAGTGGGTTTATCTCTATGTTCTTCCTATTCAATACGACCCTCATCAAAAAACTCTGTCATTGTTAAATAAATCTTGGTGCTCCAGCCGGGATTTTCATCGTTTGATTTTGAACCCGGGATCACTGCCTTGAAAGGGCAGTATGCTTGACCGGTCTACACCACTGGAACCCATTAAAAGTATGTCTTTTGATCATAAAATCTTTTGTACACGACAAAGATTTTTTTATTGGTAATAACACTGATGAATATGGACATAATAAAAAAAATTGACGAAATTATCGAGGAAAAAAGTTTACTAAAACACGAGTTTTACCAGATGTGGTCTGCGGGCAAGCTAACCCAAGAATCTCTGGCAGGATATTCTAAAGAGTATTTCCAGCTTGTCAAGGCAGTTCCTTCTTTTATGGCCCCCATTATTGAAAAATCACCTGACGATGTGGTCTCTGAACTAGTTGAAAACCAGCAAGAAGAGTCTGATCATATTAGACCATGGATTGCATTTGCAGGTGAGATAGGCGTGTCTGAGGACGACTTGTTATCGTACCCTGGATCCGATAAAACATGCAAAGCCGTCTCTGATCTATCTGAACTGATGGACACTTTTGAGGGCGGGTCTTGTGCAATGTATGCCTTTGAAAAAGAGATTCCTAAGATTAGTCAAACCAAGCTTGACGGTCTGGCACAATTCTATGGAATAACAAGCAATGCCGCTACAGAATACTTTGACCTTCACACAACAGCTGATATCCGGCACACTGCATCCTGGAGAAAGATAATAGAGGCCCATATTGATGCCACTGATTCACACAAACTGCTTGAAACTGCACATCGTTCAGCTGATGCACAAAATCTCTTGCTTGATGGCTGTTATGAGCAGTATTGCCGCTGATCTCACAACATTTTATATCTAAGAAAAATTTCATCTGTTTGGGGCCCGTAACTCAGCTTGGTAGAGTAACCGGCTCATAACCGGTGAGCCAAGGGATCGAAGCCCTTCGGGCCCATAAACCCTATGCACAAGGACTACAAGCAGTCATCTTTCCTCATCTGGCACAAGTTGATTGACCTGCTTTCTCCAAGTACATCTTAACCTATTCTGTTCAGTCATTTTTTAATTCGGTATCTTTTACGAGCTTGTTTTAGAAATCATGAAATCTAAACTCTTGCAAGTCATCTTGTTATTTTTGCACAGACATTGGCTGCCTTGTCCCTGCATTGATGTGCAAATTTGCACCGATCACCTGCGCCTACACCTTGTCGCTTTTTTTAGAACTTTTTACTAGACTGTCGTTTCTTATGATACAACCTCCAATTACATACCCAGTGTAATATAATATTTTTATAAATCTTTAAATAAATCGCTGGGTAAAGATATGATATGGCTTCAATAATTAGCAGAAAAAAAGGCAATAAAAACCACTATTATTATCTGATACACAATTCAGGCAAGAAGCAATATGAAAGGTATCTGGGAAAACAAATTCCACAAAACATAGAATCCATCAAACTGGATTTGGAAAATGAAATTTTCAACATTGAAAATCTTCCATTACTTGAAAGCATCAAAAAGAATTATTGCAAAATTAAGGAAACTGCAGATCCTAAAATTATTCAATCAGAACATCACGCTTTTAAAATCAATTACATATACAGCACTCAAAAAATAGAGGGCAGCACTATGACTTTTGGGCAGACACATAAGTTATTGGAATTTAATTTATCCCCTAAAGATATTGAAATAGAACACATCATAGAGGCCAAACAAACGTCGACGATATTTGATGAATTACTAACCACTACCAAAGACATCTCTAAGAAACTACTTTTGAGCTGGCACGAAAAACTATTTGAAAAAACTGATACAAACAATGCAGGAAGCTTCAGACGTGTGGATGTTCAACCTTATTTGGGCAAAACTGAATATGTTTTATGGGCAGACGTAATCTCAGATATTGACGAACTGGTAAAGTGGTACAACAAAAACAAAAAATCAGTAAATCCGGTACTGCTATCTGCAATATTCCATCAAAGATTCGAATTGATACACCCGTTCATCGATGGAAATGGTAGAATTGGCAGATTGCTGGTGTTGCTGATTTTGTACAAAAGCAATTATCCAATGATGAACATTTTACCAAAAGAAAAACACACCTATATCCACAAACTGGAATCATCGCATCTAAAAGACAATCAACTGGTTTTTCTAAAATGGTTTGTAGCAAAATATCTTCGGGATAATAAGAGATACCTGTGATAATTTCAGTCATTTTGCAACAGACGGATTCATTGGAATCTCTGACATGCAATTAAAATACTGAAACGGGTAAAACCACTTGAAGGCTTGTCGTGAGTCATGCAACGTAAAGTCTGAGCGTTGCCTGAATCTGTACTATTTATTGGACTGTGTGCCGCACAGGCATCTTGTCTTGAATCGACGGTTCCAAGATTAGGGCCTGGGAGCATCGGAGCCTGTAAAGACTGTCAATTTACAAGTAAACACTGCCCAAAGTAGGTATAAAGCAAAGAAAATATCCAATTACAGCATGACTCACAGAGTAGCAGTACTAGACAAGGACATGTGCCAGCCCAAAAAATGCGGTTTAGAGTGCATAAAGTACTGCCCGGTCAACAAATCAGGGGCCGAATGCATAGTTCTAAACGAAGAGTCACATAAAGCCCAAATTGATGAGGATATCTGTAACGGGTGTGGAATATGTGTCAAGGTGTGCCCATTTGATGCAATAACAATAGTGAATCTGGCAAGCGAGCTTGCAACTGACAAGATTCATCAGTATGGCGTAAACTCATTTCGACTCTACAAGTTACCTACACCAAAGAAAGGCGAGGTTGTGGGACTGCTGGGAAGAAACGGAATGGGGAAGAGTACGGTAGTCAGCATTCTGTCAGGAAATCTAAAACCCAATCTGGGACGGTACGAGAATCCCCCTGACTGGGACGAGATCTTAAAACACTACAGCGGAACAGAACTCAAAGGACATTTCGAAAAGATACAACAAGATCAAATCCGTGTATCGATAAAGCCGCAGCAGGTTCACCAGATCGCACAGGCGTTCAACGGAACGGGAAGCGAACTCCTTGACAAATACGATCAAAGAGGCGTCTCAAGGGAACTGGTCAGAGAGCTGGGCCTGGAAAACTCCATGGAGCAGAGTCTACGCGAGTTAAGCGGGGGGGAACTACAAAGAATTGCAGTGGCAGTTGCAGCATCAAAAGATACGGAATTTTACTTTTTTGACGAGCCCTCATCACACAATGACGTCTTTCAAAGGACAGGTGTTGCAAGGGTCATACAGAACTTGGCAACGATTGGGAAGAGTGTAATGGTAGTAGAGCACGACCTCACACTGCTTGATTTTCTAAGTGACTACATAGAGGTATTATACGGAGAGCCTGCAGCATATGGAATCGTTTCAAACATCTTGTCTACCAAAGTTGGAATCAATGTATTTCTTGACGGATATCTGCCAAATGAGAACGTCAGATTCAGAGACAAAAAATTCTCTTTTGATGTCTCATCCTCTGCAACTGACATCTTTCAAGAGGGAAGCGAGATAATCAAATATCCAAGACTGGAAAAAAAGTATCCCTCATTTTCAGTGACAATTGAGCCAGGCAGGGTGAGAAGAGGTGAGATTGTAGGCATAATGGGCGCCAATGCGCTTGGGAAGACAACCATGATGAAGATGATTGCAGGCGTTGAAAAACCAGATTCTGGCACCGTTGATAAAAAAATTAAGATAGCATACAAACCACAATATCTCCAAAATGATCTTGACGTAGAAGTTATTGCTCTGCTGGAGAGGGCAAGTGGAAATCCAATTGAGGACAGTGCAGAGGAAGAACAGATACTTGACCCGCTAAAAATCAAAAAACTGTACAACAAATCTATAAAAAACCTTTCAGGAGGGGAACTACAAAAAGTTGCAGTCGCCTCATGCCTGCTACAAAAAGTCGACTTGTATGCGTTGGATGAACCATCGGCATTTTTAGATGTAGAGGATAGAATTGCAGTGGCAAAATTCTTGCAAAAATTTGTTCGCTCTTTTGGAAAATCGGCAATCATAATCGATCATGACCTGCAGCTGATGGACCTGGTTTCAGATACCATGGTAATTTTTGAAGGCGTTTCAGGCTCTGCAGGAGTTGCCACACAGCCGATGCAAAAAGCCGATGCAATGAACAGGTTCCTCAAATCCCTTGATGTATCATTTAGAAGGGATGAAAAGAGCCGCAGACCGCGTATCAACAAACTAGAAAGCAGGTTGGACAAGGAACAAAAGATGACAGGTCATTTCTATTACAAGGGTTGATGCAATGTAACGCTACACAAATTCGCATTTTTTTGCAGTCGTCATCTCGCATGTGCCAACACCTGACTGTCGCTGAGAACAACTAACAAATCAAACTTTGACTAG
>JAKZUU010000006.1:0-11363 GCA_047516405.1 Candidatus Nitrosopumilus sp. | reverse complement strand
GGAATTTGCGGGGCCACGACAATGAATCTAGAGTTAGGAATGCCTGTTTTGTATTCGTAATCGATTCTGTACCCTGCTATCTGTCTCTTCACAGAAACACTGGCAACAGGATACTTTAACTCCAATCCCACGGCTCTGCCTTGGGCATCCCTGCAGAGAAAGTCAATTTTTCCTGTCTGAAGAGCGTACTCTGAGGATTCCAATAACAGGCCAGATTCCAACAGATCAAGGTTGTTTTTAATATAACTCTGATACTCTTTCTCCTTTTTGATCTTCTCACCTAGACGATTTTCCAGCCAGTCAGGATTGTCCACATAGCTGTATATCCATTCAAATTCAGGTTCCAGATAGTATGACACAATGTTTTTTGATTTCGTGATTCCTTTTTCGGTCAGTTTGTGCAGAAACTGCTTGTATCGCGATATGGGTATGCCCTCAGAGGCAAGCATGTCCTCTTCGGCATCAGGTGCCAGGCCGCCTTTAAGTAGACGCACTAATCTGCACTGCCAGTTTATGACCCTCATATCACGTGAGTCAAACAGGGACGAGAGTACCTCCATTCTGTCTGCAACTTCGTCTGCTCCCAGCATTTTTTCGATTCGCTCTTTTAATCTCTCAAAATCTTTTTTTGATACAGCATTTTCATCCAAATGCTTTGTGGCATAATCTGTAACCTTGTTTGTTGCATCCCTTATCATCTCGTTTTTTGTGTCTTCCATGTCTTTTGCAGTATTGTGCATGAACTTGTTTATCGTGTCAGTTAGCTGTTCTTCCTGTCGCTGGAACTTGGCATGTAGATCTCTATTTTCATTTTGCATGGAGCTGATCTCAGATGTGTGAGGAAAGTTCTCTCGTAATTTATTTTGCTCATGACGTAGCGCCTGTATCTGATCAGATAGTTCAGAGATGGCAAGAGTCTCAGCAGGAGAGGCAGCGGCATTTACATATCGAAGTCTCTTCTTCATATCAAAGAGACTTTTTTGTTGAATTAGAAATAATGACAGTAACACCAGTCCGATAGTTGACATTACAAGTATGTCAATGCCCAAATTAAATACAGATATGGACAAGGATGCAAGGTAGATGGCTGTCCCGCCAAGAATGGACAGGAACAAAGGTATTACGTATAGCAGTTTGTTTTTCTGTCCAATACGATGATAATTGTCATAAGCTGTATTTTCAGTCTTGCCAGCATTCTCCTGTAAAGAGCTCGAGTCATCTGGCTTGGCAGGTGCGTTATCTGTGAGATGTTGTTGCTGCTGTTGCGTTTGTTGCTGCTGCTCTACAAGCTTTTGGAGGTATGCTGCATCAGAGAGGTACAGCGTTTTGTTGTTCTCTAACGTCTCTTTGATGTACTCTAATCTTTTGAGATCACCGATTTTGCCGTCCAAAAGTTTTAAGACATCGTCTAGTTGAGACACATGTTTAAAACATTAAAACATGTATTTTATGTTATACCAAACGTTTCATGAAACGGATTTGAACCCTTTTTCTACTGTTTGATGCAACTGTCTTCTCTGCAAGATGACGATAAAATTAGCGTGCAGATACAAAACAGTGGCAAGAGAGTGTCAAAGCACATCACTGCAAGGTAAATTTTCACAGCAACAACGCCTCAAAAACCTCACCTGATGTCTACTAACACACCACGGAATACCCCACAACCCAATTGCAGTGCTACTGCAAAGACGATACAGAGTCAGAGAATAACATGCACGTAATGGCAGTACAACACCCAATTCTAAAAAAACATGCAGTGCGCTAAAAAATGCAACAGACTATGACTTTGCCGGCTTGTCGGCCTTTAGCCCCTTGTAGCGATTTCGTATCGTGACTTCAGTTACACCTGCAGCTTCTGCAAGGTCCCGCTGCGTAATTGATACGCCGTTTTTGACACACGACAGGTATAATGCGGTTGCTGCAAGACCCATGGGATCCTTTCCGGCAGACTCTTTGCGTTCCTGTGCCTCCTTGAGCACCTTGACTGCATAGCGTTTTGTTTTTTCGCTTATCTTCAGCTTGCTTGAGATTCTTGCAACACACTGGATGGAGTCAACCACTGGCATCTTCAGCTCCAATTCGTGATGCAACAACCTATAACATCGTGCAATATCCTTTCGCTTGACATTTGCAGCATCTGCAACATCCTTCAGGGTTCTGGGCGTCTCAGTATCCCTGCATGCAGCGTACAATGATGCTGCAATCATTGCAGAAATTGATCTCCCGCGAACCAATTTCTTCTCCAGTGCCTTTCTGTAGATATATGCGGCCTTTTCAAGAACGTTTGCAGGGATTGAGACCTTGTCTTTTAGTTTATTCAAATCGCTGAGCGCCTGTCGTAAATTTCTGTCAACTGGCGCATGAACCTGGCTTCTGCTGTCCCAGGTTCTCAACCTCTCAATGGTGCTCTTCATGGATGTGGATAACGGCTTTCCGGATGCATCTTTGTTCAAGGGGTTAATTACGGTGGACAGCCCCATATCGTGGATCATCAGCGATGAGGGAGCGCCGGTTCTTGCAGGGTCTGCACCGCCATCCTTTTGAAATGATCTCCATTCGGGGCCTGACTCTTGTGATTTTTCAGTAATTACATAGCCGCACTTGCCACAGAACTGTTCTCCTGTAACCTCGTCGGTGAGCAGTGAATTTTTTCCGCAACGGGCGCATGCAGGATTTGAGCTTTGATTAAAGTTAGTCATATATCATCAATTCCTATGTTTTACCCTGCTTATAGTATTTTTCATCACAGATGCAAGGATACTCTTATCGTCTTTATACATAATTTAAGAACATTTATCATCTATAAGAAGTGTGAGGATGCCCAATTATTATTGCTAAAATGTGCATTTATCTATGAAATTACCGGAATTTCACGCGAGGCCATCCCCCCATAACCGGGATCAATCTTTTGCTTGGGGCTCAACGTGGTGTTGTGATGGCATGGCTTGTTGCATACGGGGCAGAACTTTCGGTCAAGTACTATGCACTGACAGATATGATTCTTCAGATACGCCTGAGCTGCAGGATTCCATTCCCCAGTCCCGTTGCAGTAGACACAGACATGTGAGCCAAAAGTCTCCCCTTTGCAGAAATCGCACACATCGTCAGTCATGTCTTTTTGTTTAAGATATCCAATCAATATATTTGAAGATATAAGAACGAAATAAGCTTAGCTGTTTGTCTATTTTGCCCCCGTCAAACAGGATTGCAGCTGTTACAGAGATTCCCAAGAGTCATAACTTTTTCGTTAGAAAGGTATCGATTGTAAACGCTCACCGAGAACAAGTTATGCTCAGGACTACCGTAACTTTTTGATTAGTTCTTCAAGATATTTGGTGAATTCAGTTTCAAATTTTTGAAATTCTCTCTCATTGACAGGTGTTAGCAGTAGATCTGTTCTTGCATCCCACGGCCCAGATATGGTTTCTTTCTCCATCAGATTCGCCTTTGCCTTCAAATTGTCTCTGTATTTGGAATAGTGATGAATGGCGTGCTCTGTCTTTTTTATTATACATTTTTCAATCTCTGCTGGTTTTATACATAGATCTTTTTGAATGAAAAAAACATCAAGAAGATCTCTTGTTTTAAATCCCCTCCTTGTGATTAACGCCCTGACTTTTTCACTCAATATGTCGCTGACATCATAAAGATCAAAAGGAATGATTTTAGAATATTCCACATATTCAGGAAATAAGGCACTCATCTCATCGCTATCACCCATGGCAAGACTTTTTAGCTGACCCCTATTAGATTTCGTACACATTTCTTCTATGAAATTAACTTGTATTTTTATAAAAAATCTTTTTTTGAAGACCGCCGAATAATACCACATTTTAAACGTGCACATTTTATTGCTTCCACCAATCTCCACATAATCCATATTGTTTTTTAAACACTTAAAGTCAAACCCTCTAGATGATGAAATTTGTTCCAAGATCTTTCCTATTCTGTTTATGATTGGCGAAAGTTCTTTTCTGATCTCTTTTGCAGTTTTGTCTCTGAACCTTGATTGATCCCTCCAAGTAAAATCTGCATCCTCAGAGAACCTAAAATAACCAAGATAGTGCTTTATCAGACATGTTCCCCCCTTGAGGAGAAAGTTTTTTGAAAAGAATCCGTCATTTGACAAGTCGGTTAAAATCTGGTGAAGTATGACGTCTCTCTCCACCATGTCTGCCCTTTTAATTTTAAGAGTTGAGGATAATTGAGTTACAAAATCCAAACTTATCATCGTGTAGCAATCTCCAATGCAACACTTGCAGTTGTTTTTGGATAATTTGAAGAATATGTTTTTATTTTGTTCTTGGAGATGTGCTCGGTCCACTCTGATACATCCATGATGATTCTTTCTCTGGCAACACCGCGGTATGTCAAAAGATAGATAAAATCCAAAATAGTTTTTTCAGGATCCGAATAGCAATACATCCTGTCTCTCTTTATGCCAAAATTAACTAGTGTTGAGGCAAGTTTTACACATCTGAACTTGTATCCAACAATGCCGATAGGTTTTGCCCTGAACAGGGAGTTACTGATTACCTCGTCAATAGAGAAATACTCGTGTGTCATGCCGTTTAGCTTCAATGCGGTGTGCAGACCAAAGTACCAATTTTTTATCTTCTTTAACTCAAATCCCTTGGCAACTAATTCCAGATGATTATACTTTTTTATCATATCGAATCTGAATTCCTCAAGAGTCTTTACGTAGAATACGCCTCTGAATATTCTCACCAGATGCTTCATTTTTAAGAGATAATGTATGGATGAGTCATAGCTTAGATGTAACACTTTGCAGTACTCTTTTAGATCTTCGGATGTGATGAATTCTCTTTTTTCCATTCGCAATTTGTCGGCTATTATACTTATTTTCATCTTATATCAAAACCTACCATAAAATGGTATTTTATCATATATATTAGATTTTATGCGTAAAGGGGCCAAACAACTTTATTTCATCATTGAACAGGCATCGACTAACCGATTCTATCCATTGGAGGTTCTGATACCATCACTTATCTGTGCCTAGTGTGGTCTGAGTCTAAATGTCGCCTGACAGTATATTTTTACGGGCATAGCAACAGTTTGTCAGTGTGTAGCAAGCACTACAATACACTGCACTGTTTGCCCTCTTGCAAAGTCGACTATCATACCAGTGCATCGACCCACACATGATTAGTCCAGCGTATATCATTTGCCTAGTTGCGACAGATCAAAAGTTCCGTCAGGTGCCGCATCAATTACCTTTTGCAGTATTGAGCCCAGAATTGGCTGATCGTCCCTATACCCCATGCTCAGGTTGTATGCATATCCGGTTGGACCGGCATTGTAAAGACCCTCAACTTGTAACAGTTCGGCGTTGTAAGAGATGACTGGCCATACGCCCAGAAATGCATCTACCTGTCCTGATTCAAGCATCAGGATTCCTGATGGGACATCATCCATTGAGATGTAATTGATTTCAGGGTGGTTGACATCAAGCCATGACTCTATGGCATAATTTTTTACCGTAGCGACCCTCATTGTTGCAAGGTCCTCCGGGCTGACAGGCTCATCACCCATAGTCACAATATCGGTGGTGACATACAGGTACGGCTCTGTGAATGCCATGTACTGGCTTCTCTCAGGTGTGTTTGCAAGAAAAAACCCGATTTCAGCAGTCTTGTTTTTGAGGTTCTCTAAAGTCTCAGTAAAGCTGGATATCGATGAGAGGCGAACCAAGTCGACTTTTAGTGACTGCTCAAGTATGGACATGAATTGTGGTGTGAGGCCTGCAAGATTGCCGGATTCATCGATATACTCTATCGGGGACCAGTTTGGATTATATGTCACTTTGAGCTCATGATGCGATTCAAGCCAAGCCTTCTCCTCGTCAGTCAAGTTTACAGATATGGTGGGTGCAGGTACGACATCGCCGATATGCCACACGCCGTTGTTCAGATTCCATACAGCGTACCTGATGTCGGTCCGGTCACCTGCCTCATTGAACGTTATGGTACTACCGCTTGCGCCGACATATTCTTGCGCAGCCTGTGGAATTGCCTTTATCACATCTGGTGCAGATGTGCTTTGGGCCTCAAGGATTGAGCGCCCTACAAGCTGGACTGCATCGTACTTAAAAAAAGCGTATACACTGGACGCCCTTCCAAGTGCCGCAGATGTAGATTCTGCCAATCTTGTCTTAATATCACTGTCAGGCACTGTAGGTTGAACAGATACAAAGTTTATCTGCTCTGCAAATTCAAGCCCTCCTAAATTATCATGGATTATCGTGTTGGCATCTGCTCCAAACCATCTGACATTACTTAAAACCTCGTGCGATGATGCCGTCTCCAAAAAGTCAAAGGTCTCCTCAAATCCCACAAACAGGACTCCTACATCCTTACTCTCAAATGACTCCAACTGGGCAGTCACTGCATCTGCCAGCATCTGTGTGTGAGTGCCATCAAACTCTCCCAGTACGTTGTAGCGTATCGGTGTTTTAGCAGTATGTCCCCCCAACTCTACAAACCTGTCCTCAGCAGAGTCTGTCAGGTCAGTTATCCATTCAGCGTCTCTGCCTGCCGTTATAACTATTTTGATTCCGGCATCACGCATCACTTCGGCTACTGCCTTTCCATGGTTGGACTGGTCGGGGATCATTCTAAACAGTGCGTCATCTGAGACAGCGTTGGACAGCACCACAGAGCAGCAGCTAAAGAGCAGCATGTCGTTTGTGTTGGCATACTCTACTACGTTCTGCGTGTCAAACAAGTCTATTGAAGGGCCTATCACAATCTTTATTCCTTGTTCATTGAGATCTGCAAGACGGGCTTTCAGCACATCAGGGTTTGTCATTGTATCATAAGATTGTACGTCCAGACGCCAGTTCTCTCCGCGCTCTTCGAGCAAGGCATTAAAATCAGCGACTGCCATCGTGGAGCCCTCAGACATGTCTTGGCCGTAACCAGAGGCGCCGCCTGTCAAGGGCAAAAGCGAACCGACGGTCACTACGCGCGTATCGCCGCTTGCCGGCGATGCCTCGTATGGTGTCAGATTCAGACCGCGTTCCAAGAGATGATCATATGTAGATTCTTGTAGGCAGACAGGCAGCACGTTGTCCCTTACGTACAACTCGTTTGGTGCAGTGCACTGAATTGCGTTGAGAAACACCCCATTCCTGTATTGGGCCGATGGGGAAGATGACTGCATCTTTGTATCATCGGCCATCATCTTTGTATCATCGGCCATCATCATCATCATTGTGTCAGAATCATCAACGGCGGCATGTACCGTACCTGCAAATGATGTAGCAGTTATAGCAACAGATGTAATGATTAATGCAAAGAGAACAACAAGATTGATTCGTCCAATCTTTTTAAAAGCCATTTATTACCATATTTCTGAAACGGTAATAAAGCTAACGAAGCCTACAGACGGATCAAAAGTAATGCAAATATGTGATGTGCGGTTCGATAAGATTGGCGTGTATGATATTTCAGTTGCAGCAGACGCTATTCGGTCTTGCGTAGTTAACGACACAAATATGCGCTCATTTTTACAACCGGGATCTCTTTTTCACTCAGCATTGTGCGTATGGACTTTTACATCTCATCGACATTTTGGTACAAACGATTTCCAGTGTACTTTTTAAACATCTTCCATTGTCCATCTATGGGATTCAGATCCGGCGTGTATGGTGGAAAGTATACGATCTTGATCTCATCACCAATCCTTGCAAAAAATTCTTTCAGGGCTTTGGACTTGTGATATGCCGTATTGTAAAGGAACAGGATGAACTTGCCGTATCTCTTGTGGGCGCCTGTCAAAAACTCGATATAATTTGCAGTGTTGGCCTTGTCATAGAATTTACAGTACAGCGTCCCGTTGCCTAAAACGCCTATGGAGTGAAATCTCTCTGGAGAGAATCGTGGGTGCGGTAGGCAGGATGCCCTTGAGATACCATCCCTTCTGTATGTTCCAGCCTATGACGTGTGATGACTCGTCGCCTGCAAAGATCTTGTAATAGCGGTTGGAGTAGTATGTTGTTATCCATCTAGCTTTTTTTAAATGCCTTTTTTTCCTTATTTGAGGCTGATTTTGGGTGTTTGGGCCTTGGTTTGATGTACGAAAATCCCACATAGTGCATCAATCGCTGCATTGTGCGGGGGACGTACTCTATGTTGTACTTTCTTCTGACATGCTCTACCACCATCTTGCCTGTCCACATCTCAGACTCAAAACCGTGCTTTTGCAGACCTGCTATGAGATCTGCCCTGAGATCTGCCCTGAGATCTGCAAGCTGTTTGGAGCTTAACCTGCGCGGAAGTCCTGGCGGCGGTATGTCGTAGAGCCTCTCAAGCCCTGCCTGATCCGCACAAACCAGCCAGTCACGTATGGTGGAGTATACCTGGTCCAAGATCCTTCCGATCTCGCGAATCGACCTGCCCTCCTTTCTGTAGATATATGCCAGCAGCCTATCCCTTGCCTTTGCGTCTGTCTCCTTTTTGCGCAATTCCTTGAGCTTGTCTATGCCAACGTTTGGGAGAAAACTCTCTCCTCTTGTCAATCTTTTCTTTTTCATACTTGAGTATCACGGATTTATGTTTAATCTGGAAAATTGAAAACAATTAAACCGCTAGTAAAGATTGATTAACTTGGTCGTTCACTACGCATCTACAAAAGCTGCGGCACCCACCCATACTGCTTTGTAATGTTTGCCGTCATATTTTTTGAGCATCTCTGGTTTTGTGGACATACTCCTCCTGCTTCTCAGGCGTGGCACAGTTGTACGGCACGGGTCTTGCATATATGACAGAGAAACCAATCTTTTTTGTCAGCTGCAGTGCACCGCTTGCACCGTATGCACTTTGAACCTGTTTTTAATGTGACAGGCAACAATCTTTGCAGTCCACGAGCCGCGTAGAAAACCGCATTTGGTCGGATTTTTGCCAAGATCTCGCCTTAGCCTGTTTTTTTTTGTTTAACAGAGGCGGCATGGCCTTCCAGGACTCTTCTCGTCGCGTATGCGTTTGATGCCTCCGACAGCCAGACGCAGCAGTTACACATAGACGGTACTTTTTACAATTCTGAGAGCTCTGGATATCTGCCCCAATGAACTGCATTGCTTTGAGTCGGGCTGCCTGCAGCATGCACTTGACCTTGTAATCCGTGCTGCCTGCGTGCAGTGATTCAATGTCTGCCATATCGACACCGGGAAGAAACGCATCTCCCTGTTCCACCTTGCGTGCCGAAGAGACGGCTGCACCGCACAAAACATTTTTGCATCTCATGCCTGTCCAATCCTCCTGTCGCACTGCGCACAGTTAGCTGGGATTAACTTGCAGTGAAGAAAAAATTCACATACGTTCTTAAGCGTTGTTCCTGTGAGTATTTGTTGTGTGTGTCCCTTTATTTGTGGATATCTGAAGGGATTTCACACTGTATGTTATTAAGAGACGGTATCAATTACAATTGAATTGCAGTTGAATTGACTTAAAGTACAATGCACGCATGCACAAGCTTGATCAGATGATGTTAGTAATGATGTCTGCGCAGAGGGTGCCACAAATCGTATGGATGTGTCAATTCCTCCAACTGCTACGGGCGATTTTTCTAGAAAGTGTCCGGATCTTTAATCATAATAGTATGCACGCCCCGGTTAGGACTGATCCGGCATCGATGATCGGCTAGGCGTCTGCAACCACTATCTCATAGGTTCTGGAGTTACCCGTGCCGAATTCACCGGTGGACGTTATGGTTATGGTGTATGAGCCACCTGCAAGACTGTTTTGCGCCGTCGCCCTGAGCTTGAGTGCGGTGCCGTCGATTTCAAAGTGGTCAGAATCACCACCAGGTTCTATGCCGTATATTGGATTCTGTCCGTCCAGGAACGAGTTCTGCGCGGTAATTGTCCCTATCGTCCCGGTGCTGTTGCCGCCTTCAATGACCGTATCATCCAAAACGATATACCACATGCCCAGATTCTGATCAAAGACACGGGTATCGTCGAACATTGCGTCCATATCAGTTACGCGCGAGACGTTCCACGCAGAGAGATTCGCGTTGAAAGAGGCAGTATTTCGGAACATGTCAGACATTGCAGTCACCGACGAGACGTCCCATGCGGAGAGATCCGCGTTGAAAGAGGCGGCGTTCCTAAACATGTGAGACATGTCAGTCACCGACGAGACGTCCCATGCGGAGAGATCCGCGTTGAAAGAGGCAGCACCCATGAACATCCCCCGCGTGTCAGTCACCGACGAGACGCCCCATGCGGAGAGGTCGCCGTTAAAGGAGGCGGCATTATAGAACATCCCGCGCATGTCAGTCACCGACGAGACGTCCCATGCGGAGAGATCCGCGTTAAAGAAGGAGGCGGCGTTCCGGAACATGTATCTCATGGAAATAACGTCTGAGAGATCAGGGGTGTCAGTTGCGCGGTACGCCATCGATGACGTTCCTTGGAATGCCGATCTCATCGACTCCCATCGCACGCTGCCCCACTGCTCTATCGATTGCAGCTTGTCTGCGTTTGGCTGCTGTCCGTTGAGATAAATTCTTGCAAAGTCGCCAGATATGCGAACCGTGTAGGTTCCCGCATCGTCGTACGTGTGTATCTGATCGCCTGAGACGCCATAGTTTACATTCCCGTCACCCCAGTCTATCGTGTAAATGCCGGTTGCACCCCCGACCGGGATGGTTATCGACTCGCCTGCGACGGTTGTTTGCCAGGTGGTGATGAAAGGGTGGAAGGTTTTTGCAACCGTGGCAGTAACCTCATCGCTCCAGTCGCCAGAGGTGCCGCTATAGCTGGCGCGCACCTTTATCCTGTACTCTCCGCCCTCCTCAAGACCTGTGATGGTGTGGAAGGGGACCGTCGGGAAGGCGTTGCCTGCAGGATCGGTCCATGTCAGGTAGGGCTCGCCTGCCTTGGCCCACGACACGCGATAGTTGGCAGGAGTCTGGCCGGGTGCATCCCATGAGACGGTCACTATCCCGGGAACCGTGCTGTTCAGGGTCACCACGCCGATGTCACGGGGGTCGCGTAACGGTACTGGTGCCTGGGGAGTGGCCGTCTCCTCGGAGGTGGGCTTGCCATCACCTATGACGTTGGTGGCAAGGACGCGCACGGCATACGGCGTGCCGTCAGTCAGCCCAGTTATCGTGTGTGTAGTTCCGGTGAGTGTGACCTCGGCGATGTCTGCAGGTATCGCCCAGCTGTCCGATGTCGCCTTCCATTGGACGGTATATCCTGTCAGGTTTGATCCTCCGTTCGAGGCCGGAGCCTGCCAGGAGACTTTAAGGATGCCGCCGCTGTCGCCCTGTGATACCAAGAGGTTTGCAGGCACGCCGGGGACGGCGTATGCGGGGGCGACTGCATGGGTGGC
>JAKZUU010000005.1:0-3385 GCA_047516405.1 Candidatus Nitrosopumilus sp. | reverse complement strand
ACACTTGAAGACGATGGTAAATTTGAAGAGGCCGTAGCATGTTATGACGAGGCGATAAGGGCGGAACCTCTGATGGATCTCTCCTATAATTTTAAGGCAATGTTGCTTGCACGTATAGGCAGATTTAAAGAAGCGTTATTTTGTCATAACAGAGCAATAATGCTGCACCCGGAGAGTGCGTATGGATATACATACAAAGCTCACACACTTGAAACTATGAATAGGTTTGAAGATGCGGCAAAATGCTATGATGAGGCGATAAAAGCTAAACCTGACGACTGGAATTCATACGTTTGTAAAGCAAAAGCACTTGAAAAGATAGGCCAGCTTGAAGGTGCAGTAGGATGTTATGATGAGGCAATACGCTTAGCTCCTGACAAATGGACCGTGTACGGGGATAAGGCAAAAGCACTTGAAGACCTCTGCAAGTTTGACGAAGCCGTATCGTACTATGACGAGGCACTCTCCAGAGTACGTGATGAACAAAAAGACGACAAAGGAAAACCCGTCAAACAAACACCTCTATACGCTAACGTGTGTGTCGGCAAAGGCATGGCGTTGGTCAAATCTGGCAAACCCCGGGAGGCTATGACGTGTTTTGACGATCTGATCAATACGGTGCCAAACTATCCGCTGCCATACATCGGCAAATCCATCTCCCTTTCCAAGCTGGGCAAAATAAACGAGGGAATATCGTTGATAGACAAGGCAATTAAAATTGCATCATACGATCACATGCTATACTATACCAAGGCAATGCTGCTAGAAGATCTAGAAAGATTTGATGAATCTATAGCATGCTATGACCAGGTCATACGCCTAGAATCTGGCAGCATATCAGTATATGTAAAAAAAACTCGTGCGCTTGAGAGACTAGGACGGTGGGAGGATGCAATAAAATGCATTGATGAGATGATCAAATTGGATGTGACTAATCTTGCTGCGCATTATCATAAAGGAATGCTATTTTGCAGGCTAGATAACGTGGAAAAAGCCCTGGTGTGTTTTGACGAGGCGATCAACACGGATCCGAAACATGTTAAAGCACATCTTAGAAAAGGCGAGATATTCTGGGGTTTTTATGAGGCGTCGCATCGCAAAAACGTACTGAAAGCGAGCATGGATTGCTTTGGCAAGGCGGCAGAACTAGATCCTCGTAACAAGCTTGCATTTTCCATGAAAGGCGTCACATCATCAGAATTCTATAAAATTACCAGGGATCCGCGACTGCTCGAAGAGTCCATACGCAGTTTTGATGAAGCGACAAGGCTGGACCCAAAGGACGCCGCATCATTATACAGAAAAGCGGAAATCCTGTACGATGTTGGCAAGTACAGGCAGGCAATGCCATGTGTGGATCAAGTGATAAAAATAGATCCAAACCACGCATCTGCATTGACCTTGAAAGGCGTGTTGCTGTGGCTGATCTACAAAGAAACCGAAGAAACAGACTTGCTTGAGGATGCGTTAAGATTCTATGACAAGACATTACAGTTGGATCAAAACGATACCTATGCGTTGTTCAACAAGGCAACGGCCCTGTCATACCTTAAAAGGCCGGAGGAGGCAATATCCTGTTTTGAAAAAGTACTAAAGATTCAGCCTGACGACGTACAGGCAATTGGGCAGAAAGGAAAACAGCTTGAAATCATAGGCAAGCACGAGGAGGCATTGCTGTGTTATGATAATGTTATCCAATCTCAGCCGAGATTTCCATCAATCATATATCGAAAATTTCAACTGCTGTGCAGGTTAGACAGAACAGGGGAGGCAAACTATTTTGTAAATGATCTTTTAAGAAAACATCCGGGACTGATTGACGCCTCTGAAATCAGCAAAATAATCAAGGATAAAAGATATTCCAAACAATACCGTTCATAACCTTCCGCAGTCTAAACTGGAATCATCTCTAAAAGCAGCCTCACCTGTCGTACTACGCCATTGGACCGATATTTTGCAGTCATTTCTGGTTTCAAACTATTAATTCCGGTAAATCCGCTGAGACTATGATGATGAAAAATTTCTATATCTGCATGGGCATCTCAGTGGCAGCACTGGTTGTAGGGCTGGTTTTATTATTTGGCTAGCGGCAGCTGCAACAGGCATTTCATTTACCGTAATTCAGTGGAATCAGATAGCACGTTACAAAAAGACAAACGGCAAGAACATGCATTTGACATGTCTAAAACACCAATATCTGACAGTGTTCGGAAGATAAATTAACCTCAACTCTCTCTTTTAAACTGCCAATGGCAGTCTTTAGCGTTCATGTGATAATTGAAAACAAGCCTGGAATCAGTGATCCTGAAGGCGATACCATTCTCAATGATCTTGTTCTCAAGGGAACAAATGCCAATAACGCCGTATCTAAAATAAAGACTGCAAGGATGTTAAAATTTACAATAGATGAGGAGAATAAAAAAACTGCTCGGGATAAGGTCCAGACGATATGTGATGACTTGAGAATATACAATCCTATGGTAAGTCAAGTCACTGTGGATGTCCTTGATATCTAAGCTGGCAGTTGCCTCTTAAAAGATCAAAATGACAGTTTTGCGACCATGTTGGATGTGGTGCACGCCGATGCAGTTTAATCGACCTGCATATCTTATAATCTCTGCAATATGCTCAGGTCTCATATTCTCAGTCCTGCACACGAAAAAAGAATCTCTTACCTGTGTAGCCATTTCCACTGTTTCTGCGATACTGCAATCTTTTCTGCATGCAGCCATCTCGTATAACCTGCGCTAGCTGCATTGACCGGGAAAAATATCGGAATAAAGAGATGCAAATCGAAATGTTGTAATGCGTTGTCAAGTGCATGTGAACTTTTCAGATATCAAGTCGCTCGTGTACCGTGCAGCAATCTCTGCAGTGTGTTATCTGATATGCAAGCAACCATCTCAAACCTGCCGACAAACCTGCCGATCATATCCTGGCATTGATTCAAAAAAAAAAACAATCTGTGCCTCCAGTCTGCAGATCGTATCACCATTCAAAGTCTTCAAATATTGTTGTTGCAAACATTGCAGGTTAACCATAAAAGCAGAACCGGTTGTTGCCTGTATCCTCCAATGATTTTGTAATTCAGACGGGTCTGTCATACCTGAAAATGATTCTCTTTTTTCTATACGGGTTTTACAGATACTGCAGCTATTCCAAGATATCCTTATCTATTGTACTGCTCATTATATTTTGTGAAACAGTATACCATGCTGCTAGGTCTTGGTGTTGGAGTGATCGCAGTGATGGTTGTGGTTTTTGGAAATGATCTGCTAAGGATGTCCGTATCAACGCAGGACTATGACATCTTCGTTGATCCGCTGCTTGACAAGCAGAATCTGTTTGTGATAGGACGGGTAACCGTACAAAATACGGGGTCTGA
>JAKZUU010000004.1:0-10922 GCA_047516405.1 Candidatus Nitrosopumilus sp. | reverse complement strand
TGCTTGCAGCTTTGATGGAACGTGGAAAAATGAGTTTTAACGAAATGAAACAAGAATTCAAACTCAGTTCTAGCAGTTTGACAAATAGACTCAACGTGCTTCAGAATGGAAATCTGGTCAAGAATTTTTATGAAAAAACCGACGGACGCGGCTTCTCATATTACGACGTAACAGATGTCTTTCAGCAAATCTTCGGTTCTGTCTATGAGATACTGTATTCTCCAACTTCAACAGAGAAAACTGAATCGGTATCTATTGCAGATGAGATATTGCAGTTTGCGTACGACGAACCATTTAGAGATCTTCATCATCCTGAATTCGCAAACAATCCAATTACAACAACTAAAAGCATAAGGTCAGGTTACATATCTGGAAATCCAACACGTGATCAACGTAGCCGTATGCCAACTAGAGAACAAATGCAGGATTGGGTATAGGATGTGGGTATGACAAAACAAAATAAACATCAATTTGAAAAAGAGAAAATTCTTGATAGACGAATAGGCATTCGCCTTAATAGTGTGCACTGGCCACTCGATTTCAATACCATTGATGATATATTGCGCAAACTAAATTACACGAATATCACGCGTGACCCTGATCAATCACATCACGCAGTCAAACATAACACTGAGTTCTATACCGATCGTATGAGAATGGTCTTTGGTTTTCATAATCGTGACATAACCTCTCTTATAGGTGCACAGGTAGAATTTTTCTCTACACTTAATAGGGAATATAAAATAGATCTCTCGAATTATGTTAGATTTTACGAAGTAGAGTGCGTAAGCAACATAATTACCGAAAAAGAAACTTCTGATGTATTTACTAAAATATCGCAAAACTTTGCTATAAAAAACAGCGTGGAAAATATTTTGGGAACGTCTTTACGCTTAAACAGTCTAGAACTATCCAGTCAGAACTCGGGCAATAACGATCAATGGGAATTCATTGAGGTGTCACCTCGTATAGAAAGTAACGGGAAAATTTATTTTTGTAGGTTGGTGTCTAGAGGAAGCGATGCAAAACATCCCTATGAGATACTCCGTAAATCTTCTGATACCTTTGAGCAAATAATCACCTTGCTTGAAAATCAAAATTAGCCTCTTTTTATAATTGAAAATATCATGCTTTGTAGTTCTGCGCGTGTTGGGTTTTGATTATCTACGTTAAAGATGAAATTAGCGTAAGATTCTCCTACGGCAACCTGATTTTAGCATACTGGTAATCCTGTCTCGAAGATACAACGCACTGCTAAATTCTACATTCCTGTTCCGGCAATACCGATTTTAATTTTACAGTCAATAGCACATTGGATCTCTTCATATTGCACACACAATGAGGATCGTTCTGTTTTTCTTGCAGGTCTTACCTATTACTCAAAAGTACAACCTGTCCTAAAAGCAATCCTACACACATCTTGAGATCGCATATTCTGTGCTACTGTGGCATCTCCTCTAAAGCCGATATGTGGGCTTGCATCATCAAATCAATGTTTGGCAAATGTCTTTATTCCGGTTTTTAATTACACAAATCATGACGCTGAAAAACGTAAAACCATCCCTCCACAAAATTGCAAAATCCTTGGGCGACGTCCAGGATGCAAGAGAGTTTCTGCTAAAGAATACAAGAGAGATAGTCACTCTTTGCAGCAAATCCATCATCGCAGTACACAAGGAAGATCTTGCAACCGGAAAGAAGAACCTGAAACGGGCAGAGACGCTCTTGAAGAGATACAAAAAAAAGGCGTCAGGCAGGGGGCTAGAACGCTATCTTGTTACACCAGAACAAGAGTTTGTAGAGGCTACATGCCTGATTGCAATTGTCGAGCAAAAAGAGATACCCTCTGACAAAGAGCTATCAGTCATGCCCGAATCATATGTTTTAGGGCTATTAGACTGTGTAGGGGAGTTGAAGAGACAGGTATTTGACAAAATCAGGGTCAATAAAATTGATGATGCTACAAGAATTTTTGAGATAATGGAGAGTCTGTATCTGCAATTATACACTTTTTCAATGTATGACAAAGTGGTAAAAGAGGCACGAAAAAAGATTGATGTTAATAGAATCTTGGTGGATGATGTCAGGTCAGTAATTACAGAAGAGAAGAGACGAACAGAGTTAATCAGCATTTTGAAGAAACTAGAAAAAAATTTATGATGATGATGCCAGTAGCACCGCATCAACGGTATGATATTATGTGCGGGCGATGGGATTTGAACCCACGAACTCCTTAGAGACTAGCCCCTCAAGCTAGCGCCTTTGGCCAGGCTGGGCGACGCCCGCAACATGATTAACTTGTATGGTTTTTATAATCCTTGGTTGAGTTTTTATTCGTGCTAATTCCTGTTAGATGTTTGACATGTGGAAAATTAATAGCTGATAAGTTTGATGATTATCAAAACAGGCTCGCAGCCAAAGAGGATCCGTCAAAAATTCTTGATTCTTTAGGGTTTGAGAGATACTGTTGCAGAAGAATGTTGTTAACTAGTGTTGAGACAATACAGCAAGTAATACCATTTTACGAGGCAATTGAGAGAAGAAGACTAGAAGTTCAATCTGAGTTAGAATAACTTGGCTAAAATCTCCTCAATCAAGGGACGAATTTTATACAACAGCCGTGGCAGTAAAACAGTTGAGGTTGACGTAGTCTCAGACGGAAAATTTTTGGGTCGGGTCTGTGCACCTTCTGGCGCTAGTGTGGGAAAATACGAAGCCATCAGCTTTCCCAACAACAGCCCTGAAGAGAGCCTGCAAATCCTAAAAGACAACTCTCAAAAGTTTGTAGGACTGGAATCAGACGATCTTTCTGGAATACATCATGTCCTGAAAAGTCTGGACGGCACTGCAAACTATTCAGTCATTGGAGGATCACTTGCATTTGCAACAAGTATTGCATCAATAGAGTCTGCATCCAAGGCATTAGACCAACCACTGTTCCAAACACTCTCTTCTGAATCTTCATTCAAGTTTCCGTTCCCGCTGGGCAATATTCTGGGAGGCGGGGCCCATGCAGGTCCTGGAACTCCTGACATTCAGGAGATACTAATATGCGCAGTAGGTTCCAAAACAATTCAGGATGCCATTGAAACCAATCTGTCTGTACATAAGGAGCTGCGCCAAATCCTGGAGAGAGAGGATCCCACCTTTACAAACGGGAGGGGTGATGAGGGCGGCTGGGCTCCAAAACTGGAGAACCAAAAAGCGCTGGAGGTTGCAGCAAAGGCATGTGAGAATCTTGGATTCACTCTGGGGCGCGAAGTGTCTCTGGGAGTGGATTTTGCATCTTCTACACAGTGGGATGAGGACAAAAAGAAATACATCTATACACGGGCAGGATTTGAAAACTCCACTGGGGAGCAGATCGATTTTGCAGCAGATATCATTGAACGCTTCAAGCTGATTTATGCCGAAGATGCAGTCCATGAGGAGGCATTTGAGGATATGGCAGAATTGACGGCAAAATTCCCGGGCACCCTGATTGCAGGCGATGATCTGACAGTTACAAACAAGGGCATATTAAAAAAAGCAATTGGCATGAAATCATGCAGTGCTGCAATTCTTAAGGTTAACCAGGCAGGCAGCCTGTTTGATGCCATGGAGTTTGCCAACGAGGCAGCCCAAAACGATATTCGGCTAATTACATCACACAGATCTGGAGAATCCACTGACTCGCAAATATGCCATATAGGTCTTGCAACACACTCCAAAATGCTCAAAGTAGGCATTGTAGGGGGCGAACGCATAGCAAAGCTTAACGAATTATTGCGTCTCTCAAGGAATGATTTAATATGTGGCATGGCAGAGTTTTAAAATCGTCATGAGCCAACAAGATAGTGAAGGAACCGAAATCAGAAAGATGGTTCTAACAACGGGAATCCGAGTCGGAACTCAGGTAAAGACCAAGTTTATGATGCCATTTATCACAAAAGCTAGCCTTGAGGGACTATACATGCTTGACTTGGACACTACATTGAAGAGAATCCAAACTGCAGCCAAGTTTATCAACAGACTGGGAACTGACAATCTCATCGTATGTTCAGGCAGACAGTACGCTGAAACGCCAGTTGAGAAGTTCTGTGAAGCTTTAGGCTCAAAGCAGCTGCTGGGAAGATTCATGCCCGGCACCCTTACCAATCCGTCATTACCTTATTACATTGAACCAAAATTACTTTTAATTTCAGATCCCCAAGTCGACGAGCAGGCAATTATTGAGGCAACAAATGCAGGTATTCCAATAATAGGGATTGCAAACACTGACAACATTACCTCAAATCTTGATGTAATCATTCCTGCAAACAATAGGGGGCGAAGAGCTCTTGCAACAGTCTACTGGCTATTGGTACGTGAAATTTTAATCCAGAGAGGAGAGCTAGAAAATGACCAACTGATGAAAGAGGCGATAGACGATTTTGAAACAAAGATTACTGAAGAGGAAGTCGAATAAGCCAGTAAAATTTTAACGTTCACTTGAAATCTAAATCATCTGCACCGGGAAAAGTAATCTTGTTTGGAGAACATTTTGTAGTGTATGGTGTCAAAGCCATTCTCTGCGCAATTAATAAAAGAGTCAGCGTCACTGCTGAGAAAACCCAAGACGCAAAAATCTCCATCACTTCCAACATAGGCAGCATGATATCTGAGCCACACAAGCCCCTCTCTGAGATTGCCTCTCCGCTAAAACCCTTGTACTATATGGCAGACAAGATGATAAAAGATCAAAATACAGGAATTAATATCGTTGTAGATTCTGAAATTCCGCCCGGAGTCGGTCTTGGTTCGTCGTCTGCATGCTGCGTTGCAGGTGCCGCTGCGATCATCGGATTGTTCAAACGGGAATCCTCCAGAGAAGAGGTTCTGAATCTGGCAATCCAGGCAGAAAAAACGATCTTTGCAAATACATCCGGTGCAGACTGCACCGTATGCACATATGGGGGGATCATGTCATATGACAAGATAAACGGGTTTGAAGTCATTGCATCCAAATCTAATTTTAATCTGGTCGTTGCAAATTCAAATTTGGAGCGTTCGACAGAATCGGTGGTTGCAGGGGTAAAACAGCTCAAAGAAAGAGACGGCGCCTTGTTTTCTGCACTGTGCAGCGATGAGTCAAAACTGGTAGATGATGTCTTACAACTGTTAAAGACTGGCAGCAACATCTCAGAACTGGGGCAGAAAGTCGTGCGCAATCAGCGGCATCTTGAGGCCATAGGGGTCTCAAATGACACGTTGAGGGACATGGTAAAGATAGGGCAAAGAGAGTCCTTTGGGGCAAAAATTACCGGCGCCGGGGGAGGAGGATGCATCTTTGCATTGGCTGACAGTTCAAACTTGCAACGTACAGTTGACAAGTTCAGGGAGAACAACTACATCTGTTTTTCAACCAGCATTGATTTTAAAGGACTGGATACTTTTTAATTGATCAGATAATTTTAAAACAGCATGATTCTCATAAAATTGGGCGGGTCCATCATTACAAATAAATCCAAACCGCTGTCTGTTAGGAGAAAGACAATAGAGAATCTCTGCAAGGCCTTGAAGAGAGTCCAAGAGCCTCTAGTCATTGTACACGGCGGCGGTTCTTTTGGACATTATTGGTCAGTCAAGTACGACATGCACACAAAGGAAAAAAGATACGACTTGCGGGGAGTTGCAACCGTTAAAAACTCAATGATCGACTTGAACAAGATAATTCTTTACTCATTGCTAAAAAATAAACTGAATCCCTACTGCCTTCCACCTACTGATTTTATGTCTGGCAACAAGCCAATACCGAAAAAAATTCAAGAGATCAAACAGATTGCAGGTTCCGGCCTGATTCCTGTAACGTACGGGGATGCATTGTGGTATGGAAACAAAAAGACATACATCCTGTCTGGAGACAAAATCATGACACACCTTGCAAAGATCCTAAAGCCTCGACTGTGCATCTTTGCATTAAATGAAGATGGGCTGTACTCTGACTTAAAATCAAAAAAACTGATTCATGAATTAGATAGTCAACAACAGCAACAACAACACTTGTCAATACCTGGGAATAAAATACCTGATGTTACAGGCGGAATGACCCGAAAGGTAGAGGAATCGTTGAAAATCTCAAAAATGGGATTGGACGTGTTTTTTGTAAATGGAAATCAGCCTCAAAGAATTACCAAAGCCATACGTGATGGAAAACTTAAAGGCACATTGTTCAGAGGTAAAAAAAATGTCTGACGAGTTTGTGGTTCTAGTTGACGAGCATGACAATCCCATAGGCCTAGAGGAGAAGGTAAGGTGTCATCTGCCAAACGGACGGTTGCACCGTGCATTTACTGCGTTGCTCTTTGACGAGCAAGGCAATCTTGTACTTGCCAGAAGATCAAGTGAGAAGATGCTGTGGCCAAACATCTGGGACGGAACGTTTGCAAGCCATCCAAGGGAGTCTGAAACCTTTGTCTCTTCTGGAGAGAGGAGAATGCCTGAAGAGTTGGGCATTGTGACCGGTCTTGATTATCTGCACAAGTTTGAGTATCACGTTGCATACAAAGACGTTGGATCAGAAAATGAAATCTGCGCAACCTTGATCGGCATTATTGACAGATCTACAAAACTTGAAAAGATAAAAGGTGAGATTGATGAGATTAAATGGATCTCAGCAGAAGAGTTGATTCTGAAACTGCAAAAAGATCCCCAAGATTACTGTCCATGGATGCTTATTGCCCTGCGATTGCTTGACAGATCAGACGAATCAATACTTAAAAAACATACAGATGTTTTATCTCCCTGGATGGGCAGTAAAATTTATGAATCACTGCAAAAGGCTATCAATAACCATTTATCAGAGGATAATTGGAGATTGGTAAACAATGAAAAAAATTAACCTTATCGAAAAAAATGCAGAGACTATAAACAGACATCTAAGTTTAAAACTAACAGGCAAACCCAAAACACTCTATGATGCTGCAGGACATCTAATTTTCAACGGCGGGAAGAGACTCAGACCGTACATGGTAATCAAAAGCTGCCAGATCTTTAACGGCAAAACATCCGATGCACTGCACGCAGCAAATGCAATTGAGCTGGTTCACAACTTTACTCTGGTTCATGACGACATTATGGACAATGATGAGATGCGTCACGCCGTCATGACAGTACATACGAAATTCGGGGTTCCCACGGCAATACTTGCAGGCGATGTCTTGTTCTCCAAAGCATTTCAAACCGTCTCCAACTCAAAATTAGATGCCAAGACAAATCTCCAACTGGTCTCAATTCTTGCCAAGGCATGCGTTGATGTTTGTGAGGGCCAACTACTTGATATCCAAATGGGTGAGGCAAAAAAAATTCCCACCCAAAGCCGGTACATTACAATGATCGGCAAAAAGACTGCAGCATTATTTGGCGTATCGTGTGCAATGGGGGCAACATGCGCTACAGATAACAAAAAGGATATATCATACCTTACGTCGTTTGGAAGGAATCTTGGGCTCGCATTTCAGATCACCGATGACATCATCGGAGTGACAGGTGACCCCAACGTAACTAAAAAGCCGGTAGGCAATGATATTCGAGAAGGCAAGAAATCCCTTCCAATACTGCTGGCAATCAAGTCTGCCAAAGGCAAGGACAAAGAAAAACTGCTCAAGGCATTTGGGAACTCTAAAGTATCTCAAAGAGATCTTGACGCCGCAGTAGATGTAATTCGTTCCCTTGGGATAGAGAATATTGCACGGGGCGAGGCCCTAAAATACGCAAAGAGAGCCCAAAGATCACTTTCTACTTATTCTGGTACGGCAAAAGAAGAGTTGGTTGCATTGCTTGACTTGGTGGTCAAAAGAAGCGTGTAGCTGCAGAGATGTGAGGCAAACAAGATGAGTACGGACCTGCAAAGAGATATTTTCAAACTAGCTATTCAAAATGCATTTGAACATGGGGGCAAGACCCAAGACAAGATAGTTCTAGGGAAGATTCTTGGAACTAGACCAGAGTTCAGAAAGCAGGTACAAGTGATCTCAGAAGAGATATCCCGCATCGTTGCATCCGTCAACGAACTGTCTCTGGAGGAACAAGAAAAAGAGATCTGTGATAATTTTCCAGAACTGCTGGCACCCAAAGAAAAGATTCCTGAAAGAGAAGGCTTTCCGGAGCTGGATGGCGCAAAGCCCGGCGCTGTCATAACTCGATTCCCGCCAGAACCCAACGGCTACCCACACATCGGCCATGCAAAAGCTGCCATCATTAACTCTGAATATGCAAAGATGTATGGTGGACAATTCATCTTGAGAATGGATGACACAAATCCCGAGGCAGAGAGAATGGAGTATCATGCAGCCATCAAAGTTGGGCTGGAGTGGCTGGGGATAAAATTTGACACTGTAAAAAACACCTCTGATGACATGGAGTTGCTTTATCAGAAAGGCACTGAACTGATTAATCTGGCAAACGCCTATGTCTGTACTTGTAAACGGGATACGATCAGCGGCAATAGGCAGCAGAGAAAAGCATGCAAGTGCAGTATGGCAACAGACACTGACAAACATGCTAAAGACTGGAAAAAGATGCACGAGAAGTTCAAACCCGGCGACGCAGTTCTAAGATTTCGTGGAGACATGAAGGCAGACAACGCAGTCATGAGGGATCCTGTCCTATTTCGAATTATTGACGAGAAACACTATACTCTTGGCAAAACATACAGGGTCTGGCCCAGCTATGATATGGCAGTTGCAATAGAGGACAGCATTGATGGAGTAACACACGCTTTTCGTTCAAAGGAATTTGAACTACGGGCAGAATTAATTGATGCGATACTGGATGCATTGCAGATGAGAAAGCCGCTCCAAAGGTTCTTTTCTCGATTGGAGTTTAAAGGAATGCCAACCTCAAAGCGTATCATCAGACCTCTGATTGACCAACGTAAGGTTTCATGGTATGATGACCCAAGACTGCCTACACTTGAAGGATTAAAGAAGAGGGGAATAAAGCCTGAAGCCATTAGGAGGTTTATCATGTCACTGGGATTGACCAAGGCAAACACACTGGCACCGTTTGATTCGCTTGAGGCCTTTAATCGAAAGATTGTAGATGCTGACAGCATCAGGCTGTTCATGGTAAAAGATGCGGTAAAGCTAGCTGTGGGGGATCTGCCCGTCTCACATGTAGTAATCCCAAACCATCCTGTAAATGACGGCATGGGGAAGAGAACAGTCCAGATAGATGAGAATTTTTACATCTCAGGTGATGACGCGCAAAGCATTGCAGTGGGAGCGCAGATTCGTCTTTTGGGACTGGGATATGTATCCATTACAAAAAAAGATGCGATGGGGTTGGAAGGCATGTTCGTTGCGAATGCCAACGACGGCGACAGCACCAAAAATATCCCCAAGATTCAGTGGGTTGCACAAAAGACTGCCCACAGGATATGCATACTTGTACCTAAACTATTATTTAACGGAGATCAATTCAATGAAGAGAGCTTGGAAGAATTAGACAGTTATACTGAACCGCATTATCTGCAGTTAAAAGAAGGATCCGAGATTCAATTTGTTAGATTTGGATACTGCAGAAAGGACTTGAACAATCTGGCAATTTTTACACACAAGTGATGATGCGCCGTGAAGATAGCTCGACTTTTACATGAGAATAACGAGACATACGGTTTTGTGAACGGGGACAAAGTATCCACAAAAGACGAGATTACGTATATGACGGGAGTTCCACTCCCTCAAAATGTCAAAGACTTTCTTTTTGATGGGTGGTACGATGAGATCAAAGACAAGATTGACGATCTTCCATATGGGGAGAGTCTCTCAAAGTACAAGCTGCTGGCACCCATCAAAAACCCCAACAAGATAATCTGTTTGGCGTTTAACTATGTTGACCATGCCCAAGAGCAAGGCCTGAAATCTCCCACTAGCCCTTCAATAGTCATAAAGCCGCGAACTGCACTAAACGGCACTGACTCAGACATTGTATGCCCTGATTTTGTTACTGAGCTTGACTATGAGGTGGAATTGGCCTTGGTTATCAAACGAGACTGTAAAAATATTGGCCCCGCTGACGTATCAGATGCAATATTTGGCTACATGGTGTTCAATGACATATCTGCGCGCGATATTCAGTTCCAAGACAAACAGTTTACTAGGGCAAAGAGTTTTGACTCGTTTGCTCCATGCGGTCCATGGATAACAACTAGTGACGAAATATCAGATCTCTACAATCTAAAGATGACTACCAAAGTCAACGGCATCACAAGGCAGGACTCTAATACCTGCAACATGTCCATCAAGATTCATGATATCGTCTCACAACTCTCAAAAGTCATGACTCTGGAGAAAGGCGACATTATCTCTACTGGCACGCCTGCAGGTGTAATGCTGAACAAGCCAGATGCGGTATTTTTAAAACATGGCGACAGGCTTGATCTTGAGATTGAGGGTCTGGGAGTCTTGAGCAACACCATTAAATTTACTCCGTCTGTCTGAGAATACAAAATCTTCTGGCAGCTCTGTACCTTGAAAATGCATGCTTTTTTTAATTTAGATTTGAACTCTGGCGGCAATCATCTGTCATCTGGCTTTGTGAGAATTTTGTATATGTGATGTGGGATTATCAGAATTCAAAGACGAGAAAGTCCAAAGTTTCAACAGGGCAGCAATATCCAGAAATTCTAGTTGAGCTTTTTATTTACGTTGGATTTGGTGATGCTGTTCATAGTAAAAATAAACAACAACAACAACAACACAAACATTTCAATCATAAAAGCAACGACCACACACTTTGTCATTTTAACTGCATCTCATATTTTATACATGCAGATATGATTCATAATCCTAATATTATAAAAACACACATTGCGGCTTAAACTAATTTTGTTTCAAACAAACAAACTCTACATCCAAAATATTGCATTCGAAGATTCTGTTATTACTGCCATATTTTTTTGG
>JAKZUU010000003.1:0-9388 GCA_047516405.1 Candidatus Nitrosopumilus sp. | reverse complement strand
TCGGAGATCAAACATTTTAACAAAATGATTTCAAAAATTCATGACAGGTTGCCGAACATGATTGGCGGATCAATATTGTTAACAGCTGACAAGTATCTGAGTCTGTTTCAATTCCATTACGAGGAACTGGTAAGACGGTTCGACAGGCTTGACCAGATTGAATGGTATGACCGAACCCAAAAATTACAATTGCGCGTTAATTCTGCAAGACCGTTTCAGGAATCACACAGGATTTAGAGTTCCATATGGCCGTATCGATAGTAAGTTGATCTGAATCCTTTTTTTTGGTACCTGCAGGTAATACTGATTGAGGTGCCAGAAGACTCGGATGCACCATGTTCTGTACGTAATAGACATGGCTGGCATATGAAGGATCAGAAAAAATGAACTGGGACTGCAGATTACGTGCTTGGACGATACAAAATGGAATGCGTCAAGCTGTGAGACGGCAGATGCACCAATCCTCTTCGGCACGTCAATCCAACACGATCTTGGAACTCAAATACGATTATTTACAAGCCGTATTTGCGAGGCAGTTTGAGCGTGTACAGTCCCCTGATTACCCTGACGAACAACTCGGTGGTGTTTCTGTTGCCTTCAGCATGTTTGAAAAGAAAAGTTCTGCAAGTGTTATGTTTAAGCTCCGGACATGCCTCAACTATGTCCCTACTATGGAAACGTTCTTTGAGAATGTCGTTGTCTATGGCACAAGTTATGGTTTGATACACATTGTGACGCACCATGTATAGTATTTGAGGCATGCCATTTAAATTGCAACCATGGCATGGGAGAGAGAGTTGGTGTGTAATTCATCACTGCCGCACCATGTTTGACCGAAACAGCTTTTGATCGCCGATCCCGTATGCTAATCGTAGGCAGTGAACGGGCACTCCGGTACTATGTCCGGAGGCGTCATATGGCGTACATTGATCTTTGCATTCCTCTCTATCGCGGCGTTGGCAGTCTCATTCTTTTTCTTGTGAATGATATACCTAATTTTTATCGTCGTCCATCTTGACCGGCATCGGGCGTCTTGGATAGTGTAACCTAATAAATTCACGCAGAGTACGTCTGATCTGGGGAGGACAGTTTCGTTACAATACGTTACAGAAAGCACTTCAAAGGCTTGATTGTCAATGGACAGGCTTTCTGAACGAACATGCATGTATCCCGCATCTGTAATCAAGTCAATCCAGACAGATTCAGGGAAAATCTTCCAATATGCAAAATTTATGCTGTTTGGCAGTGTTGTAGTGCTGCCACACACCGCCACCGTGGTCCTCGCCCAGCACATACAACGAGGTGTCAAGCTTGTGTATCAGGGACCTGTACATAAGGTTCCGTTCTACGAGGTTGTCGATGAACTCCCCGGGCGGCAGGTTTCCAAGCTTGCGGCAGTTGCATTTTTGACACGCCAGCACCAGGTTCCACAACTCTGTTTCACCAATGTAATCGTACGGCAGGACGTGATCCACGTGTACCTTGGCATCATTCAGGGATGTGCGACAGTAAAAGCATTCAGTCGCAAACGGTTTCAAGTATTTTTTGAAACTGCCTTGATTACGCTTGCCTGACAGGCCGATCACCTTGCCGGTCAGCCTAGGTGTCCCTTGATTACGTTCTTCCAAGAATCTGACCCAGGAGAGGATGACGGCATACCAGAGAGGTTCGTAATACCGCTTGAAGAAACTGATTGCATGCGGGTTAAGCAGCATACCGCCGTGTTTGTCCAAGCGGGCGTTGCCGGACTTGTCGTACTTTACCGCAAAATAGTCGTAAAATATCTTGTTTTCATCATTACCCAGTTTCTGGAACCTATGTATGACGTCCCTGAAGCAGTGCTTGGTTATCTCTTCCTCGCATCGCGCGATCCTGTCGGGAAACTTGCATCTTATGTCGTCGAACGAGTCCGGATAGCTTGACTTTTCAAACTCGTCGCGGATGATCGAGATTACCTTTGGCGTCTGGTGCGGCGGACCCTGCCGCAGTTTCGATTTGCATTCTTGTGACCAATAGTACCGCAGGAAATATGGCGCGATGCTGGCATACTTTACGCTCTGATTGCCTCCAGCGTGGCTGTATTCGAGCAGAAACCTGGCAAGTGCCAGCTTGTACGTGTTGTTCTTGGACTGATCCGTCTCCAATATGCGCATAAATGTGTGTAGAAATTCCGTATCATCGCAGTCCTTAAATTTCATCAGATATCTCCCGCACCGCCATGCATGCATAGTGTGCTCGGCAAAGGTACAAAAGAATTGCTACAATGATTTCTGTCAGGTTGTCATGATTTAGGGTTTCAACTAAGCAAAATGCGCCCAAGTCTGACTACAGGTAGTCGGTTTGGACTCGCGCATCAGATGTGATCTCAACTGCACCTTGAACGTCGGCATAGCCGTGACACTCTGACTTTCAGTACCGTTAGAAAGTACTGTCCTGACGATTACCTATTCATTGTATAATGCCTGAGAATAGTAAAAGCACGCATTCTGGACTCTATGTCTGTGATTCGTGTCTTGGCCCTATACTCCTTGATTTTGCCGTACCCTGTCTCTTGTAATCCTCCGCTCTCTTTTTCGTGATCTTGATTGGATCCTTCTTTCCTGACTGGCTCAGGCCCGTCTTGCCGGACTCCATGAATCCCTGTTTCCAGTTATGAAACGTCTGTGGGTGAACATTGTGCTTGCGGCACAGTTCTGTCGTACTTATGTCGGTTCTGATTGATTCCAGTGCAATCTGAGCTTTTGTTCTGATGTAAATTTACTTTTTATCATGGCATTTGTCTTCCGATACTGTGCCTAATGTATATGGATGCAAGTGTTCTCTTTCTAGAGGTGCTCTCACTAATAATGGTTTGATTATTGACACCAAAATATAGATCAACCACTTATAACGGAATGTTTGCTGTATGTGCTATGAGTGGGAATTCAACTGACAATTCGCCAATAGTATTCGGAGCTTATCATGACTACGTTGAGCATTGGCAATCTGTGTTTGAGGCCGACATGCACAGATACAGGCCGTGCACCTTATGCGGAAAAAGGCAACAGCCTGAACATTCTGCACGTCAGCACGGATCTTAAAGCCGCATCAGGCGAGATGTTAGAGATCAACCGCTTTTTGGCGTCTCGCTGTTTTTCCGACGAATACATGCACAATACGAAAGACTGGTCAGGTGCGGATATTCTGATAATCGGCAGCGATGAACAATATTCGACATGTGCCGTGAATATGGCCAAGTATCTTTCATCTAGTTCTGGCATAGTCATGTCGCTTGACGTTTTGCTCTACGGGTTGCATGGAAAGATAATACCCGACATGTCTCTGGTGGATAGACCGCTACTCACAAACAAATTCTTCGGCATAGATGGCATATGCATGGCCCATTCTCACATCCGGAGATGGGTTGATAGTATAGTGGTTGTCGGTATAGTCACCAGCAAGATCATAGGTGTCGAAAACTGCATTGATGATGTGATGAACTGGAATAATAAACCGTTTGCCAAAAAAGTAGATGCATTCAAGGAAAAGGTTAGGGATGACGGACGTTTGGATTACGAAGCAGAAGCATTCTTTGCTGCGGTGGATGTTGCAAGGACGTGCCGTAATGTTGTTGCCCACGCACAGAAGTATGGGCCAAAAATCAAAGATCAAACAGAACAAAAAACTAAAAAATTCAACGAATTGATGACTAAACAAAAACGGTTTGAGATGTGTCTGATGTGTGACACCGACGATCCTAGATACATTATTGAGACTCTAAAATATTACATAAGACTTGCCACTTGCGCATACGATTGGGTCAGTGAATATGCCAAACGATATGGACGACATTAAAGCCGTACGCGGCATTTGACAAGGCGGTGGTGGCAGCAGACCGGGCCCCGCAGCACCGTGCAAGGATGGTGCATCACCTTGTCGAGAGGATAGAGGGCCTGACGCAAGGTTTCTCCCGGTTGTAACACCTGAGATCAGCGCGATCGAGTCGTACTGGAAGGAGCTCAAGCACAAGGTGCTTGATGTGCCGCACACCAGTCTGGACATGCTGCGCAAGGCAATTGCCAGATACACAAGACACGTAAAACCCAATCTTGATGTTGAAACGTTTCTGTACAGGTACGTGTTCACGTCGTGCCTAACTATATTCACTTACAAGTAAACTTTTCACAAACCATAGATCCAAATATGATGAGATTTAAAATTCCATATGAGTAGCCAGCGCGATTACAAAAAGATGTACAAGCAGCTCAAAATAGAGAACGTCAAGCTAAAGCAGACGATTGAGATAATGACGCAAGAAGTCATGGAACATATGCAGGCAATTGAAATGCAGGGGCACGCAATTGAGGAATTGAAACGGTCGGTTGCCGATCTAAAGCGCAGATTGGGACAACATGATAATTTCAACACACCTCCATCAATGAAAAAAGGATCAAATACATCCGGCATCAAAGAGAACAGTGACATGCCGGAACCAAAGTCCAAACAATCAAAGCTGCCCGGCAAACAGAACGGCACGGCAGACAGCGTTCCAAAACCACGCGGAGGGCAAAAGGGCCACAAGGGCGTGACCAACAAGCCAGAACCCACAAAATTTGAGGAACACACCCCGGACGCCTGTCCAGGATGTGGCTTGGGCAAACTTTCCATAACAAAGACCATAAAGCAGAACATAACCAAGGTGGTGCGCACGATAACAAACATTACCACATGCCACTCCATAAACACGTGCAGATGTAACTCCTGTGGCCGGGAGGACATCAGGCCGGAGACTGGTCTTCCAAACAACGGCAGCTACGATCCGAGCATAGTGACAGAGGTGGCAGACTGCTATGCGTGCCGCATGCCATTCAGAATGATCGCAGACTATATGACGCGGCATGGAGTCACACTCTCCTCAGGCACGGCATACAACATAATGCGCAGGCTGGGAGCATCCTTGAGCACTCCCACGGCAGACATTGTTGCCATCATACGAAAGGCCAAGATACTGCACATCGATGAGACGTCGATTCATCTCAACGGCCACAACGTCTGGGTATGGATACTGTACGATCCGCTGACAGGACATGCGCTGTACGTGATGCAGGGCAGCCGCGGGGCAAAGGTCCTAAGGGAGACGCTGGGGGACTGGGATGGCATAATAGTGTGCGACGGCTGGTCGGCATATAATGGATACCGCGTCCAACGCTGCTGGTCGCACATAATACGCGAGGCCAAGGATCTCTGGAAGCGCAATCTGGATTGTCCGGACGCGTGGGATGTCCTAAGACGCCTGCGCAAAATCTATGACGATGCCAAGAAGGTGAGCAAGAAACGCTCGCGCTCGCTCCGGCACAGGGCATACGCCAATCTGCTTGTCCGCATCGACAGGATCATTGCAAGATACGCCGACAATCCAGTCCTGGAAAAGTTCATGGGCAAGCTCGGCAATGCAGGCAGCGATCTGTTCCGGTTCGTACTTAATCCAAATATCCCGCCTACAAACAACGCAGCAGAGCGCGGGTTACGAGAGATAGTCGTGCACGGAAAAATACGGGGCAGCATAAGGGCAAAAGAGACGATGACGTGGCTGGCAAATTTCTTTTCATGTGTAATGACATGGAAGAACAATAAACTTGACTATTTGGCAGAGATTGCAAAATACGCCTAAAATTGGGTCAAACCACGTGAACATTTACCATATGTTATAACATGCTACTGGAATTAGATGAAATAGCTGATGCAGTTGATTTTCTAAAAAATGTAAACGAAGAAATTGCAGAACGTCTTGCAATCACAGTATTGTATCCACAAAATCCAGCATACCAAAAAAATTGGTGGCTGAACTAATCTGAATCCAAAATAGGATTGTGAAATACAAACAGTTGTTCTTCATTAACTCGCATGAGGATGTGCGTGCCACATATGCGGCTCTTTCCCAGACGGGGCAAAAACGCTACCGTAGCTGCCACCGGGGGATTGCCAACATAAAAAATTCACAGGTTAAATATTGTGTATTCAAAATATGGCTCCCTTCTTTAGGATAAGTTACATGATGATGACTGTTTTACACTGATTCTATTACTCTAATCCTTTGTTAGTTCCAATCACTTCATAGCTGGAAAAATCATACGCAATTTTGTAGACCTGCTGGAATCCTTCAGAAGAATAACCTCCGACATACAAGTAGCTATTCTCAGAATCTGCTGCAATACTTGAAACAGTCAGATCAATTCTCTGCATGTCTTCCCATGACTCCCCCAAGTCATCTGACTTTACTATTCCAAATGTCTCTACTGATGCAAACAATGCGCCCCCTTCATCAAATGCCAACGCAAAAACACTCATTCCATTATATTCATCAAGAAGTATCCATGTCTTTCCTCCATCAGATGACTTGAATATTCCTTTTCCAGTTCCTGCAAAAATTAGCTGTGATTCATCAGGAGATACTGCAAGTGCAGAAACATACTCTGGATACACTAATGACTCCCATGTCTCTCCTCCATCAACTGTCTTAAATAAGCCTCTTGCTGCACTATCAAAACCAATTATAATTTTAGGATTATGTTTGCTTACTGCCATTGCATGAAAATCCACTGGAGGCTCTATTACATTTGACACAAGCTCCCACGTAATCCCTCCATCATTACTTTTAATCAATCCAGTATTTCCTCCAGTTGCTGGATGACCGCTTGCATACAGTGGGGTCCCTGAAACGTATGATGCGCTAAATGCCATATAGTCAGCACGCATCTTGTCTACTTTTACTGGTGGTTTGCCGTCAATACTTTGGTAAAAGTCACCATGGGCTGCAATATACACAATCGAACGATTATCAGGATCAAACCCTAAACCGTGAACATGGCGCCAATCAATTATTTTAGAATCCTTAGATTTTGCGTTATCATCATTTGTAGTAGGATCTACAAACATAGATGAGCCAGACAGCAGTAATGTTATTACAACAACAGCAACAACTATGGCAATCACTACACCCATCACGGGAAGTTTGCCTCTGTTAGGATTATCAGATTTAGATTGCTTTGTCATAATCTAGTCATCAACTTGATCTATTGTTCCAATTAGAATGCATCACAGCTATATCCTTATTGCCACATTTAACTAGTTTTATTGTAGGTTCTGTCGGGTTATCGGGATCTGAAATCAGGCCCTGCCATGCACGGATTTCGCTGGATTTATCAAGAGATCAATTCTGTTTCCTAATTTTGATAGGTGCACCTGAACTCCCACAAAGATACAGTTCCAGTACGATGTGGCATTGTCTGCAATCACATTCGTTGCAAAGGTACGAAATGTCCGGGTTGGGAAACAAAGTCCCATCCGCGCAAAGATGATAAAGCGTCCGTTCCTATAGGCGCCCGGCATGAAATTCAACGTCCTGTATTTTCAACCAAACGAAAAAAGCACCATGAAAAACCCTGTACAACTAAGAGTTTGAATGACTCTGCGTATCTTCAGTTCATGTGAAACTAAACGTGCCACTGTCTGCATCAAAGTAGCCTGACACATACCATTGACCATCACGGATGCTCCAGAGGTCGTAGCTTGGTGTTGCAAAATCGCCTAACTCGTTTAGATTCATCGTGCCGATGGTACCTGTATGTCTAGATGCAACATCTGTTATGGCATCACGTACTGTCAGGGGGTCAATCGAGTCAGTCTCCAATATGGTCTTGCCCAAAACCCAGACACTGTCATATATTGAGAAATAATAATACTTGACATCTGGTTTCTGTGTTGTAAATGTCATAAAGCGATCCTGTACATGCGGATACACATCGTTTTCAGATATATCGAATAGAGTACTGACAAAGTTGACATCCTGCAGGAACGTCGATGCCGTCGGATCATCTGACAGAGTATTGTCAAGCGATGAACCGTCAGTACCAAACCACCTTACGTTATGCAGGTTATCAAAAGAATCGGCAGAGTCAAGCAGGCGTACGGTCTCAGAGAATCCTATCATCAGGACTGCAATTTTGTCTGCAGGGTATTGATCCGTATACTTATCGACAAGGTCAGACAACAGGGTTACCTCCGCAGAATATGCAGTAGATTCTGGAGAGTAGCGTATGCCATCATCCATTACACCGCCCAAGGTCTCAAAGATGTTTTTAGTTGATGCGTACAGACCATCACCCCAGGCGTCTCCACGATATATTGGAATTACAGCCTCGATACCCTTCTGCTCAAAGAGCAGGGACAGTACATTGCTATGTTGGTTGTTATCAGGAGAAAAACGAAAGATATTGTCAACGACTGCAAGTGATGATGATGATGATGATGATGATGTGGAACTGATTAGCACCATGTCATTAGAGTCAACATAAGACTTGATGTGGCGTACCTCGGCATTTGATATAGGTCCCAGCACGAGATTGATGCCCTCGGAGTCCAATTGCTGAATCTTTTCAAGGGCTACAATAGGATCTCCCACGGTGCTCTTCTCCACAAGGTTCATTCGCCAGGATGTGCCAATCCTCTCCAGATAACTGTTAAAATCAGCCAGGCCAAGACGGGCCATAACATCATCTACACGTTTCCCAGTTAGTTCACCAGTAGCTGGATTCATCAGACCAACATCAACTATTTTTGGCAGATTAGGTTTTGTTATATCCTTGTCCACCACAGTGTCGATCACCTCAAATTCATCTGACTGTGCTGGGGGTTCCGTTGTTTGAGAGGTATTGCCTTGCGGTTCTGCCAGCGTGTCAGATGTTTCATTGCCAACAACCGTTGTTTGAGAGGTATTGCCTTGCGGCTCTGCCAGCGTGCCAGACGTTCCATTGTCGGTATCAGGTGTTTCAGATGGGGCATGTATTGACTCAGGTTCTGTTGCTTCAGACACATCATCTTGGGTGCCAAGTGATGCGGCAATTACTACGCCGACCATAACTGTTACAACAGATGCAACTGCAACAAATGTGATTTTTGAGGTAATTGTCACATCATGCAGGATAATGCTATTAAAACAATTTTTTGTGATTGTTCACATGTTTCAAGCATGCCAGAAGCAATTAGGACGCAGAATCCGCTGATCGACTTTGTTTCCTAATCTCGATAGGCGCACCTGAACTCTCACAGAGTACAATTCTCATACGACGTGGCGTTGTCTGCCGACCGCATACTATTATGATTAAAGATCCGGACAGTTTTTTCGGCTACCGGCAATGATTTTTTGGAAAATTTGTCCGAATCTTTAATCCGAATACTACGCATTCGTTGCAAAAGTACGAAATGTCTGGGTTGGGAAACAAAGCCCCATCTACACAAAGATAATAAAGCGCCCATTCCTATACATATATGAGCATGAAGTTCCATCCAATCTCGAGCCCATATGTTGCAACAAACGTAAAAAACCCCGCGAAAAACTGCCTCACAATGA
>JAKZUU010000002.1:0-27054 GCA_047516405.1 Candidatus Nitrosopumilus sp. | reverse complement strand
TTGGGACAGGGCAGCACCGTATATCATTGAATTGCACACGTTGTTCCCGTCCCCAATCCATGCAATCTTTAGCCCGTCAAACTTCTTTTTTTGCTCCTTTATGGTCATAAAGTCAGCTAAGATTTGACAGGGATGGAAGAGGTCAGACAGCCCGTTGATTACGGGGACTGCTGCATGCTCTGATAGCTTCTGCAGCAGATCATGCTCGTACACACGTGCCATTATACAGTCGCAGTAGCGCGACAGGGTCCTTGCAGTGTCCTCAACTGTCTCGCCGCGTGAGAGTTGCATGTCTGTAGATGACAGGTTTATCGCATGTCCGCCTAGCTGATACATTCCAACCTCAAAGCTTACACGTGTCCTGGTGGACGGCTTTTCAAATATCATTGCAAGCGTCTTGTTGCGTAATGGTGATTGTTGGTGTTGTTGTGATAATGATGATGTAGAGCGAGTGCTTTTAAGCTGTTTTTTCAGCTTTATAGAATAGTCTATCAGACTCAGAAACTCCTTTGGTGTCAGTTCTGCCAAAGTCAGCAGATCCTTTGTCTTTAGCTTCATTTCTTAAAGAACCTCATCATGCCGCGCCTTTTTTTAGGTTTGTCTTCTTTTTGTTCAGTGTCGGATTCAGGTGTATCATCACTGTTTTTGCCATCATTGTTTTCATCATCAATGTTTTTGGCATTGTCGTTTTTATCATTGTCGTTTTTGTTTTTATCGTCAGTTCTGGCATGTGTATCAATAACAGTGTCGTCTTCTTTTTCTTCTTCTTCTTCAAGATGTTCTTCAGGGTCAGGCCTGCCACGTTTTATCCATTGACGAATTTTATTTGCAAGATTGACTGCATCATTATCATTTTCAGGCGGAGGAACATCAAACAAGTCAGAGTAAGTTGTAATGTCATCGTCGTCAATTCCTTCAAAGGGATCATCAGATGTTGGGGTAGGTTCTAGTTTGACTTTAGGTGCAGGTTCGGGTTTGACTTTAGGTTCTGGTTCAGGTTTGACTTCAGGCTTGATTTCAGGTTCCGGTTCCGGGTCTGGTTCTGACTCAGGTATTGGTTCGGGTTTAATTTCAGGTGCAGGTTCAGGTTTGATTTTAGACTCGATTTCAGGCGTCATCTCAGATGCAGATTCGCCAACCTTGTCGATTTTGACATCGCTTAACGACCCAAAGACAGTCTCTAGAAAGACTTTCTTGTCAAAGGGTATCAAATCATCGTACTCTTGCCCGACTCCAACGAACATGATCGGGGTGGATGTGACCTTTACAATTGACAAGGCGGCCCCTCCGCGAGCATCTGCATCGCTCTTGGTCAGTATGGATCCGTTAAACTTTACATGCCTGTGGAACTCACGTGCCTGATTTACAGTGTCGTTTCCTGCCAGAGAGTCACCTACAAAAATTTTCATGTCAGGCTGTACAACCTTGGAGATTTTGGATATCTGCGCCATCAGATTTATGCTTGTCTGCATTCTTCCTGCAGTGTCAATTAACACGCAGTCCGTCTTGTGGGATTTGGCATACAGGACTGCATCGCGTGCAACTGCTGCAGGGTCAGACTGGTAGTTCTGGGCTACAAGCTTTAGGTTAAGGCGGTTGGTATGTGTCCGCAGCTGCTCGATTGCACCTGCCCTAAAGGTATCTGATGCTGCCACAACAATTGAATATTTTGCCTTCTGTAACATGTATGCAACCTTTGCCAGAGACGTGGTCTTCCCGACCCCGTTGATTCCGACAAACAGAATCAGAAACGGCTGCTGCACCTTCTTTTTTTCGTTTATTCGTTCAAAGAGATCAATTTTTTCGGTACCATCAAACAGTGCAGAGATAATAGATATTAAAGAATCCCGAACAAACTTTTCAATCTCGTTTTTGTTGATTTGCAGGCCAATCAACTTTGCCTTCAGATCAGACTTTACAGAGTCAATCACCTCGACTGCGACATCAGACTCCAGAAGAGCGATCTCCAGTTCAAACAAAACATCCTCGATGTCCTTTTCCTTCAGTTCCTTCTCGCCTAGACTTTTTACAGTGCTTGAAAACGCACCACGAAGATTGTCAAACATCTCCTATTCCGCGTTTTGTGAGGACCGGGCCTGCATCAGTTGATTGATCTGCGCCTTTCCCTGTTCCAGTTTTGTCGTAGCCTCTTGTTTTTTTACACTGGTATCCTGCAGGGCAATTTGTACCTCCTTGAGTCTTGCCTCAAGATAGTTGATCGCTGACAGAAGATCCTTTTCAACTGCGACCCCGGATCCGACATTTAGTATAACCTTTGAATCAGATGAAATTTTTGTTGGAAGGAACGTGCCCATACCAATAGGAACCAAGGTCTCGGATTCGGGCTTTTCTGAGAGTGCCTTGATGGATTCTATGGCAGCAGTGGTCTCTTTGAGAATGTTCATAAAAGTGCCTTCCCTGTATGAGAGGTCAGAATGATATTTTTCAAGCATCTGCATCTGTTGTATGAACTGGTCAGTCTGTGCATCGTTGCTACTCATAAAGGGATTGACCTCTTAGATGGTTATAAATTCATTCACAGCACATAGGCGGCAGGATGTAATCTGTGTTCCCATCCTTTGAATGCAGGATGTTCAACAGAATAATCTGACATTGAGCCACCAATTAAACATTCATCTTTTTGTTCAATACTCATTGAACTTGAGATTCCCGCACCAAGAGCTGTTGCAGCAGCTAGGAACAGAATGACGATTGAATTTTGTTTTTCCATGCAGTCAGTGTTTCATCTGTCATTCAAATTGGACATGGTGTTATTTCATATAATTTTCAAGAGATAGTTTATACTAGTACAATACATTTGAAGCTAAAATTTCCACTTTTCATTCTTAAAAAAATCAAGTAGACTCTTGCAGTCAATATTGTAATCTTTAGCTACAAATGGAATTTTATTGAGTCTATCTTTTTCTTGTGTAACAATAATTACTTTAGGACTGTCAAGGGACCGTGACCGGACGTGAGCACATGCAATGATAAAAGGATCAGCAGAATCTTTAGTTCTGTCTGCATTTACTAATTTGGGATGTTTTGTCATTATTTGCTTGACGATGTTTATGATACCGGGGTTTCGTTTTTGAAATATTGTTTTTTTTGTTTGGCACCATGAATGCAAGAATGTGTTACTTTTTCCAATTTCTTCAAAAACTTCACGTACGCTGATAAACCCATTTTTATTAATCAAGGATTCCAAATTTTTCCAAACAGTGGGAAATAAAACTATGGGATAGTTTAAGTCTAAATCAATTAGCGAGATGATATCTACAACATATGCATTTGATAATTTTAAGACAGTCCTTCTTCCAATTTTTTCATATGTTTTAGATTTATGCCAAGATAATCTGTAATATTATAATTATTAATGACATTACGGCTTTTTGATTCTAAAACTAGCGAAATGAATTTCTTTCCTTTTTTACTGATACACTGATTTACTGCAGACAGACCGCCTGTACCTTTTTTCTTTTTTGATGTAATGCCACTGCTATCTAAAGTGTGCAAATATTGATTGACAGCGTCAGGATTTGATACTAAATTTTTAATTCGTATTGCAGTTGCCACCTTACTTGAGTTGAATTTGCATGAGAGATGATCAATTACTCTTTCTAGACGCATGTCTTTTTCGAGTTTGAGATATTCTTCTAAAAATTCTGTTTTGGGCATAAGCGCGGATGCTGCAAATTTATTGCACCACGTTTCTATGTCTTGGGAGATCTGATCGGATTTTTGAAAAGTTGTTTCAGGTATGCATAGTCCGTCTTTTCTTAGCAATACATGCCCATACTCGTGTAACAATGAGAAGATCTTAGCCTCAACGCTATCTTTTGAGCTGATAAGAATGACTCTTGGTAGTTGGCCTGACAGAGTTAATCCACGTACTTGTTTAATAGGCATGCTTGCCTGAAAAACAAATATGTTAAGTGATTCAATGCTTTCTCTTAAAACATTATAAAAATCCCGTGTAGATTTTTTCGCTTGTTTGGAGAGTAAGACATCGTTGGATTCAAAACCTAGTTTTTTGCGCTCGGCTTTAGCTATTTTTTCAGGGGATACTTGTGTGGATATTCCAGGACGTGTGTTCGGATATAGATTCAGTCCTTGAAGCTGCATCAATTCTTTTGCAATAGATTGCAAATATCGCGCATTTCTAATATCTACAAGTGTGTCTTTTGTGAGTTTAACGGTTTGCATGTTTTGGACTGTTCTGTAGTCTGCTATGTCTGCCTGTTTTGGTGGACTTTCTAGAAAAAATATTGCCAATGGACGTTTGAGATATTTGGATAATTTTTCCAATTTTGTAATTTTGATTCCCTCACTCTTTGTTTTCCAACTTTCAATGACAGTTTCATGCACATTTAACTTCTCTGCTAATTCTTCAATTTCACAGCCACTGCCATCTATTATCCATTTCATAACTTGTGGATTGACATTGACTAGCTTGGTTTCAGGCATAGTGTCTTGTCTTACTCACATCTATTTTTAATTTAGGCATTATTAATTTTTTTTCTTTGACATATTTTTTCAAATATAATCAGAGATTAACTCTGTTTATGGCAGAACGTACAACAGGGGATTTTGATGTTATGCAGGTTATGCCATGTGAAGAAAGAAGAGTTAACGGAAGGCCAGACCACGGTAAAGAAGAAAAATTCGTCAGTAAAACAGATCGCACTACAATCTTGCATCTTGAATGTCATATTCAATCGATATGAACGTGCAGGAAAGGGCTCAGTTAAAAAATGTACAAGGGAAATATTGCAGTCCAAGTACGGATTATCATAGTAGATGATGCATAGATGAGAAATTGGAGAAACATTTCATGCCCCAAGCAGAAATTCTCACAGAAGCCAGGCTACAACTCAGAACTGAGAAACTAAAGATACTGTGCAAGGCAGATAGGTGAGCACGGCAAAGTCGTCAATTCTGACAGATCATCGCTTCCAATTCTGTCAATCATGGAAGTGCAGGCAAAAAGAGATATCAGAGTTTTAAAAAAAAGAGCTAGTTTCACTCTACATGGGCATGCTTGCAAGGGTAAAGTACTCCAGACAGACGGCAAGTCAGAACGATTCCACTAGGAACTGCAACGTAAATTGAGCGAGTTTGCAGACTGCAAAGACGGCAGGTACACCGATTCAAAGACAGATGTAGATAATCCATGCAGTACAGAATCATACTGTAGCAGGACTGGGCAGATTTGGCAATTGATGTGACGGCAACTTGATTCCAGTCTCTAAAGGAGGATGTCGGAGAGGTGTCATCGCAGGCACCCATACAAAAGATGCTCCCAGAAGTGAAAAACATTGCTGAGAGATCAGTGAAAAATATAGTGTGGGAGACATGTTATTTTTGAGCACTGTAAAATATTATTCCATCATTAAACTTTAAATAAAAATTACGCGCCATATACTCTCAAGGTTGACAAAAAAGATATGACAAAGATAAACGAATCAGATAACGAAATACTATACAATCTAGAAGCAAGTTTTCGCAAATTAGAAGAGGTAGATAAACCAACACTGGTTGAATTCATCAGAGCTCAAAGAAGAAAGATCGACGAGTTGGAGAACATTAAACGCAACGATGATGGCGAGCAGATTATCGAAGAAGACAAGGCCATAGAAGATGAGGAAGAAGTCATAAAATAATCAGAGGATGCAAATAGAGAACATGTCATTTTTTCATATGCCCTACACACACAAATACAGATACTCACAGGTTAGATTTTTGGAAAGGGAACACGGCATAGAATTCACCGGGTTTGAGCGTGAGCAGATGGAGAGTTTTGCAGACGCCAAGAGACTACAAGATGTAGAGATCTCAGGCTATGTTGCATGGAGCAGGCCGCCGTATTTTTTGTTACTTCCCACAACTACAACTGCAAACATAAGCATCGTATGCAAAGTGGAGGATGTAACAAAGTATCCTGATTTGAACCAGTACTCAACTGTACGTGGAGGGTGGATAGTAGAGAGAATAAGAGACAAATTTCAGAAAATTTTGACTGTAAGGGACATTGACAAAACAAAGCAGGATTTTGGAAGTGTAAGGCCAGATATAAGCACAAAAGAGTTTACCGGCCGACTGTTTGAAAAATGGAGAAACATAAGTGATGAGACTCAGAGGTTGGTTGCACACAACCTTGTAAGCTCCCCTACCAACATGACGTACAGGGCAGGCGGATTTACGCTTAGTATGGCAAGCTATTCAAAAAAACATGCCTCAGACATGCTGCTACAAGACTTGAATAGATTCATGCCAAAAGACTTGACAGGCAACAAGCCCCTCTCTTGCAAAGTACCAGAACTGGGAATCAGTGTCAATCTTCCAAAATTTCAATGGGACAGCAACATTGCCAACATAAATGACATTCCAAGGGCAGTTGATGCAAAACTAGACCGTATTCCTAAAAATACAGACGAGTACTCTATTGCACTGCTAAAAAGAACAATGGGGCCGTTTAATTTTGATGCACGGGGGATGATAAAATCAGACTATCCGGTCATACTTGAAGAGCATGTTGAGAGAATACGTAAAACATATGATGTCGACCCTGAAATATACAAGTTTATTATGACTACACGATTGTCACCGTCATCATCATCACCTACCGTATCACAAGATGTCTTCAAACAGGGAATTGCACAGAGCAGAGAGAAAATTTCAGAGTTTGCACAGATGTACCTGCCACTAAAAGTTGGAGACGGTCAGTTTTTAGACATGGGGTACAGGGCAAAACCTCTGTCCATTCACAACTTGGCCATGTCGTTTGGCCGTTCAGACTCGCTAGATACAGTTTCAGCTGAGACCATCAAAAAAGCGTCAGATGTCTATTTCAAAAACCTGGAGGAGATAATGAAGATTCAAGAACAGTGGGGATACGATGATGTGCCGCCAGAAGCTGTAATGTCAACGCCTCAGAGGCGTGTCTGGATATTTCTAAGAGACAACATAGGCCAGACAGTCAGCGACATATCAGAGAACACGGGATACCCTGCAATGGATGTCGAAAAAATTATCGAGATACTGTCAAGAAGGTCTGCCATTATTGAGGCAGAATATGGACGATATACTGCCGTATCACAGGCAGGGTATAACTGAATAACCCACTGTTTTTTAGACGCAAGAGTCAAGATTGCGTATGAGGGATGAGCCAAAACTTCTAAAACAACGGTGCGTCAGGGCACAGTTACGGAGCTGCCCTACAGGATGCACGCAGAGACGCACAAAGAGCTACAGACTTGCAGAGAAGAAGACTTTTGATGGAAGAAAGTGTTACAACTGCGGGTTTTTTGCAATTGCAGGCAGGGATTTCAAGCCACATTTTAAGAAATTCAAGATAAGCGATATAGTGTAGTGGTATGGCTGTTGCTGTTGTTGTTACTTTTTGCACCCCTTTCTTGTCTTGCTTTAAAACCGACCTGTATGTTATTTGTCAGTCATTCTCGCACAGTACCGTATGATCAAATTCAGTGACCGGGCAGCTAGTTTGGAAACTTTGATTGCAGCAGGCATTTGTTTCCCTGCCTTTTTGCATGCTAATGGAATTTCTCCAACACTTTACATGCACTGTAAAGACAACAGATGATTTTAAGATTTAAAAGATACGAATACAAAGGAAATAAGGAAAATGAACGCCGAGGACTATGATGATGCCTTTGTATATATCAACAAGGCACATGCACTTGCAGAACACGGATACTGTGAGGAGGCCATAGCCTGTTACAACATGATAATACGGAATGATGCACAGAACATCAAGGCACGCAATGGCAAAGCAGGTGCACTTGCAGAACTACGGCGACATGAGGAGGCAGTAGAGTGTTATGACAAGGCAATAAAGTTGAGGTTTGATGGCAGTGGCAGTCATGGCAACAACGGCAAGGGAGACCATATGATGTATTGCGGTAAAGGATTCTCATTGGCAGCACTTGGACGGTATGAGGAGGCCGTAAATTGCTACGACATGGCAATAGGGCTGAAGGGTGGCGATGTCAATGTGTACAAGAGCAAGGGGGCAGCATTGGCAGGGATTGGGCGGTATGAGGAGGCCGTAAATTGCTACGATATGGCAATAAGGTTAGATGATGAGGATACAGGGGCGCATAACGACAAAGGTAAGGCGTTGGCAGCACTTGGGCAGTACGAGGAGGCCGTAAATTGCTACGACATGGTAATAGAGTTAGATAAGGAGGATGCAGAGGCATATGAGGATAAAGGTAAGGCGTTAATAGAACTTGGGCAGTATGAGGAGGCCATAACATGTTATGACAAGATGATAGAGTTGGAGGACTATGACATGGAGGCGTATGGCAAGAAAGGAATCGTTCTTGCAGTACTTGGCAGGCACCGGGAGGCCATGCAGTGCTTCGATGAGATGATGGGGCCCTACAACCATATGAATGCCAAGGCGTATAATGACAAGGGGGCTGCATTGGCAAAGAGCGGGCAGTACGAGGAGGCCATAGTGTGCTACGATGAGGCCATACTGGCAGAGGACTACAATGTTGATGGGTATAACGGCAAAGCTGCAGCATTGGTAGCACTCGGACGGTGGGAGGAGGCCATAGCGTGCTATGATATGGTACTAGGGTTAGATGATGAGGACACATGGGTGTATAACAACAAAGGCAAGGCATTAACAAAACTTAGACGGCTGGAGGAGGCCTTGAAGTGCTACGAGGAGGCAATAAGGTGCGATAATGAGAATAGTGCTGCGTATAACAACAAAGGAGTGTCATGTGTGGATCTTGGACGGTATGAGGAGGCCTTGAAGTGCTTTGATGAGGCACTGCGACGCGACAAGAACAGTCCTGTTGGACATAGCAACAAGGGGAGGGCACTAGAAGAGCTTGGACGGTGGGAGGAGGCCTTGAAGTGCCACGATGAGTCGATGAGGCTTGATGACAGCAGTTGGCGGCCATATAACAACAGGGGACGCGTGTTCATAGATCTTGAACGGTGGGAGGAGGCCTTGAAGTGCTTTGATGAGGCACTACAAAAGAGAGGCGGCAGCAACGATGAGGTGCATTACAACAAGGGGAGGGTACTTTATGAGCTTGGACGGTATGAGGAGGCCGTAAAGTGCTATGATGCATCACTGCAGTACGATGGCAGTGATATCATTGCACATATCAATAAAGGAGAGGCATTTGAGGGACTCGGACTACACGATGAGGCGATAAAGTGCTACGATGAGGCAATCAGGATTGATGGAGCTGATGCTTTTCCACACAACTGCAAAGGGGAGATACTTGCAGGTACGAAACGATACAAGGATGCGATAAAGTGCTACGATGAGGCAATCAGGATTGATGATGGCGATGGCGATGTGCACATCAATAAAGGAGTGGCACTTGAGGGACTCAAACTATACAGTGATGCAATGGGGTGCTATGACAAGGCAATAGAGATAGACACGCATAATGCAACGGCGTACAATCACAAGGGATCCCTGCTGGCAAGATTTGAAAGGGACGAGGAGGCCATAAAATGCTATGACATGGCAGTGAGGATAGATAAGAACAATGTTACCGCGTATAGCTACAAAGCGATGATACTTGTAGAACTAGGAAGGTATGAGGAGGCCACAGAGTGCTGCGATATTGCAATAAAGATAGATCCTAGTTATGGTGTGCCGTACATAAGCAAGGCAAGGATGTTCGATAAGATGGGACAGTATGAAAAAGCAGAGAAATGCCGGAGAAAGGCAAACAGTCTTGACTGTTATGAGGCATAAGTCAGACTGGGTCTGAATGTCGTTTTGTGTCATCTCTGCATCATTTTTTTTGTAGGTCAGAAGAAGAGGTTGGATAATGGTCAAAAAATGGGTGGAAAAAACAGAGTAGTAGAAAGAAAAAAGGAAAAACAGATAAAATAATGGGCGTCTAGGCACAAGGTTATGGCATTGTGCCTATTACTATATGCCATTTGCTTTTACAGTTACTGCATTGCTGATACAAGATATCATTGATATTCTTCTTTGTGTAAAAAGAGGTATATTCACTAACTGCATGGCATTTTTTGCAACTTGCAGTTATTTTACAAGCATTTTCGTTGTCATAGGACATGTTCTATTTTAGTCATTATTGTTCTTCGCATTGCAGGCAGATATTAAAGCTATCGGGTGGCAGGTTCTACGGGGTTATCAAGAGCTGGCTTGGACTGAATTTTCCTTGCAAAGGCCCCCCGATGTCTTGACTGATTTTCACCATCATCCCGATTCCCTGATTCGCAGCGCAGGTAAGCCAACCCCTGCAGACGGCTATAAACGCAGAAGGATGCCAGAACGGTTCCTGACCGTCCGTCAGGACCCTGCACGGGTTCTGTGAAGATATCCAGATATTGTAAATGATGTCCAATCTAAATCGTGATTTGGCTGCAGGCATTCACAAGACGGGCATTTTTTATAAAGTGCACCCCTCCCCCTATCAGAATTATTTTAGGGTGTTCGATCGAACGATTACAGCCACAGACGAACATTTTCACGGCATATCGCTGTTAGAGTATGCATTTGAAGACAGATGATGTACGAGCTTCCGATAACTTCACAGAATCTTATTTTGAGAATATATAGTTTAGCTCAATCCAGATTGAGCTATTTTTTATTAACATCGCAATCGATGTAATTTTTAATGACATCAAAGACAGTCAAAACAGCAGTGTTTGTCTCGTTAATAGTGGCCTTGCTAGCCTCACTCTCCGGAACAGAGTTCAACCATGCCGAAAAAGTTACCGGCAGTCTTTCAATACCAAATGCAGAAAGAGATATCAAACTAGCTGCCGGATACAAATTATACCCAGGAGTAGGCTGGGTATTTCCAGAAGATCAGTTGAGGCAGACAGAACCGGTCTACAGAGAGAATCCAAGTACGGGCGAAAACGTTCTTGACTTGGATGCCATGATAAATGGATCAAAAGAGATAGGGAACGTACCGAAACATCCTGCAATATGATTCAAAAATTCATGAATCTGTTTACCATTCCATTAGCAAAAGATAGTAATGGATGTAATCGTGCTGCTCGTAAAGACATCTCACCTAATGATTTTACCTACCATGGAGCGTATTGTGGCGTGCCTGTTGCGCCGGTAGACTCGGGGCGGAACTGATCTCCCATCCCTTCATACAACCAAATTCCGGTTCCAGTATAATCTTCCAGCCAGTATTACGGCACGGGTGTGGCAGTATCTGTGATGCAGGAGATGACCAGGCAGCATATGCACCCATTTGTGTGACAGGTGTCAGTTCAGGGCACACCCCTTGTGAGGATGCCCTGATGATGGCAACAGAATCAGAGCAGCGACAAGTAAGTCTGGCAACTGCCGGGCAGTGGCAGTGAAGAACTATGGCAGTTCTGCTGCCAGTGATTCCCATACTGCACACCTGTCTGCAGCAATGGCCTTTGGTGCCGCATCTGTTGAAACCTGTAACCCCGGCGATGACTGATAGCTGCAAGGAGATCCTGAATTTGAGATCATTGCAGGTGCAGGGGATGCAGGTGCAGGGGATGCATAGCGCTGGACAAAATGTTTCGCACACTTTGTGTGTATAGTGTTGAACAAAACATTTGACTTATTTTTTTAGAGATCAAGTAAATCAGTTATTTTCAGAGTTTTTAAAGAAACATCATGTGAACTTGTCGCCGAATAAAAAAAGAACGTACGTCCGTGACTGCTGGGTATTGCAGATATGGTGTCTTCATTCGAGTAAAAAAAATATACATCGCAGGTTGCACGGTATTGCAGATACGGATTCTGCACGGATTACAAAATGCCAGCTTTTCTTGACTTGGAGGGGACAAGATAATCCCAGAGTTTGACGGGCTTCATTTGATTTGTCTCTATCAGCGTGTTGACTGCATAGGCAAGATCGTCTTCGGATTTGAAATCTCTTCCTGCGATCAGTCTTTTGAGCACCGTCCACTGGGGCTCAATCGGGTTGAGCTGTGGAGTGTGGGGTGGAAGATAGATCAGCACGATCTTACCGTGCATGGATTCTATAAAATTATTTAACGTCTTTGATGTGTGCCCCGGCGCGTTGTCAAGGATCATGACAAATCTGCCGTGAATTTTGAAAAGCTTTTTTAGAAAATCTATGAATGCGTCCGAGCCCAGAGTGTCATAGATCTGCATGTAAATTTTGTCTGCCGTTAGCGCGCCGAAAATTTTGACCGACTTTGTATCAAACTTGATCTGGATTGTATTGCAACCGTTTTTTGGACGCCATCCGTATCCTGCAACAGAACCCTTCAATATTCCTGCCTCATCTGCTGCAACTATGGCGTATCTGAGCCTGTACAGGCGTGTAATCTCCTCGTTTGTATCATTTTTGAATTTTTGCTGCTCTTCAAGAGATGCTGATTGGTATGGTATCGGCCTTGGTTTTGAGTATGAGAATCCCATCAGCTTCATTGCCCTTTGTAGCGTGCGTTTGGTGCATCTGCACGCTCCATGTATCCTCCCAAACATGGTAACTATCATATCCATGTTCCACGAGGCCGACTGGAAATCGCACGTTACAGGATCCGTGTACAGCCATTCTTCAAACATCTTGAGATCTGACTGGTCCAGTATCTTTTTTCTTCCTGTGGATTTTCGATCCCATATGCCCTCTATTCCACGTTCTGTCATCCTTACAAGCCAGCCCCTGACAGTGGAGAAAGGTTTCATCAATTGACGTGCTATTTCACGCAGAGACGCACCCCCCTTTCTCAGATAACATGCCGCCAGTATGTCTCTGGGTTTGCCACATCGCACTTCCTTTATTTTTTCGGAGATGTTTTCTTTGGTCATATACGGCATGAACATGTCGCCACTTGGAAGTTTTTTCTTGAATTTGATCTGTTTTTGTGCGGACATGAATTTTACATTGATGATAAATGTACACCTATTTAGAATGTTTTGATTATGTGGATAATGTTGTGATGAAATTCAGATTAATAATTCAAGATGTTTGAGCCGTACTTGGAAAAGCAGAAATTATTTGCAAGGTGTCTTAAATTCATTTTAGAATTACAAGGTTTTCTTAAACACATATACATATACAAAGTGTGCGAAACATTTTGTCCAGCACTACCCATTCGAGTCCCATTTCCAGTTCACGTAATGGTGCCTGTTCTTAATCTCCTGCTGTCTATTCTGTTTTACATGGCCTGTTGCTATCTTCGTGAGATACACACAAAAAAAATCTAAAACCTGCCGTATTTTTTCTTTAGCAGGACAACCATCGATTATTTTGCCCCTGACATCATTACCCAAATCTGAAAAATCTGAAAACTAGTGATTTTTACGCATTATCTACTGGTCCTTAATTACTTTCTGCTAATTGGCAGGGACTGGTTCTTCCATTGCTCTTTGCATGGCCTGCTTGCACAGTTCGTCATCTAGGTCTTTGAGTTTTTGTACAAGCACGTTGTCTTTGTTTATCGCATATAGTTGCGCCTTGCCGTACTTTCTTGTAGTTTTTATAAAATCAAATTTTAGGATTTCATCCCAAACCTTGCAGAATGTTGTTTTAGAGATGCTTGTGTATTCTATGATCTCTTTTTTAGAATAATCGCTCTTACTGTTATCTAGAAAAAAATCCAATATTCTGAGTTTAGGGCTGTCTTCCATGTACTGCAAGAGCAGTGTCTTGTCTTCCATGACGATACATATTTTTATATCTTTAAAGATAAGATAGACTTTCCCAATTTCGACAAGTGAATCTGAGTTCTCACAAAGTAGTTCTCATATGATGTGACATTGTCTGTGACTGGATTCGCTGCAAAGTACAAGATGTCTGGGTTGGGAAACAAGTTGATAAAATATGCAAAATCTTTAGCGTGCAAATTTCATCTGCCGTACAACCACTCCCACAAGCTATCTTTTGGCATCACGTAAGGCAATCACAGATCGCAAAATTAGAGCCGATATTCCCAGGTTTGATGCAATAAACTCCGCCGTTCTTTTCAGTGAATCCTCCCCACGAAATCCCTCGTCATACATCATCTCAATCGAGCCTTTGTCAGTCTCTACAAATGAGGTAATCAGCGAATAATCCCCTAATTTTTGATCGCAGCCTTCAATGTACAGTCGCAGCTCAACTCTGAATATCTTATAGCCGTCTTGCATAAAATTTCCAGAGTCCTCTAGCAGCACCCTGACTTCATTGGGGGTCTTTTCCACCCTTTTGGGATCATAGAGATCTATTATGTTCATCAACCACCTTTTGGCCGTCATGCTAATAAAGTGAGTCTTGAAATCGTATCCTGATTCTGTTAGAATATAGTTTATTTACCGAAAAAAGATCTTTTCAGGTATGGACCCTCACACATTTCACGGCAAAGACATTCCTCACATAAAGCTTGATCCTAAGATGACTATAGAGGACTTGGTTGATGTATTTGCAGGTTCTGGGTACAACGGGCGGCAGCTGGGAGAGGCTGCAAAGCTTTACGCCAAGATGATAAAGGAGGGCGCAACAATATGCCTGACAGTTTCAGGCGCAATGACACCGGTAGGATTTGGAGGCATAATCAAGACTTTAATTGAGCGGGGATTCGTTGATTGGATAATTACAACAGGGGCCAACGTATACCATGAGGATCACTTTGCATGGGGATTGCCGGTCAAACAGGGGAGTTTTGATGTCGATGACATGAAATTATACGAAAATGAGATCGTAAGGATCAGGGACGTGTACATCAAGTTTTATGAGACGCTACAAGTACAAGACGACTCCATCCAGGAAATGTTTGGGGAGGGCTTTCCGGAAAAACCATTCACTACGGCAGAGTTCTCTAACTTTATGGGAAAGCTAAGCAAAGAAAATTCCAAATATCCTGAAAAGAGCTTTGTAACGGCGGCATACGACTATGATGTTCCAGTATACATCTCTACAATAAAGGACTCGTCGTTGGCATTAAACCTGGCAGTCCACAGGTTAAGGGACAGGACATACAACCTTGACTTTGTTCGGGAAATACTGGAGCAGGCATCAATTCTGTACTCCTCAAAGAAATCTGGAATTTTGGAACTGGGGGGCGGAGTACCAAAAAACACCGCACAGCAGACAGGTCCCTTACTGGATCAAATTTTAGAAAGAAAAGATGGCGGACAGGACTATATCATCCAGATAACTGACGCACGCCCTGACACGGGAGGCTTGTCTGGGGCAACACTGCAGGAGGGAAAGAGCTGGGGCAAAATTCAGGATGCACACAATGGAGTGGTGACAGTCTATGCAGATGCCACAATAGCGTTTCCAATTATCGCACTGTACGTTTTATCCAACCAAAAAACCAGAAAGCCAAAAAGGCTGTACAAAAAACTAGACAAGCTTTACAAAAAACTAAGTGATGATTATTTTAACAATCCTTCGACAGCTAAAACAGCAAGGAAGAACTAAAACTTGTCAAATCTGGCACGCTCAAGACCCCTGTCATCTTTGGACTCTTTTTTGTATTCTTTATAGTGCTCTTTGCACAGAATCGATTTTTTATTGCTTGTGCTTACACGCAGTCCTGCACTCTCAACCTTGCGGGTGTTAAGCGAACGTGTGCCGTCTTGTTCACACTGGTCTACATTGCACTTTGCGCCTTTTGCTACTAAACCCATACAGAGTAGTGATTGTAATGTTATTTATATTTGAAATGGCCTGATGCTGAGAATCAACTATGGAAAGGCTCTGGCCTATTCATCGTTTATAAGAGGAATATATTTTTCAAAAAACATGGGTGGAGCAAAAAAACCAACAGCTGCAAGCAGGGACAAGGCAAGCGGTTCAAGGGACACAAAGAAAAAGAAGGACAAGGGCGAAGGCGGACCAAGAAAAGCAGAGATTACGGTAATGATAAATTCTAAACAGGCACTGAAAATCATTCAAAATTCCAAAGTAATTACGGCTCAGGATCTTGCAAGGCAGACAGGTGTAAAAATTTCAGCATCAAATGCATTTTTGAAAGAATCTGTAAGTAAAGGCATTGTAAAGCAGGTGGGAGGTTACTCTGGACACTATCTGTATCAGATGGTGCCACAACAACAACAACAGTCAAAATCTTCCCCTGCAGAGGTATCTTCTGTTGCTGCTACTGCTACAACAGCAACACCCTAAACCTCTTCTTCATACACACAAAACACCTCACCTGGCGCAATATCTTTTAACATGTCCATATCCCCTGTCAATCTTCCTATGGGTGTCATGGTCTTTCCAAACGCTACGTTGTTTAGAAAGAAGCAGACGCTTCCGGTAGATGGCAAAAAAGCAATATCACCTCTCTTGAATTCAGACCTGGCCCTCTCTATGCCTGAGTCAAGACTTGTCTCAAAGTACAGTATGCTCCTCCCTAGCGCGTGTGCGTGGCCCTCTATCGGCAGTCTTCTCATAATAATCCCTACCGTTCTTGGGGACAGGTGGCGTTTAAGATCACATGCTATCCTTGTCTTCTTTGTTCTTATCTCCAAGTACAGCTGTTTCTTTGATACCGATGAAATGCCCAACTTGTTCTTTAAAATGATTAGATTATATAACGTTTTAACAAAGTTTTATTACTTGTCTGATGTTAACGATTCTGATTTTTTGGAGGCTAGTCAGTCCGCCAATGTGCTGGAAGTGGAACCTGAAGAGAATGCAGGGCTAAACAAGGCACTTGACACGTACAGAAAACTAATTGAAAAGAAGGGCGGGTTAGAGGCGCTAACTGAAAAAGAACAAGACGATCTTGAAAATAGAATCAAAGAGATAGAGGGCAGACAGGTTGTTGAAAAAATTGAAGAACACGAACCTGAGGAGATTCCATGTGAGAAAGGCAAGATTACAATCGGACCAAATACATTGACAAGATTTGAAAAAGCAAGAATCATGGGGGCAAGAGCATTACAATTATCGTTGGGAGCACCTCCATTTATCCCAATTCCAAGCACTGCAAGAATATCACTGGACATCTCAATGGAGGAGCTGGAGCAAAGGGCAATTCCAATTACAATTCGCCGCGTACTCCCAAATGGAGACTATCAAAACATACCTCTCGACCTTTTTGAAAAATGAATCATTGATCGATAAAACTTAAAAGAACACAAGATTGTTGGTAGTTGTATAATGCTCATGGACGATACAAATCAGCAGTATGGGCAAAAGCATATTGTAAAGTCAAACATCGATTACACGGTAATTAATATCGATAACGCACCTATTATGGAGTCGGTGTTTGATGTGTTGACCATGCTGCAAAATACGGATCACGTCATCTTAAAATCAAACGGCAACTCAATTCCTAATGCGGTTGCCGTGGCAAATATAATTACAGAGGACGTGCTAAAGGACAAATCCAAGGTTCAAAAAATTCTCTTGGACACATTGAGTGCTGCAGGGATTGGCAAGATGACATCAACAATTGAGATTCTTCTAGACAAGATTCAGTAGACGCTTCCGGGACCTTTTAAAAGCATGTTCTCGCATTCCTTGCATATCTGCTCGTCAATGTTCGCTTCTAGATTGTGGTGTATCTCGCAGATTAACAGGCTAGATTTGATATAGTTGCACAATCCTATGAACTTGGAAAGGCTAGATGGGGTGTATGCCCTGTCCGATGCCAAGCTATCACATAACTCGTCTATCAGAGATGCCACCTGTTTTTCTGTCAGCAGTTTGGCAATGAGGGACGGGTCGCCCCTGGTTCCACGGATGTAGTTGCTGACGGCTGCCTGTGTGACACCGAGCATCTTTGATATCTCTTCTTCTCTGATGTTGTGATCTTTTGCAAGTTTTTTTGCAAGTATTGCACGCAGTGCAGGGATCAAGGTCTTGGATTCTATTTCCGCAGGAAGAAGCATTAATCCTTTAGATGTTGCTTGCGAATTTAAAGTTTACAATGGGCTGTGTTTGTTGGAATAATCCTCATCATCTTAGCATCTTAAGATAAATTTTAAAATCCTCAAATCTATACTATAACAATGGAAGATTTTTCTCAAAGACTCTACAACACTCTGAAAGATTCGTGCAATCTGTGCAAATCAAATTTGATCTCGCTATCCGGGGGCCTTGACAGTTCCGTGATATCGTTTCTCTTAAAACATAGAGATCTTCAGGCAGTCGCAGTCATTGCAGAAGACTTTATCTCAACTGACCTGACCTACTGCCAAATGATCTCAAAAGAGATGCAGATACCGCTGACAATCCACAATGTAAAGACAACTGACATTCTTCAGGGTGTGGAGGAGACAATCAGGATTCTAAAAAACTTTAACGACATTGAAATTCGCAACAATGTTGTGATGTATCTGGCAATAAAGTGGGGACGGGATCATGGAATAAACTCTATAATAACTGGAGACGGGGCAGATGAGCTGTTTGCAGGGTATAGTTTCCTTCTAAACAAATCCCCGCATGAGTTGGAAGATGAGATAAAACGAATCTGCTCTGTAATGCATTTTCCAACGCAAAAGATAGGTGAGGCGCTGAGCGTCCGTGTAGAGTCACCTTTTCTAAATGAGAATGTAGTAAAGCTGGCACTTGAAATTCCTGCCAATCTAAAAGTCAGAGACGAGGATGGAAAAACACATGGAAAATGGATTCTGCGCAAAGCGTTTCAGGCACATATTCCACAACAAGTTGTTTGGAGAAAGAAATCCCCCATGCAAGACGGCTCGGGGACAGCCGGCTTGACAAAACTGTTTGATTCGATAATAGGCGAGGAGCAATTTGTTGAAAAAAAGTTGACAGTCAAAAAGACAGACGGCATTGTAATTCAAAGCAGGGAGTCTATGTACTATTATGAGATATACAAGCGGATGTTTGGCCTGCCGGCTGATTCACATTCTGAGCATGCATGTCCATACTGCAGACACGATGTTGGGGAGTCAAGGTTTTGCAGAATGTGCGGCGCATTTCCAGTCTAGACGTTGTTTTTGTACTTGCGTGGCTTTTTGATGAATATCTGTCTGCAGCCATTGCAGCAGAAATAGAATTTCTTGCCATTATGGTCGTGAATTAAAGCCAATTCTTCATCTAGTTCAATTCCGCATACGGGGTCAACTGGCACAAATTACTTGCCTTTTGAATTCTATTTATAGATTCAGTCATGAATCAGGTGCTACATCAAAGCATTTAGGCATAATGTGCAAAATCAAAGAGTGTTGCAGGTCATGCGGTAAAACAAGTTATCAATTGGCAAAAAACGACAGCTATACTGAGATACAAAAAATGCCTAGTGACAGGTACTGCTTGCATTGAGGGTCCTGAAACACAAGACTGCAAACCTTACATCTACTGCTTGTCAGTTCCGTTATAAACCCAGTTATCTGACAGGGCAAGAAGGCTCGAACATTTTTTGTTGTTCCCTACCTTTGCCATTGCAAAGTGTATTTATCCTCTCCTTTCCTTGATTTTGTATCCTACTTGCATCTGATTTTTATTGTGTTTTTTATCGCAATGTTAGTCGATGCCGTCCATTTACAACACCACCTTTTTGTTTAAAAAAATACGGCGTTGTGCAACCCTGTAGGCATCTCAAAAAAAAAACTGCTATTACTTTGTACATCTTACCACAGCATGCCCTGTCTTTTCAGCGCACTCTTTGCACCCTCATCTGATATCGTATTCCATGTGTACAAATCATAGTTTGCACCCGTAAAATCAACTGATGCAAGAATTGCGCCATCAAAGTTTGCATGCCTGATGTTTGCACCGCTCAAATCAGCACCGCCCAAGTCGGCATTTTCCAAATCAACGTAAAACAGATCTGCACCGCAAAGCTGGGCCTGTCGCAAATCAGCACCGTACAGATTGGCATCCCATAACTTTGCATTCGTCAGATTGACTGCCTGCATGTGCGCTCCCTGCAGTTTTACATAGAACAGTATGGCCTCGCTCAGGTTGGCGCCATTCAGGGTGGCACCGCTCAGGTTGGCATTGTGGACATCCCTGTTTTTGAGATCGACTCCTGTCATCTCAGAGTTTGACAAATCTCTTCCAACCATGTCCTCGTAATCAAAATTGACTTTTGTCAGATCTCTTTTCCTGAATACGTCTGATGCCTTCATGTGTTGAATCTACAGCATCTGGCATTTTAATTTAGGCCGACATCGTCAGTTTTTGTATAATTCCAGTTCTTGCAGCACCTTGCTCATGGAGTGTTTCCAGCGTCTCATTGCATCGATGTCGTGCGGCCTGTTCTGTTCGAGATCTCTTCTTTTTCTGAGCAACAACTGGTGCCTCTGTTCTTTATCGTTGGCAGTTCTGTGCGCACCTGGCATGTGCTGTCTCTAAACAAATTCTATTTTAATACTGGGATCAAAAACCGACCTCTTATCTCTGCGTTTATATATCAAACCACAAAATATCCTCGTTTGGGAATCGTATATTTATGACCCTTTAGCATCTCCTAACATGCGTATACTGCAACTGCATTGCGACAATATAGAATACACTCCTATAAAAAAAGAGATTTCAGTAGCTCATGATATCGATAGTCTTGCTACCCAAAGGCTTGAAGAACTAGTAGTCGCATTCGTTGCAATAGAGGACGGTGATGACTCTAGTGTTGCACAAAACGCCATGTCTCAAATAAAGGAATCCATGGAGAAGATTGGCTGCAAAAAACTGTTGTTATACCCTTACGCCCACCTAAGCTCAAATCTTGCAAAACCGTCAGCTGCGATGAGATTGCTTTCTGAGATGGAGACAAACGCGTTAGGCCTTGAGGTATCCCATTCTCCGTTTGGCTGGACAAAATCCTACAAGATAACAGTCAAGGGACATCCGCTTGCCGAAAGCTCCAAAGTCATTACCAAAGATGCAGGCGATGCGCACACTGATACCGAGATAACATCAGATGCCATAAAAGGAGAACAAAAAATTCGTTCCTATTGGAAGATACTCTCCCCTGATGGCGAAATGTCCAATATCGGTGACTTTGACTTCTCCAAGCACAAAAAATTGGAGGTTCTTGCAAAGTACGAGTCTGCAAAACAGCGCAACGCAGATCAACTGCCGCCCCACATAGGACTGATGAAAAAGCTTGGCATATCTGACTATGAGCCGGCATCTGACTCTGGCAACATGAGATTTTATCCCAACGGTCGCCTGATCAAGTCGTTGATTGAGCGTTACGTTACCCACCAGGTAAAAGATTACGGCGGGTATGAGGTGGAAACCCCGATAATGTATGATTCAGAACATCCAAGCATGGTCAGCTATTTTAACCGATTTCCTGCAAGACAGTACAACATTGATTCAGAAGGCAAGAAACTCTTTTTGAGGTTTGCCGCATGCTTTGGCCAGTTCCTTATGGCCAATGAATACCAGCTGTCATACAAAACCCTGCCTTTCAAACTGTATGAGCTTACCCGGTACAGCTTTAGACGGGAGCAGTCCGGAGAGCTGGTTGGCTTGAGACGGCTGCGCGCATTTACCATGCCTGACTGCCATGCATTCTGCAAGGATATCGCTCAGGCAGTAGAGGAGATAAAGACCAGGTTTAATCTGTCACAGGGTGTTCTTGCAGGGCTTGGAATTTCTGGCTCTGACTATGAGATGGCGATCAGGTTCACCGAGGATTTTTACAATGAAAACAAATCAGCAGTTCACGACCTAGTCAAGCTGCATGGGAGGCCTGTCCTAGTCGAGATGTGGAAAGAAAAGTTTTTTTATTTTGTGTTGAAATGGGAGTTTAACTTTATTGATGATTTCGGAAAAGCATCTGCCATGTCCACTGATCAAATTGATGTCGAAAACGCACAACGATACGACATCGACTTTGTAGATGAGCACAACGTAAAGCGCCATCCGATAATTTTGCACAACTCGCCTAGTGGGGCAGTTGAGAGAATCATATATGTATTGCTTGAAAAAGCGGCAAAAGATTCCAAGGAGGGACGCAAACCACAATTCCCGCTATGGCTTGCACCCACCCAGGTCAGGATCATACCTCTCAAAGAAGAGTTCAATGCGTTCTCTGAGGCACTCTGCGACAAAATTTCTGCAAAGAACATCCGCGTAGACATTGATGACAGAAATGAGAGCATTTCCAAGAGAATACGAAACGCCGAGAAAGAGTGGATACAATACATCTTGGTAATCGGCGAAAAGGAGGTCAATTCACATAATCTTAACATTCGTAACAGGCAGACTGGCGCCTTGGAAGAGATGTCTTTTGATGATTTCACAGATAATATCAATGAAGAGACCAAGGGAAAACCCTTTACAGGCCTGAATCTGCCAAAACATCTCTCAAAGAGGCCAAACCTGATGGTGTGATGCAGTGAGCTTTCTTGACTTATACCTGAACAACAACCCGTTTATCACCGCATCAAATGATAACACGACACCTGCTGCAGCCACAATATTTGGCATTCCTTTTGACTCTACACATTCCTTCAAGCCCGGATGCAGATTCGGTCCTGATTCGATTCGGGAGTCCTTTAACAATATTGAGATCTTTCATCCCGAACTCAATGTGGATTTGGAGAACCTGCACATTGAGGATTTAGGCAATACCCAACACACCGTCGTTGGATCTGTGATGGCAGATATGGTCAAAAAAATCACGACAGAGCTTGTAGCAAAAAACAGGCAGCTGTTCATTTTGGGCGGAGAGCACTCTATCACATATCCTGCATACGCCAGTTTTCCAAAAGATACTGCATATGTGGTCTTTGATGCGCACTATGACCTGCGAGACGAGTTTGCAGACACAAAACTAAGTCATGCCTCCTATCTGAGGCGGGTCATTGAGCAGCGTGGTTCTGAGAATATCTTGCATGTTGGGGCAAGGGCGTTTGACAGCAAAGAGTATGAGTTCCTCACAGAACATCACATCAAAACAATATCTGACAAGGAGATAAGATCAGGCAAAGGCCCAAGTCTCTTAAAAGACCACGTCTCCACTGTTGATACCGTCTATTCAAGTTTTGATCTTGATGTCTTGGATCCTGCGTACGCACCAGGGGTTGGCAATCCTGAGGCAGTGGGAATAACCTCCAGGGAACTCTTCGATATGATATACGCCTTTGGGGAGACAAAAGTTACAGGCGTTGACATTGTAGAGCTGAATCCGTACTTTGATAACGGTTCCACTGCGGCAGTTGCAGCAAAAATCATCTCCACCTTGATTGCGATAAACGTATCTCAGAATAATTGATGTTTTGAAGTTTCAAAACTAACACGTTTCAACTATTCGTACAAGTTGACTGTCTGTTGTCCTAGAAGATAGTTTTGCAATATGTGAACAATCGCTATTCTCTTACCTGTCATATGTGGTAAACGAATGCGTTAACCACTCTTTACTGGCAGTCTAATTATTTTCAACTTTCCAGACTAAACATGAATCCCTGATTCTCAAGCAACTAAAAAAAAAAAGAATTGACAAGAGGGAGAGTATTCTCTCGGACATTGGCGTAGGCAAGCTCAAGGCATCACGCAAAAAGGATACAGACACAAAGACAAGGGGCATGTTGTTGGCATATATCTACGGGAAGAACGGTAATCTGATTCGCCTTGATTGTTGGGTCCAATTAAAATACTGAAATCATCCAACGGCAATTTATTTGCTTTAGTAATAGAACGAAAATTTTCGACAGAAAAACTTGTAATACGCATTAGAATACCGATTTATTATAACAGTTGAAAGTCATTGTTTTCATATTCCTTTCTAGTATGCGTCCATGTGGTTTGAGAAAATTCTCGGATTTATGCATGAATTTAACGTACTTTGAAAACATTCCTTATTTTTCTAGGCACAACGTGAATGTCTACAAAACCAGTTTTGGAGACGAATGTCTTGCGCCCTTCTTTGTAGAATCTTTGTCGTATCAGTCCTTGACAACGCACAAAATCTTGCATAATTTCGTTTATTAGGAAGTGTTATTGTGTGTATCACGTGCTAAACAATTTACGGGATGCTCTAAAACCAACGCTTGAAAAGATCGGCAGGGGTTTTGCATCAACAGGACTGCCTCCTAACTTTTGGACTGCCGTCAGTCTGGCATTTGCACTGATTGCAGCCACAATATACACTTTGGGTAATGCAGTGGAGTTTGGGCTAATCTTGGGGGGTATACTGCTACTGATATCGGGATTCTTTGACATGGTGGACGGACAGGTCGCCCGGGTTATGGGCAAGACATCACCGAAGGGCTCCTATCTTGATTCTATGTTCGATAAGATTGCAGAGGTTGCAATATTTCTAGGCATACTGATCGGCGGGTATGCCGAACCGTATCTTGTATTGCTTGCTATCACTTTGTCACTGCTGGTAAGTTATGCCAGGGCAAAATCTGAACTCATACACATAAAGTTGCAAGGCATCGGGATCGGTGAGAGGGCCGAGAGACTCTTGGTGATTGCCATAGTTGGAATTGCAGGCTTTATGGATTATGCCGTAATAATCGTGGTGATCATTGCAGGAATTACATTGGTTCAGAGAATGATATATACTGTAAAAAGCATAAAAAGCTAAAAAGTGCTAGCGCAGCTTTCCGCGTTTTCGTCTGCTATCTGCTGATCTAATCTTTAGAATTTTAAAATGAATTGCACATGAGATGCAGTAATGTTTCAAAACCGTCGGCGATGCAATGTATGCGCCCTGTGCGCGTAGTTCTTTTGCTAGTGTGTGCTCGACCAGATTCAGTCTGGATGTAACCTTTTTTGCCTTGTCTTTTGGGACTGTCTGCCCGCAGTTTGTACACTGCACGACTCCTGATGATCCCTTTCCTCCTTTTGTCCTGCCCCTGCTTGCACGTTTTAGTGGCATGAACATAAACAAATTTGCCTCCTTATAATCTTAGACGCTATGCGTAAACTGTGCAAGCGCTCTGTTTTTCGCATTGAGCATACATCGACTAGTCTGATTTCCTCAAAAGACGGTTTCGGCATCATTGCTTCACTTGCGCCCAGTCTGGTCTGTGTCTTGAGGCCTCGAAAAAGTATATTTCTGCTGGCATTGGCATCGCGATCTGCCGGCGTGTCACATGTGTTGCAGCACATCTTGCAGTCAGATTGCGGTGCAAGTCTGTTGTTGCATACGGTACACAGTGATCTTGTGCCACGTACATGCACAAAAATCACCTAGAGTCTTTCCCATCCTGCTTTGTACTCTATGAACTTTCGCAGTCGGTAAAACGGCCACACATTCATTCGGTTCCAGAATTTTGGTTCCTGACCGTTTCCATGGGAGTCTTGGACCTCAATTTGCAGAGTATTTTTGTGTAGATCTATTCCAACGTATGCAGACGGCCTGCGCTTGGTCTTTGTTTGTCGCCTTGACTTCTTCTTTGAACCTGATGTATTGTTCATGGCCCTGTTACGTTTTTGTGGGATATTCTTTTTTTGATTGGCGCTGCTTTTGCTATCTCCACGGCTTTTGGAACTGCGCGCAGCGGCAGCGTGCATTCCTCCGCCTGATTTCCTTGCTAATTTCTTCACATGTGGTTGCGCATAACCCCTCTTGTAAGGTTCAAGTAAGATTGAGGTTTTTCTGCCCAAAAACAACGAGATTGCTGCGTCTTCTTTTAGATATCTGGTTTTATGGTCTGGTTGCTTGGACTTTACAGGGATCTTTTGATTCTTGTCTGATCGGTTTCTTTTATATGTGAAATAGTGAATATGGCAAGGACAAGTTGGGTATGACAACTCGAGGATGCAGGCAAAAAGTCTAGGACGTGTTTTGGAATCTGCCTATAATGGAAAAAGAAGCATTCATCATCGATTGGAGGTGCTGCAAAATGTCATACTGCATCAAATCGTCAACACTGCATTTTTTGTATCTGTGCAGTTAAGCTGGCACGAATGCACAAGAATGTGAAAATTCCAGATGTACAAAAAAATTGATTGGTGCAAAAATGATAATTGCTCAAAAAGCTGGTACAAATTTGCAGATGTTGTCAGAATACGGCAAATAATCAAAGAATTTACCTTTATCTTTTAATTCTAGTTTGATTAACATTATATATCATGCGTGGTCTGTGTCATAACTGTTTCAAGTCTGGAACTGAACTGGAGATCTTTGAGGGCCAAATCCTCTGCCATGACTGCTTCAAGATGGCCAGTGATCGTAAAAACAATAACAGAAGCAACAACAACAACGACAGCAACAGCAACGACGACGACGCCAGCAATGCAAAAAACTAAATCCGCATTAAACAGACAAGCAATAACAATGAGGCTGTCTATTCTATCGCACTGTGCAGTTGACACGATAACCATTGACGGGCGCAGCTATGAGCAGATAGGGGGTGCGGCATGTTACTGCGGAATTACGGCAAGAGCATTTAAATTTGATGTAGACCTGTTTACAAGATTCGGCTCTGATTTCCCAAAACAGTATCTGTCCGAACACAAAATCAATCTTCCTGATTCTGAATCTGAAAGCAAGACCACCAGATTCAGCATCTCAGTTATGGGTCCTGACAGAACCCTCAAGCTTGTGAATCAGTGTGATCCTATACGCTATTCTGGTACTGACTCAGACTGCCATCTTCTAAGTCCAATATATCATGAAATTTCAGAAGAGACATTTCAAAAAGTCAAAAGAGATTCCAACTTTCTGTTCGTCGATCCCCAGGGATTTCTCAGACGCAAAGACTCCGACGGCAGCATATTTCTGGACAAGACTGATCTGGATCTGTCAGACATTGATGCAATAAAGGTAAACTCTGATGAGGCCAGACAACTTGTAACCGGAACTAACGATGAGATGATGCTGGCACTACAAAAGAGGGGAGTCAAATACGTGCTGTTAACCAGCAAGACTGACATCTCCATTCTGGTCAAGGACAAAGTCTATTCCATCACCTTGCCAAACAAACAGGCCTACGACACTACAGGAGTAGGCGACATCTTTTGTTCTACATTTTGCTGTACCATGCTCAAGGAGAAGGATTTTTTGTGGGCGTTTTGTTTTGCAGGTGGTGCAGTACAGGCCGCACTTGAGTCCAAAAACGTAGGCCTGCAAAAGATTCCCAGAAAAGGAACCATCCAAACAAACGCCTCATACTTTTACAATCTGATAAACTTTCGGGATCTGTGAGATCTTTTTTGTATTGCTGCGTGTGTGGAATCTGCT
>JAKZUU010000001.1:0-9610 GCA_047516405.1 Candidatus Nitrosopumilus sp. | reverse complement strand
GTTGCAACGTGATTTTGACTGGGACAAGTAGCCATGTATAGACTCAGATCCCCAAACATATGATCCTGGCAGATCTCCCATGTTACGCGGCGGCTGTTCTCACAGTAATCTCTTTTTGCATTTGAATCAGGGGCTCGAATATGCTCTAGCAAGGATGCTTGATCATCTCTTCCACGGCTATACACGAGAAGATTTTCTGCTTGTAGCAGGTGTGTGCCGCCGAGATTAATGTAGAGAATACCCGCCTCACTTTGGCTCGGGGAGATGGTGGCCTCCTTTTTCCCTATCTGCTGCCTGCTTTCATTTGTCCTGTACCATGGCTCCATTGTAGATTTCTCCAGAATCTTTACCATGGCGGGAAGCGGCATAAACGATGTCCAGACCGTGCTGTGCCGTGCAATCTGGGCATCGTAGTCGTATATGCTCTGAGACGCCTCGGGAGGAGGACAGAGAGAGGAGTAGAAAAGCTCTGTGTCATCGTGTTTGAGGATGACTGTTTTTGAGTGAATTTTCAGCACGCTGCCTTTCATGGGATTGATTTTTGCGCTGGTGCAGTTAGATACGGCACCTGCAGAAATGTGCGCACCGAACACGTCGCGTATCAGGCGCGTCATTACCTTCACTGAGACGCTCTCGTTTTTGTATGAGACTATGGTTGCCATGAGTTTCTTCCCAAACGAAGTCCCAGGTATGATATATGTATGTGGATATGTTACCACTTTACAGTCAGGACATGCCCCGCATGTGATGGCGTATTGCAGGAATACTATCCTTCCTTCCGCCAATTTCCTTGTCATTTTTTGTATGGGGGCATCAAGGACAAGATCGTTTCTCCCGCACTGCCTGCACATATCTGCTGCAAACTCTCTCCTGCCGTCACAAGGACGGTCGTGATGGGATACACCGGGCATTCCATGCCGGTGTCCTGCTTTTCGTTGCATCTGATCGTGCGGCGCCTGCATCCTCTTTACCCTGTATTCTTTTGCATCATTCCGGAACTGTCTTCGGTTGCGGGCGTATTCTGTTGCCTCTGCATGGGAATGATTCCAGCTCTCATGAATTCTTATCCTCTGCTCCATCTTCTTGATCGTTCCCCTCAGAACGAGGTTCTCCTCACCTAGCTGTGCCATCTCATCGATTATCACTTTCAGTGCATTTCTTGTCATTCCGACGGATCCTGCAAGCGCTCCCAGCAGGATCTCTACCACGCCCCATACATGACGCAGTTCTGTCCGTAGCACTGTCTTTTCAGATTTTGGAGGCGTCATTGTCGAAAATACCTCTCCTCAAGCCATTCTTGTGCCGCCCCGCATACGGAAACCGGCAAAACATTTGTTTAAATATAAATTCTGATAAGATATGTTGGCACGTGAGTTTGTTGTTCATCGCTGTTCACAATTCACGGGTCATTTTTTTAAATACCTCATCTAAAAAATATTGTCAAAGTGCTTATCGCACTTGATCTGATCTGGATCAAAGCGAGTCAGCATTACCTCAATTGGAGGGGACCTGAATCGTTACTGCTATGCAGTATAATGCAGTACAAACAAGTTTTTTTGGTTGTTCGCGTGTTTCAGGTAGACATGTATGATGTTCCGCAAGGGATGCACATCAGTATCGGAGTCTTACACTGTTTCACAGTTTGCCCAAAACATATCTGAATGATTTACATGTAAGTTGCTTCCAGTAGTCTTTGAATATGTCTTGATGTAATACCTGTCTTTACTACTGCCAACGATGCGCTTTTGTCTTTGCTGAACTATATCATTACGTATTGCGGTCTTTTCCGTCAGTCGTTTTGTCATAGTTTTTTGTGATTATTCACATGTTTCAAGCACGTCTGAAGCAATTAGGAAACAGAGTCCCATCTACGCAAAGGTAATAAACCATCCATTCCTATACATACATGAGCATGAAGTTACATCCAATGTCGAACCCGTATATTGCAACAAACGTAAAAAACCCCGCGAAAAACCGCCTGCTAATGAACATTTGTAAATAATCTTATAACTGATCTTTCCAACACAGCGTATGTCTGAATCTCCCTATGATGCATTTGTGACTGATTTTCCAAAACAGGGTTTTGGGATAGTAGATTATCTCCAAGGACGAGTGCATTTTGCACTGCTCGATCAAATGAAACTGATGAGCAAATCAGGCATGACACATGCTCAAATCAAAGAGGTTGTAATTGCAAACATTACTGAAATTATTGATAATTTTCAGGCCGGCAAAAAATCAAAAGATCTTTGACTCCATATTTGTTGATTCTGCCATTATGATCTTGTGGCATCTGCAAAAACAGTTGTTGTGCGGCATGTCATTGTCGTTTCTATATCTGCACTCTTTTGTATGTTCCATATACGACAACCCTTGTAATTATCTTAACAGTCTAATATTTTTAGTGCTAAAAAATCAAATTTTGAAGACACATCTACCTGAATAACCCGATCACAGATATCTGCGCCCAATTTTTTAGTCTTGTATGGAAGTTAATGCGGTATCTGTACCATCACCTGTCAGAATAAAAAATAACAGAGTCTGCCTGATCTCTGATCTGTCATGCTGCTTTTGTAGGATCGCGGCTTAGTATGCTCAATACGCCGTCTACGATCTGTTTTTGTCCACCTGCATGCAGGTCTGTACGGACAGTGTCTGAACCTAAACTCACAAAGATCAGATTCTCATCTCTAAGTGGAAATGTCACCCTTGTGATTTTTTCAAATGCCGCTACTGCATACAGCCCATGCCCTATCTTTGGAGCTAACTGTTTTCTTGCCTTCCATGCACCGGCCGCTCTTCTAAGTGAGGCTTCTGTCTCTTCACTGGATAGAAAGTTTGTGATTCCTTCCCTGTGAGCCGTAGACAGTATATTTCCTTCAACATCTGTAACTATGCTGTGTCTGATGTTGATATCTGAATCCATTATCCTCTTCAAAAGATTTTCAAAATTCATCATTGTTTTTTTTCCTGATTATTACTTAAAGTATTCTATGCCTCTTCAAGTTGTTCTGAGGTTAAATATCTGCTTTAAAGTGTACATACTCAGGTCTACAGACTGCTCAGGCACAAAATTGCACACATTTCTGCAAAATTACGCCTAGTCGTAGGAGGGACCTGAGTACATACTTTAAAGTACCCTCAACATTTATCTAAAACTGACATCTGACAAACTTTGTTTAAATATTGTCTGTTAATTGCAGTTTAAAAATATTAATTTGAACGTTTCTCATATATGGTATGTCTTTTGATATCAAATGGCGCAGCAATTTCTATGGAATCTCATGGGCATATGAAAAAGACAGACTAGTCATTTCAACGGTATTTGAGGATAAAAAGGAGGCCGCTGTAATGGCAAAAGAGATAGAAGGCTGGAGTGGCAAATTTACCAGATTGACTATTATCGAAAAAAATAATGGCGAGTTTGCAATCTGCTGTTATCAAGACCCACAAATATCAAAGAGCGGTGCCAATCTGGGGTTATTTAGAACCGGAATGAGGCAGAGCGGGGGGTATGAGCAGGCAAAACCAATGATTAAAGAAAAATCCCCTTTGCTACAAATTGCATACGCTGCAGATGTTCGTGATATGAACACATACGAACAGGTCTCAAAATTGACACTAATGAAAAAATGCAGGATTATCTCTGAAGACGATCTGAAAAAACAAGAGTACTATTATGAAAAGAACGCCACACTTGAAAATTCAAAACCTGGGGAAATCTCATAAAAAATACCGCGCTTGAAGTTATCTGCATTGCACCGACTGGAAGTTTTTTGAAGCATGTGCAATCGGCCAAAGATCTAAAAATTAAACTGTCTTGTGTCTGTCTGCAATAAATTACGGCCGGTGCAATCTTGTATTTGATCTGTCTTTGTGTAGGTGCTATCACAACAAATCCGGTATGACGTTTTATGGCATGCAAAATATCTTATATGTTACCGTGCACAATCCCTATCACATGTATCTTGATATATGTGTAAATCTATTCTTGCAAATTCCGCTGCATGTCAGTTCGTTCAAACGGGTTTTCATCGCAGATATTTTTTGTGCATGCAGCTGGAGATGTTTTGTCCATTGGATCCCTGTCTCTTTTAACATCCGGACAAAAAATGAGTGTATCTTTTTGAGGGCTGCTGCACATTGTACCGACTTGTCTGGACGGGTTATTTCTGGATTGACCGTCCTTGTTGCAAAGATTTCATTCGTGGGGTGTGTGTGCGGTGTTCTTGTTTATGCATGGCTGCTCTTGGACTATCTGATATCGTTGCTGATTTGCACATGAGAGAATATGAATAAATTGTTCATGCATTTTAAATAGAAATTCTATTATGGTATTGTATGGAACACAACTCTGACAAACCACTATTGAAAAACAATTCTACCAAGTCATCTTGGGAGGATGTAATCGGACTTTCTTGGATAATCCTGGAGGACTAGGATATCGAGATTTACTTTTATGTATCGGCATGACGAATTCTGATGCAACTAGATGACCACGGCAGCATTGATCCCCTCGCACTCTAATTTTTTTAATTTAAAATATTTTGCACGATCATTTGGCAACATGCGTAATATTTGTAACTGGATTATCTGCACTCTGAATTTTTTGTCTAACGATATTTTTTAAATAAAATCTCTCATGCCTTATACTGTTTTGTTGTCTGGTTTTCTTATCTTCTTCTTCTTTTTTGTTGCAGTCACAAGGTGACATTGCGCTGGAAGATTCTCCTCCCCGTCATCATTCATCACACTGTTGACACATCAAACAAAATTAAGGGTTTGTCATTTCGATAAACTGACAATGATGTTTGTCTGTGCCGTGCCAAAAAAAAAACAGATCATTTTCAAGCTACTCCAAATTCATCCCTGCATTACAGTCTTTCAAGATTGCCAACAGTCGCCGTCATTAATCATTATTACTGATTTATCTACCTGCTCCAGCTCATTTCTTTGACCTTATCTTGCTGTTCTCTCTATACTTGTCTCTTTTTCGTTTTCGCTCTAAACCCATTATAACATAAGTTTTGTCTGTTTCACAGAGCTTCATCTCACCTGTGATATCATCATGCGTTGATTCTAATAACCCGCCTGATAGTAATTGACCTACAATATTCCACGTCATACTTTCTGAAATTTCGAATTTATGCTGTATGGTAGATATTTTTGTAAAAAATCCGTTACTGGAATTTCTTATAATGAACTTTTCAATCTTTTGCTCCATAGTCAAATCAGGCTCGCGTCTTTTAAAATTTCTATATGGTCTTTTTTCCAATACTACCCCTAACCTTTTCTAGTATTTTAGCACAATTATTTGGCATTAAATGTATCTGAATCATAATTTTCAGGCAGATCTGTCTTTGCAAATGGCCTTCTAGCTCTAATAGAACTTGTGCGCAATCCCACAATGTTTGAGATTATGAAACTGCATGCAGCCTTGCCATGCATGGCCTTGGACCTGTTTGTACATCCACCAACAACTACACGGCGTTATGATGCGGGCTTTTTCGTATCAAAACTCAGAAAATTTTGCAGAATCTTACAGCTACCTGTCTGCAAAATATGTAAACACCTTGTGGAATGAGACAAACGTGTCCCTTTGACATCCTGCCAATTCGGTTCTAATCTTTGCATCCTGCACATCGAGCTTTGTGTTGCATCCGATGGCATTGTACTCGTACTGCAAAGCATTTTTTGGATCTGCCATTACCAGTCCATCCCGTATGTTGTTGATCTGCTGTTTTACAGGTATGGGATCAAGTCAGATATGTGGATCATGTGTAAAATCACGGCCATGCTCATGCCCTTGACCCTCTTTCTCCTCATCATAATTATCATCAGATGTATGGTGTTCCTCCACTGTCTATCTGTCAACCACGGTTTTTCCTCTAGGAGGCATCTTACGTATGAACGCGCAGGAGGCGTCTCGTTCTCCACGTTTACACCAAGAGACATGCGTGGTCTTCTGTGGTTGTGCCACTGTGTAAACAGGTCCATGGGACTGTCACGGCAATACAACAACAACAACAACTACAACAACCACAACCACAACATCGAAAACGTTTGACTGGATTAGACACTGCACCTCTTGCAATGTGAAATTAGCGCATTGCCTTGTCTTGGAGGTAATCCTACGCGTCGTACTCTTCCTTGCCATCGCCTTCTAGCTCCCTGAACCTGAGCAGGATGTCTTTTGACATGGTGTCTGAGTTTTCTTTCTTGTTGAGCGCCATAATCCTGAGGATATCTGTGACAGCACTGGTCATCTTCTGGAGTGTCACCTGCATCTCTTGCTGTTGCGCCTCGATCCTTCGATATCGGTCGCCTTTGGCAATGTTCTCTTTCTTCTTCTTTCTCTCCATCTCTTCTTGCCATTTTTTGAGATCTGTACCTGTCATACTTAGATGTCTCTTAATATTTGTGAATATGTTCAGGAGTCTTGATGCCTTGGCGTACTCGCTCCGCAATGTCTCGGGGTACAGCATGATCTGTTTTTCGTAGGAATCATTTGTGGCATGTCCGAGCACGTGGTCTGTCACGTATTGCGCGCATCCTGACACTATCAGGGTACTCTTGAGCAGGTCGCGCACCTCATGCGCGTGGATCTTGTACACACGGTGCGAGGTCCTCTTCTGTATTCCTGCGTTAGCAGCTGCCTTGGAGAATTTGTTGGATATCCAGCCTGGGCTCACCGGCACACCGCGACGCGTCACAAACAGCGGCCCGGACATGTCGCGCTTCATGCCGTCGTTACTGCTGTCGCTGTCATTACTTCTACTACTGCTGCCACTGTGAAACTCTCTCCACCTAAGATAGTCCTGCAGATACATCACTGCGTCCCTGTCTATGAAGGTGGTGTACGCCATGCCGGTCTTAACGCGCACCAGTCTTATCGGAACGGGGCACCTGCCAAGATCCCATCCAACATAGTCTTCCATCCCAAAGTGCTTTACTATCTGGTCATATCCCTCGAAGTTGAACCTGTCTGCAAACGTACTGGAGTCAAGTCCTGCCTGAAACTTTATCATTATTATGGCCTTGAGCATGACGTCCATGCTGCCTGCCGTCATCATCTTGTACAGGTCAAACAGGCTCATCTCGTGGGACTCTTGCACATCGTGGACTGCATGGAGGTTCCTGTTTACCCTCACGTCGACTTGGATGTCGTGTGTGGTAAAGTACGACTTGACTGCCGTACAATGCACCATGGCAGTAGACAGAGAATATTTGGAGGTGGCCAGATCTGCCAGATATTCGCTCATGACACGCTTTGCCATCGTGGTGCCGTAATCCGGATGCTCACAGAATCTCAGCAGGTGCTCTACATCTGGGAATTTCTCGTGTGAGACTGTTCGCTTGTCGTCCCGTCCCCTGTCCTTTCTCACAGGAAACTCCCTGCCTGACAGCCACCTGTTAAAGGCCTCAAGCGCGTTGGCATACGTGCGCTTGGTACCATTCTCGAGTCTAAGGTTCTTCATCTTCTGTGAGTTGAACTGAGTGAGCCAGAACCTGACGCTTTGAAGATTCATAACGGTGCTGTTATGTGCCGTCTTGCGCATTATGCCATTGGCGCATGCCCATTTCAGTGCCAGTAGTCTGGCATCGTGGCCGTGTCCCTTCAACCGTTCTACAGAAACATAGCCTCTAGGCGGCAGTCCTTTTAGGACGGCTGCAATGTCGGGGTCCACCCTGTCCAAATCGCTCTTGCTTATGGGACGCAGCATCTCATAATATGCGCCTGCAACACCTTTACCGCTTTTCAATATTCAAGACGTTATCCAAATCATAGAGCCGTTTTTGTACATCTACTGATCCCGGCCGTGTTTTGCATTTCAAACACTGCAAACACCATTGCAACATGTCAAAAATGGACTCATAATTAAGATTATGACATCAAGATTGATGTAAAAATTACTGCTGCGAGGTACAAAACGCCAAAAATAAGCCAATTTTGACACTTACAAGGCATCTGACAGACGGAAAAGACGTATTTTTGCGGCATAGATATAAATACTTTATAATTTGAGTTGGAACATTGCTTCTTAATCTTAATTACAATTCCATTTTTCACATACTGTCTACTGTACGGAAATTAGGTCCAGCCAAGATTAAGCATGCAGTAAATGACCGTCTTTCACTTCGTCGATCACGAAAAACGACAAGAAGGCGACTGACGGAAAAAATCATACGGTATGCAATGGAGCAGCTCGATAAAGGCAAAAGTGCGTCACAGGTGGCAGCAGAGGTGGGTGTGACAGCGAGACACATTCGAAGATTGCGGATAGAGTTCCACACTACTGGTTCTCCCCATATTCCACAGCGTCTAGGAAGGCCGGTCCGGCAGCCGTCCCCAGACGATGTACGGATGGTATTAGATCAGTACAAACAAAAACCTGCAGGTGTATTGTGCACTGCAAAGGCTCTGCAGAAGAAACATGATATAAGCTACATACGGGTATACAAAATAATGAAAGACAACGGGCTTGTGATTCCATCTGCCGCAAAATCCCGAAAACGGAAGTGAATTTGCTATGAGAGCGTTCCAACTCCATGCGGCACGTAGACTGGGTGCACAGTAATGTGATTAAAGATCCGGACAGTTTTTTCGACTAACAGCAATAACCTTTTGGAAAATTTGTCCGAATCTTTAGTCCGAATACTAACCATATGTGGGTCGATCAAAGAATTCAGATGGTATTGGGGATGAATTTACTGCATCCAAAAAACGCGGAAAAAGGAAAATTGTTTCAAAAGATAAGAGAATTACACATAAGAAGATTGTAAATAAGAAGATTGGTAATTGTGTAGTTTTTTGAAGTGATTTTTAACCTTTGAATATAATATTTTGATCGTATCTGTTCACGTCGTGCCTAACTATATTCACTTACAAGTAAACTTTTCACAAACCATAGATCCAAATATGATGAGATTTAAAATTCCATATGAGTAGCCAGCGCGATTACAAAAAGATGTACAAGCAGCTCAAAACAGAGAACATCAAGCTAAAGCAGACGATTGAGATAATGACGCAAGAAGTCATGGAACATATGCAGGCAATTGAAATGCAGGGGCACATGATTGAGGAATTGAAACGGTCGGTTGCCGATCTAAAGCACAGACTGGGACAACATGACAATTTCAACACCCCGCCATCAATGAAAAAAGGATCAAGTACATCCGGCACCAAAGGGAACAGTGGCATACCGGAGCCAAAGTCCAAACAATCAAAGATGCGCGACAAAAAGAACGGCACGACAGGCAGTGTTTCAAAACCACGCGGAGGGCAAACAGGCCACAAGGGCGTGACCAACAAGCCAGAACCCACAAAATTTGAGGAGCACACCTCGGATGCCTGTCCCGAGTGCGGCTTGGCAAACTTTCCATAACAAAGACCATAAAGCAGGACATAACCAAGGTGGTGCGCACGATAACAAACATCACCACACGCCACCCCATAAACACGTGCAGGTGCAACTCCTGTGGCAGGGAGGACATCAGGCCGGAGACCGGTCTTCCAAACAACGGCAGCTACGATCCGAGCATAGTGACAGAGGTGGCAGACTGCTATGCGTGCCGCATGCCGTTCAGAATGATCGCAGACTATATGACG